>JBDTXN010000086.1:0-12053 GCA_040006175.1 Gemmatimonadota bacterium | reverse complement strand
CTGCGCGTGACCTCCGGCCCGAAGCCGCGCGTGCGCGTCCGCTCGTACATCTCCCACAGCCCGTCCGCCGGCACGCGCAAGCCGTATCGCACCCCATCGAAGCGCGCGAGGTTCGAGGACGCCTCGGCTGGTGCTATGATGTAGTAAACGGGGATCGCGAGCTCCGTATGCGGAAGCGAGACGTCGCGCACCTCCGCGCCGCGCGCCCGGAACGCATCGAGCGCGGCGTCGCAGCGCTGCGCGACGCGAGCGTCGAGCGACTTCGGGAAGTACTCCCGCGGACGGCCGATCACGACATCCTTCAAATCTTTGGTTGCGGCGGAGTGGTAGCGATCGACGGGAGTATCGGCGCTGGTGGCATCGCGCGGGTCGCGGCCGGCGATCACCTCGAGCGCACGCGCCGCGTGGTCGACAGTCGCGCCGAAGACGCCGACCTGGTCGAGCGACGACGCGAAGGCCACGAGCCCGAAACGGCTCACGCGTCCGTATGTCGGCTTCACGCCAACGATCCCGCAGTACGACGCAGGCTGCCGAACGGAGCCGCCGGTCTCGGAGCCGAGCGCGATCGGCACGATTCCGGCGGCAACCGATGCGGCCGAGCCGCCGGACGAACCGCCGGGCACTCGCGTGCGATCGACGGGATTGAGCACCGGCCCCCACGCGCTGTACTCGTTGGAGCTTCCCATCGCGAACTCATCGCAGTTCGACTTGCCCACGAGCACCGCGCCCGCATCCCGCAACCGCGTGATCACCGTCGCCTCGTACGGGCTCACGTAGCCTTCGAGAATGCGCGAGCCGCACGTCGTCTGGAGATGCGTGGTCGCGATGTTGTCCTTGGCGACGAACGGGATGCCGGCGAGCCCACCCGGCGTCGTCGCTCCATCCACGGCCTTCGCCTCGACGAGCGCGCGGGCTTCATCCGACCAGAGGATGCAGTTGAGCCCCGTGGGGCCGGCATCGACGTCCGCCATGCGCGCGAACGCATCGCGGACCGCGGATACGGCGCTCACGCTCACTCGACGGACTCGCCGTCGCCGGCAGTCTCGTGTGTCGCGAGGCGCGGCACGAGGAGAAATGCGTCGCGCACCTGCGGCGCGAACGAGTCGATCGCCCGCACGAGCGGAATCGGCGGACCGATGTCCATGCGAAGTGGCATCGCGGCGTCGCCCACGCCTTCGGTGGCGATCACGCCCTTGGTGTCCACCTGTCCCAGCGCATCCATGTGCGACAGGATCCCGTTGAGCTGGGCCACGAGCTCGGGGAGCTGACTTTCCGGCACCGCGAGTCGCGCGAGCGCCGCCACGTGGCGGACATCATCCGGACGCACAGGCATCAGTCGAATCCTCGTTCGAGACCAGCGTATTGCACGACGAGCCGCTTGCTGCCGATCGTCTCGTCGTCGAACTCGACGGTGACTTTCATGTCGCGCGCGACGCCCGAGAGCTCGGTGACCGTGCCCGACCCGAAGCGCGCGTGCTTCACGCGCTCACCTTTCACGAACCGCGGCGCGTCCTGCGAGACATCGTCTTCGCTGAACACCCACGACCGATCAACTGCCTGTCCCGGGCGTCGTGCGGATGGCGACTGCGAAAAGGTCGGCACCGCGCGCGTGCTTCCGCGCAGCTTGAAGGAGGAGCGCTGCGTCACGAGCCCCGGGGGAATTGGCTTCAGGAAGCTCGACGGAATGCACTGCATCGTTTCCCCATTCCGGCGCCGGCTGCGCGCGTGGGAGAGATACAGTGTGCGCATGGCGCGCGTGATCCCCACATAAAAGAGGCGACGCTCCTCCTCCATCTCATCCGGCGTATCCTGCGCGCGACGCAGCGGAAAGAGTCCGTCCTCGAGCCCGGTGATGAAGACGGCTGGAAACTCGAGCCCCTTCGCATTGTGCAGCGTCATCATGGTGACCGCGTCCGCGTTCGGATTCTGGCGATCGACATCCGTGATGAGCGAGGCGTGCTGAAGAAAGTGGTCGAGCGGCGTGAGCCCGAGCTCTCCGCCCTCGTCAGCGACGGTCTCCGACGCGCCCGCGATCAACTCCTTCACGTTCTCGATGCGCTCCATTCCCTCGGGCCCTTCGGACTTGAGGTGATCCGCGAATCGAATCTCCTCGATGACGTTGCGCAGGAGCTCATCAACCGCGCTATCCCTGGCGTTCTCGCGCTGTCGCAGAATCATCGCGGAGAAATCCGCGAGCGCCTGCCGCGCCGCGGGGCGCAGCGTGGCAAGTCGCGCCGAGTCGGCCGCGATCTCGAGCATGGGCCGGCCTGCATCGCGCGCAATGCCTGCCAGTGTCTCGAGCGTCGCATCGCCGAGGCCGCGGCGCGGCACTGCGACGGCGCGCAGAAACGCCTCATCGTCGGCGGGATTCGCGATGAGCTTGAGATAGCTCATGAGATCGCGAATCTCACGGCGGTCGTAGAAGCGCACGGCGCCTACGAGCCGGTATGGGATCGCGCGCTTGCGCAGCGATTCTTCCAGCGCGCGGCTCTGTGAGTTCGTGCGATACAGCACCGCGATCGCGCGGTAGTCGAGCGCGCGCGCGCCGCTGCTCAGCGTCGCGATCTCCTCCGCCACGAATTCCGCCTCGTCGCGCTCGTCGAGCGTCGCGACCTGCGTTATCGCATCGCCCGAGGGCAGCGTCGCGCGCAGCGTCTTTCCCCGGCGGCCCGTGTTCGCGCTGATCACGGCGTTGGCAAGATCGAGCACCTGCGGGGTGGAGCGGTAGTTGTCCTCGAGACGCACGACGGCGGCTGTCGGGAAGTCGCGCTCGAAGTCGAGAATGTTCCGAATGTCGGCGCCGCGCCATCCGTAGATGCTCTGATCGTCATCGCCAACGACGAGCACGTTGCCGTCTGCCCCGGCGAGAAGCTTCACGAACTCGTACTGCGCACGGTTCGTATCCTGATACTCGTCGACGAGCAGAAAGTTGAAGCGCTCGCGATACGCATCCACGCGATCCGGATTCTGCTGCAGTACGCGCACGGGGAGCACGAGAAGATCGTCGAAGTCCACCGCGTTCGCGTCGCGCAGCGTGCGCTCCCACTGGTCGTAGACGAGCGACGCGGCCTTGCTGAGCGGATCCATCGCGAGCTTCGCGTACTCCTCCGGCGAGACAAGCGCATTCTTCGCTCCCGAGATGGCATTGCGAAGCGCCTTTGGTGACCACGTCTTGGTGGAAATCTTGAGCCGATCCATGATGCGCCGCACGGCCGCGAGCGAGTCATCCTCATCGTAGATCGTAAAGCTCGCCGTGCGGCCCACCAGGTGCGCCTCGCGCCTCAGCATGCGCGCGCCGATCGCGTGAAAGGTGCCCACCCACATGCCCGTGGGCATCTCGCCGATCAGCTTCGAGATCCGCTCGCGCATCTCGCCCGCGGCCTTGTTCGTGAACGTGACGGCCAGGATGCGCGACGGGTCGACGCCGTGATGCTCGATCAGCCGCGCGATCCGCGTGGTGAGCACCCGCGTCTTTCCCGAGCCCGCGCCGGCCAGCACGAGAATCGGACCTTCGAAGTGGAGTACAGCCTCGCGCTGGGCGGGATTCAGCTTGGCGAGTGCGTCTTCGGACAATGCGGTGGCGGGGGAGCTGCTCATCCCTGAAGTATAATGTCGAAGGTCGCGCCTTTCTCCGACGGCGTGAGCACGAGGCGCCCGCGATGATTTTCCTCCGCGATGCGCTTCGCGAGGGAGAGCCCAATGCCCCACCCCGATTCCTTCGTCGAAAAGCCGGGCTCGAAAATTCGCGCGCGCATCTCGCGCGGGATCCCCGGCCCGTCGTCAGCGACGCGAAGGCGCACGCGGTCGGGGTCGAGGCGCTTGGTCGTGATGTACATGCGTCCGCCGCGCCCAGCGAGCGCATCGAGCCCGTTCTTCACGAGTACTTCGAGTGCCCACTCCAGCAGCACCTCGTCGCCCTCGATCGTGAGCGGCTCGTTCCCGCCGGACGCCACGATCGTGACGCGATGCGCCAGCGTCGGCACGCGCGCCTGGAAGTAGTTCCCCACGCGCACGACGAGCGCGCCCAGATCCACGAGGTCGCGGCGCGGCGGCCGTCCAATGCGCTCGAAACGATGCGACACGCGCTGCAGCCGCTCGAGATCGCCCTCCATGTGCGCGATCGCGGACGCCGATAGCGAGTCCGGACTCTGCTCGCGCAGCAGCTCCAGCCATCCGCTGAGGCTCGAGAGCGGCGTCGCCAGCTGGTGTGCCGACTCGCGCGCCATTCCCGCCCACACGCGCTCGCGATCCGCACGATTGCGCGTGCGCAGCGTGTAGAGCCCAGCGAGGAACACGAAGGCGAGCAGCGACGCGAGCACGACCGGTATGAACCGCAGACTGGTGATCAGCTGGCTGTCGCCGAAGTGCACCATTCCGATCCCGCGCTCGACCACGGGCGGATTCATCCGATCGAGGAATGGGATGTACTCACGAACCTTCGGATCGGAGAGCGGCGCCTTGAACGGCAAGTTGGCGGCTGCCGTCGGCACGCCCCTGTCGTCCGTAACGATCACGGGAACTCCGAGTGCATCGATGCTGCGCGCCAGATCGAGCAATGCGTCGTTCCCCGCGTCCGGCCGCGGATCTGCCAGTGCGCGAAACACACGCGCGTACATCTGTCCCGAGCGGCCCGCGTCACGCCGCAGCTCGAGCACTACCCGACGCGAAAAGAGAATGTATGCGCCGAGCAGCAGCCCGAGCAGCACTCCGAGGATGATGACGGGCGCACGGCCGCGCATCGGCTATGCGAGGAGATCGCCGCCGAAATACGGGCGGAGCACGTCCGGTATCGTGACGGTGCCATCCGGGCGCTGATAGTGCTCGAGGATGGCGATGATCGTGCGCGGAAACGCGAGCGCCGAGCCGTTGAGCGTATGCACGAAGCGCGGCTTCTCACCCGGCGCGGGGCGATACCGTATGTTCGCGCGGCGCGCCTGAAATTCGCCGAAGTTGCTGCACGACGACACCTCGAGCCACTTCCCGACCCCCGGCGCCCACACCTCGAGATCATATGTCTTCGCTGATGAGAATCCCGTATCGCCTGCAGCGAGCAGGAGCACGCGGTACGGAAGCCCGAGAAGCTGCAGTACGCGCTCCGCGTGGCCCGTGAGCAACTCGAGTTGCTCAGCCGAGCTTTCAGGCGGCGCGAATCGCACGAGCTCCACCTTGTCGAACTGGTGGACGCGGATGAGCCCGCGCGTGTCCTTCCCTGCCGCTCCAGCCTCCCGGCGGAAGCACGGGGTGTACGCGGTGAGCGCGCGCGGAAGCGCACTCGCCTCGAGGATTTCGCCGCGCAGCAGATTCGTGAGCGGCACCTCGGCCGTCGGGATCAGAAAGAGATCATCGTCCGTGCGATACGCATCCTCTTCGAACTTGGGCAGCTGTCCCGTGCCGGTCATCGTGTCGCGATTGACCAGAAACGGCACCCACGCCTCCTCGTAGCCATGCTCGCGCGTATGAAGATCGAGCATGAAGGACATCAGCGCGCGCACCAGCCGCGCGCCGCCGCTCCGCAGCACGATGAAGCCCGAGCCCGAGACCTTGGCACCTGCCGCAAGATCGAGAATGCCGAGTTGCTCCCCGATCTCCCAATGCGGTCTCACGCCCTCGCTGGCGCGCGGCTCGCCCCACGTGCGCACGACGCGGTTGCTCTCCTCGCCGCCGTCGGGCACATCCGCCAGCGGAATGTTCGGGAGCTGCAGGAGGATGTCGCCCAGCTCCTGCTCCCGCTCGGCGAGTCGCTCTTCCATCGTCGCGATCTCATCGCCAAGCGCGCGCATGTCGCGAACCAGATCGTCCGCGTTTTCCTTCTGCTTTTTCAGGCGTGCGACGTCCTGACTCACCGCGTTGCGCTTCGCCTTTCTCTCCTCGACCTGCTGAATGAGCGAGCGACGCTCGCCGTCGAGGACCTCCGCCCGGTCGATGCGTGGCGCAAGCGCGTCGAGCTGGAGACGCCTACGCATCCCGCTGCGCAGCGCCTCCAGATTGTCCCGCAACGTTCTGAGGTCGTGCACGGTCAGCTGGTGGGAATGCCGTCGAGGAACGAGATGAATCCGCAGTTCGGATCGTTGCGCAGGCGATACCAGATCGTGCGCGGCGTGTGCGGTGCCGTCGCCTCGTCGTAGAAGATCGAGTCGATGACGATCTTCGCGTAGATGAACCTGCGTGCCTGCACGCCCTGAGTTGTGCACTGCGCAGACGTGGATTGCACGAGTAGCACATCGCCCGCTTTCACGAACTGCGGAGTCGTGTCGTTGTAACCGGTGGTCGGTGCTTTCGTGATCTGATCGAACGGCTCGGTCGCGAGCTGCAGTCCGGCGGTGAGCGACACCGAGATGGCGTGCGGAGGATATGCGAAGGCCGAGTCGTGCCGGATGTCGAACACGACATCGTAGTTTTCACTCGGTGTGGCGATCACAGCACGCGGGAAGGTGATGTTGATCGCCGTCGGCGCGCTCTCGGGCGCTCCCGTGAGAGCGAACACGGCCGCCGTATCGTCGATCGTTGCGAGCGTCGCTTTCGTCTTCAACGGATCCGCGCAGGCAGCCGCAGCGGCGCCGACACCAATCGAAAGCACCAGAAATCTGACCTTCATGGACGCACGCGCCGTAGGGGTGAAAATCGCCTGCCGAACGTGAAAGGTTAGGGCGCATCCACAACCGTTTCAAGCTGTTATCTTCGCTTGACTTCAGGCCGCCGGCTCCCGTAGTTTCGCTCACCCACCAGGAGTTGTGCATGGCCACCATTCGAGATCTCGTGGGCGCTCTTCGGCAGCGCGAAGGCGTCGATGCGGCGGTCGTGCTCGGCCGCGACGGACTTCTCATCGACAGCGAAACCACGGGGTCGGTGAACGCAGAAAGCGTGGCGGCGCTCGTCCCATCGATCGTCGCCGCCGCGGAGGAGTTCGGCGCGCACGAGTCGCGCGGCGCGCTCAACACCACGATTCTCGAATACGAGCACGGCATCGCCGTGATTGCCATGCTCTCCGCCGATGCGCTTCTGCTCGTGCTCGCACAGCCGTCCGCGAACGTCGGTCGGCTGCTGTTCGAGCTGCGCCGCAATCGCGAAAACATCTCGTCGCTGGTGTGAGCATGCAGGAGCAGCGTATCCATGTGCTCGTGGCCGACGATGAGCCACACATCGGGCGCATCATCAAGATGAAGCTCGAGCAAGGACCGTTCGTGGTGACGCTCGCCTATGATGGGCGCGACGCGCTCGAGCAGATGGAGAGCGATCCGAGCATCGCGCTCGTGCTGCTCGACGTCATGATGCCGTACATGACCGGACTCGACGTGCTCGCAAAAATGCGCGCGGACGATCGCTGGCGCGCCGTGCCCGCGATCGTGCTCACCGCGGCGGGTCAGGAGCAGCACCACAAGCAGGCAATGGAGCTGGGGGCAAACGAGTTTCTGACGAAGCCGTTCAGTCCGAAGAAGCTCTATGCGCGCGCGGCGGAGCTCACGGGTGTGCCGACCGAGGAGATGGGAGTTCCGGAGCGTTGAGTCGCTGGGCAGTGATACTCGCCGGTGGCGTCGGGTCGCGCTTCTGGCCCCTCAGCACTCCCAGGCGTCCGAAACAACTGCTCCCGCTCATCACCGACTCGCCGCTCCTGGCGGACACGGTGTCGCGGCTCGCGGAGCTCGTGCCCGCCGAGCACACGCTGGTGGTGACCAACGCATCGCTGGCAGCAGCGGTGCGTGCACTCCTGCCGCAGCTTCCGCCGGAGAACGTGATAGCCGAGCCGCGCGCGGCCGGAACTGCGCCCGCGCTCGCGTGGGCTGCGGCAACGATTGCGCGCCGCGGTCGCGCGGAAGACGTCATGGTATGCGTGCACGCCGATTGGGCCATCGGCAACGATGCGGAGTTCCGGGCGACGCTCGCGCGTGCGGCGGCGCTCGCCGAACGTGAAGAGAGTCTCGTGACGGTGGGGATCGTGCCCGCTCGTCCCGATCCCGGCTTCGGATACATCGAGCCGGGCGATCCGGTGGACGGCGGCGCAGGCGGCGCTCGCCGCGTTGCGCGGTTTGCGGAGAAGCCGAACCGTGAGACCGCAGCGCGAATGGTGGCGAGCGGGTATCTCTGGAACTCCGGCATCTTCGTGTGGCGTGCGGGGGACTTCCTGGCGGAGGTGCGGGCGCGCTCGCCGGAGGTTGCTCCGTCGTTGCCGCTGGCGGAGTCGGGCGACATCGCCGCGTTCTTCTCGAGCGTGACGCCGATTTCGGTGGACGAGGGCGTGCTGGAGCGCAGCCCTCGCGTGCTCGTCATCCCCGGAGATTTTGGGTGGGACGATGTCGGCACGTGGGCGGCGCTGCATCGCGTGCGCAAGCGCGACGAGAGCGGTAACGCCGTCTTCGGCGACGTGCACGCGGTGCAGGCGTCGAACAACGTGGTGCACGCGGACGCGGGCTCGGTTGTGCTCTACGGCGTGAGCGATCTCGTGGTCGTCACGCGCGACGGGCTCACCCTGGTTACCACGAAGGATCGCGCGGCGGAGCTCAAGCAGCTGCTCGATGCGCTGCCTCCGACCGTGCGCGAACGCTCGTGACCCAGCTCTATCTGTATGATGACGCGGTCGCGCGAGGCTTCGAGCCCTTCGCGCTCACGCGCCCATTCGGCGAGATGCGGGCGGGGATCGCACTTGGACGCGCGCGTTGGGAAAGCGCGGTGGATGCAGCGGCCAGCGGATTCATCGGGGCCGAGCATCTGCGCGATTTCGAAGAGGCGGGCGCTCCCCCGGCGGCGGCGGAGATACGCGCCGGCTCGGTCATCGCGAACAGCCGCTGCCTCGTGCCGCTCGGCTGGGGCGCGCACGAGGCGGATGTCTGGACCTGCGATGGCGTGATCGCGGCGGTGCGTCTCGCGAACGGCATGAGTGCACGCGATCTCGCCGATGGCTCGCGCGCGCTCGAGTCGCTGCGCGCGTCTGGCACCCACGTTGTGGACATACCTGGGCGATGGATCACGCACGTGTGGCAGCTCATTACGCAGCTCGTGCCGCAGCTCCAGGACGACATCGAAGCGCTCGGTCCGCATCTCGCGTGCACGCTGCCTCCGGCGCTAACGGTGATCGGTGGGCACGAGGTGTACGTCGAGAATGGCGCCACGGTCGAGCCGCACGTGGTGTTCGATGTGACCGTGGGGCCGGTGCTCGTGCGGCGCGGCGCGAACGTGCGAGCGTTCACGCGACTCGTGGGGCCGTGCGCAGTGCTCGAAAATGCCAGTGTGCTCGGGGACCGCGTAAATGCGTGCTCGATCGGCGAGTGGAGCGTGATCCGCGGCGAGATTTCTGAGACCATCGTGCTCGGCCACTCGAACAAGGGGCACGAGGGGTTCGTCGGCCACTCGTATCTCGGCCGGTGGGTGAACCTGGGCGCGGGTACGATCACGAGCAATCTCAAGAACACGTACGGCTCCGTGCAGCTCTGGACTCCGTCTGGAAACAAGGACACCGGTGCGAGTAAGCTCGGATCGATGATAGGCGACCACGCGAAGACGGGGATCGGAACGCGACTGACGACGGGGACCGTGGTTGGCGCGGGCGCGAACGTGTTCGGGTCGGAGATGCCGCCCAAATTCGTGCCGCCATTCACGTGGATGGATGGCCAGCAGGCGAGTGAGTTCCGCCTGCCCAAGTTCCTCGACATCGCTTCGCGCGTGATGTCGCGCCGGTCGGTGGCGCTGAGCGAGCGCGGACGCCGGCAGCTCAGCGCGTCGCACGCAAAGAGCAGGAGCGCGTAAATGCGGGTGTGGGTGCTGGGCAGCGGGAGCGAGGGGAATGCGGTGCTCGTGGAAAGCGCCGGGACGCGCATCCTGATCGACGCAGGCTTTCCCGTGCGCGAGCTCGCGAAGCGACTCGCGGCGATCGATGTGAGTGCCGAGTCGATCGAGAGTGCGATCGTGACGCACGAGCACGACGATCACGTGCGCGGCGTGTGCGCGGCGGCGAGGCGCTGGAAGTGGACGGTGTACGCAAGCGCAGGAACGATCGCCGGCCATCCGCTGCTGGAGGAGATTTGCGCGCGTCCGTTCGCGGCCGGCGCGACGCTCGAGGTCGGAGATCTGAGCGTACACACCGTGCGCACGCCGCACGATGGCACGGAGCCCGTTGCCGTACTCGCGACTGCGCGCTCGAGCGGTGTGCGGGCCGGAATCATTTACGATCTGGGGCACGTGCCGTCATCCTACCGGAAGACGTTCGAGCGGCTCGACATCCTCGTGCTCGAATCGAATCACGACGAAGGGATGCTGCGCGCGGGTCCGTATCCGCCCTCCGTGCAGTCGCGGATCGGCGGCTCGTACGGCCACTTGAGCAACCGGCGCGCGGGGCTCTTCGCGCGCGATTGCGCGCATGCGGGGCTCGCCCAGCTCGTGCTCGCCCACTTGAGCGAGCGGTGCAACGATCCCGCGATCGCGCTCCGCTCCATGCGCGATGCGCTCTCTCGCACGAGCTTCCGCGGCGTGATGTCGGCGGCCACGCAGGCGGCGACGTGCGGTCCGTTCACCGCGGGCCGGGGCTCGCGCGCGACGTACGCGGGAAGCCAGCTCTCTCTCGAGCTGTGAGGCGCTAGCCGGCTTTTTGCACAGTCAAGCTTCGCGGAATGGCGGACGCGAAAAGAACCGTTCGTCCGTGGTTTGGAAGGTGATCTCACGGGGCAAGGAGGAACACACCCCTAACTGTGAGCGCACGCCACGGGCGAACGGCTCTTTTCAACTCGAATTGGTAGCATCGCACACACGGGTTCCGGGCCCGTGCTCCCAATACGATTGGTACACCACGAAAGTTGCACGGCTCACCGCGCGGCCTCCGCACTGCCCGAGCCCTGCAACAGCGCCGTGTACGCTCGCACGCGCTCCAGGTAGTCGGCGGCCTCCGCGCGACCGCCGGTGAGCTCGGACAAATGCGACGTCCATTCCGGACCGTACCGATCGACGAGCCCTTTCACCTCGATGTAACCTCTGTTATAGCTAACGGTTACCAGGTCGAACATCTGGCTTTGCGTGAGCGGCTTGCCGCCATTGAGTCGGGCACGCGCTGACGAGCCGTAACCGCCGGGCCAGAAATCCGTGGTCCACTTGTTCTCGAGCAGCCGAATCCAGAACACGGCAGCACGCGCGCTCGTCCCGGGATCGAACAGGTACTCGTTGCGCGAGGTCGCCGCGCCACGCTTCAACAACGAGTCGACGCCCGGCGCCGTGATGGCCGGCGCGTGCACGAAACCGTTGCGCGGCCAGCGCGTCACCTCCGGCGCCATCCACTGGAAGTGATACTCCGTAACCATGAGGCGCATGTCGGAATCCGCAGACGTCGTGAGCTGTGCGAGCCCGAGGGCGGGTGCACCGCTCACGGCGAGCGAATCGCCCCCGCTCTCCTTCAGCACGAGCGCCGTGACGTACGCGGGATTGATCGCCAGACGGCTGTCGTGCGCCCAGCGCTCGAGCAGCGGCACGATGCGCTCGCGCACGAAGCGATACTCCTCGTCACGAAGGCGAGGGCTGCCATTGGCGTTGCGAAATGCAGAAGGGGAGAGAGCGGCGACATGTGGCGCCGCCGCGCTGTCCGCACGGACGCGCGGCTCACGCGCGTGCTTCTGCGCGGATGCACACGCGGCGAGGATGCACGAGTTCGCGAGTGCCGCGAACGCGCGCCTGGCGATGCCCATGGCGCACGACGAATGATGCAACTGCAACATTGCTGATCCTGCCAAGGGGAAACAAAACGGGGGTCCGAACTTCGGACCCCCGTCGTGCACTACACGCGAAGTGCGCGTGCTTAGTACATGCCACCCATGCCGCCGCCGGGGCCGCCGGCCGGAGCGCCCGACTTCTCTTCCTTCCGCTCGACGATGATCGCTTCCGTCGTGAGCAGAAGTCCGGCGATCGACGCGGCGTTCTGCAACGCCGTGCGGGTCACCTTGGTCGGATCGATCACGCCCGACGCGACCAGATCTTCGTAGTTGTCGGTCAGGGCGTTGTAGCCGAACTTGTCATCCTTCGAGGCGCGAACCTTCTCGAGCACGATCGAGCCTTCGCCGCCCGCGTTCTGCACGATCATG
>JBDTXN010000085.1:0-12308 GCA_040006175.1 Gemmatimonadota bacterium | reverse complement strand
ATCCGGCGAGCGTCATGGACATGAGCTTCGCGAACCAATCGCTCGGCGCGGAGTACCTGGTGAAGGAGCGCAAGTCGCTGACGAACGATGTGCATCGCGTGCCCGAAGTCGTGGACCGCGAGATCGCGCGCCTCAAGCTTCAGGCGATGGGCTCGAACGTGGACGTGCTTACGGCGGCGCAGCAGAAGTATCTTGCGTCGTGGGACATGGGTACGTGACGCCGGAGTAGGCAGCGCTGTGGCGCTGCCATTCGGCCTCGAGCGGGAGAGGAGATGATCGAAGTGAGCGTGGCCCGGCTGGGGCTCGACAGCGTTTCGAGCTCGTACGTAGTGATTCTGCAGGAGAAGGGCGGTGACCGGCTGCTCCCGATCTGGATCGGGCAGCCGGAGGCGGAGAGCATCGTGATGGAGATGAACCACATCCGCCCGCCGCGCCCGCTCACTCACGATCTGTGCAAGCGGCTGATCACGGGCATGGGCGCGGAGCTGCGTCGCGTGCAGATCACGAAGGTGCAGGACAACACGTATTTCGCGGAGCTGCATCTCCTCCGTGGTGAGGATGTCTTTCACATCGACGCGAGGCCATCGGACAGTATTGCGATCGCGTTGCGCTTCTCGGCTCCGATCTTCGCGCAGGAGTCGCTGCTCACCGCGATCGAGGTGGAGGACGCAGAAATCGGAGGCGGGGAGAGCAGCGAAGAGGAAGAGGATACGCCGATGATTCCGGAGGATCCGCGCGACATCACGGCGGAGCAGCTCAAGGAATATCTGGAGAAGATGCGTCCCGAAGACTTCGGAAAGTTCAACTTGTGAGTGCAACGCAGCAGTGGTGCGCGGATGGTTCGAGGGCGGTCGCGCGAAGCGGCCGCCCTTCTCGCGTGACGTCTCGCATGATGGGACTCGTGCTCGCGATCGCGCTGTTCGCGTCCAGCCCCTGCGGACTCCTCGCGCAGACCAGCCCCGTGCCTCCGGGAACATCGAGCAGCGTAGACGGGCGTGTGGTGCACCCTCGGCAGGCCAAGCTCGCTCCCGTGGGCGGCGTCTGGGTGACGATCCATCGAGTCGCGTCGGATACGGCCGGACCGCTCGACTCCGCCCGCGTCGGTGCAGATGGACGATTCCGCTTCTCCTACAAGCGAACCGGCACCGCCGACGCCGTGTACTTCGTCTCCGCGATGTACGACGGCATCGCGTATTTCTCGCGTCCGCTCACCACTGCACACGTAAGCGGCGACGATGCGACCATCGTCGTGTTCGACACCACGTCGATCGCATTTCCGCTGGCGATCAAGGGCCGGCACATCATCGTCTCCTCGCCGAGCGTCGACGGATCGCGGCAGGTCGTCGAGGCGTACGAGATCGCGAACGAGAGCGACCAGACGCTCGTCTCGCCCGACGATGCGCATCCCTCGTGGAGCGCGCCGCTCCCGCCCGGCGCAGCAAACGTGCAGGCTGGAGAGAGCGACATTTCGGCCGCGGCGATCTCCGCGTCGAACGGGCGTCTGCGCGTGACCGCTCCGATGGCGCCAGGGCTCAAGCAGCTTTCCATCTCGTATACCGTGCCACAGTCCGCGTTTCCCCTGCACGTGCCACTCGAGCAGAGCGCGACCGTGCTCGAACTGCTCCTCGAGGAGCCGAAGGCGCAGGCGCGCGGCGCATCGCTCAAGGCCGTCGCACCGGCGACGATCGAGCGCCGCGTCTTCCAGCGCTATCTCGGCGCGGACGCTCCGGCGGGCGCGTCGATCGATATCGAGGTGCCCGTCATCCATGCCGCGCAGAATGTGCGCGTGTATTGGTGGATCGCCGGCGCGCTCGCTGCACTGATGGCTGCGGGGCTCGGCGCGTGGTACGCGCGTGCGCGCGGCAGAAACCCGATTGCTGCGGCGGGAGCGCGTGCGCGCGTGCCCGACTCGACCGAGTTGCTCGCGCGCGAGATCGCGTCGCTCGACGCGGAGTTCGAGCGCAACGAGACGACGGACGCCGCTGCGCGCGCCGCGTACGAGGAGCGCCGCCGCACGCTCAAGCGGCAGCTCGCGAGCGCGCTTGACGCGTCCGCGCCCCCCACCTAGCTTCGTTCGCAGAAGTCGATTCGCGGATACGGGTCACGGAAGCCGGTGTGAGTCCGGCGCGGTCCCGCCACTGTAACGGGAAGAGTCGAGCGCTCGAGGCCACTGGCACATGCCGGGAAGGCGGGCGCGAATCCCGAAGCCAGGAGACGCCTCGCGTCCGCGCCACACGTTCAGTCCCTCGGAGCAAGGGCTGGTGGCGATAGGCGCGTGCATCCATTCGCTCCATCGCGGCCGGGCATCTTCTCTTCGGGAGACAGGTGCCCGTTTTTGCGCCCAGCTCTGCGCTTGCTTCGTTTCGCATCCTCGCTGCTCGTGCTCACCGTGCTCGCTGCGTGTGGCGAGAGGCATCGTGCAGCCGTTGCGGTCAGCGTAGACGACTTCGGCGACACGATCCGCGCAGGCACCTCGACTACCCCGGCGCGCATCGCGTCGCTCAATCCCGCCACGACCGAGCTCCTCTTCGCTCTTGGCGCAGGCAAGCGTCTCGTCGCGCGCACCACCTGGGATGTCTGGCCGGAAGCCGCGCGTGCCGTGCCGGATGTCGGTCCGGGGCTCAGGCCGAACATCGAAGCGGTGCTCGCGCGACACCCGGATCTCGTGGTGCTCTACGCGAGCGCGGAGAATCGCGTCGCCGCGCAGCAGCTGCGCGCAGCCGGCATCGCCGTGCTCGCGCTGCGTACGGACAAACTGGCGGACTTCGCGCGCGCGAGCCGCGAGCTCGGTCGTGCGGTGGGCGAAAGCGCGGGCGCCGCGCTGGTCGTCGACACCATGCAACGCACGCTCGCGCGAGTGCGTGCAGCCACGGTGAATCTCGAGCATCCCACGGTGTTCTGGCACGTATGGGACTCGCCCATCTACACCATTGGCGCGGGCAGCTTTCTCGACGAGCTGCTCACGGTCGCGGGCGGAAAGAACATCTACGGTGACCGTACGGAGCCCTCTCCGCAGGTCTCGCTCGAGGACATCGTCGCGCGCGATCCGCGAATCATCCTGGCCGGCGTGGCGGGGAAGAGCACGATGACGACAAGCCCATTGTGGCGCGGCGTACGAGCGGTGCGAGAGGGTCGCGTGTTCGTCGTCGACACCAACCTGGTGGGGCGTCCCTCCGTCCGCGCGGGCGAGGCAGCGGCTTCGATCGCGCGACTGCTGCACCCCGGGATCGCGCTGTGAGCATCACATGAGGGCGACGATGCTCTGGCTCGGCGTTGCACTCGCGGTGCTCGTGCTCGCAGTCGCGGCGATTGCGTACGGTGCGGTGCCGATCGGCGCGCACGCGGTGATCGACGCGATCGCGGGACGCGGTGATCCCGTCACGGTGGCGATCGTGCGCACGCTGCGGCTGCCGCGTGCGGTACTCGCGTTGCTCGTGGGCGCAGGACTCGGGATGGCCGGCGCCGCGCTTCAGGGCGCGCTTCGGAATGCGCTGGCCGAGCCGTATCTGCTGGGCGTGTCCGGCGGGGCGGCGGTGGGCGCCGTCACGGCCGTCGCGCTCGGCGCATCCGGCCCACTTGTGCTTCCGCTCGCGTCATTCGCCGGCGCGGCGCTCGCGATCGCGGTCGCACTGCTCGTCGCACGGGCGAGCGGCGGGCGCGCCGATCCGCGTGTGCTTCTCATGGCCGGCGTGATCGTGGGCGCGTTCGCGAACGCTGCCATCATGGTGCTCCTCTCCAACGCGCCTCCGAACGAGGTGCGCAACGCCCTCTGGTGGATGATGGGCTCCGTCGCCGACGCGGGATGGCTGACGGTGAGCTGGCTCGCCGTGTACGTGGCGCTCGGCGCCGCGCTCCTCCTCTGGCTCGCGCGCGACATCGACATCCTGTCGCTCGGCGAGGAGTCTGCCGCCGCGCTTGGAGTGGATGCGGCGCGGGCGAGCCGCGGCATCTTTCTCATCGCGGCGCTCCTGTCTGCGGCTACCGTGGCTGCCGCGGGGCTGGTCGGCTTCGTCGGTCTCGTGGTGCCGCACCTGGTGCGCTCGCTCGGCGTGCGACGACACCGCGCTCTCATTGCTGGTGCGGCACTGGTGGGCGCCGGGCTGGTCGTCGCGGCCGATCTCGTGGCACGACTCGCGCGCCCACCCGCGGAGCTTCCGCTCGGCGCGGTGACTGCGCTGCTCGGCGTTCCGTTCTTCCTCGTGCAGCTCCGGCGGCTGTCATGATCCGCTTCGACCGCACCGTCGTTCGGTATCCGCGCGCCGCGGTCGCCGCTGTCGATCTCGTCTCATTTGTGGCGGTTCGCGGCGCGGTCACGGCTGTCGTGGGACCCAACGGAAGCGGGAAGAGCACCCTCGTGCGCGCGCTGCTTCGTCTGACGCCGCTTGCGGCCGGCGTGATCGCGATCGATGATGTTCCGCTCTCGCAGCTGGATCGCCGCGCTCTCGCTCAGCGCGTGGCCGTGGTAGCGCAGCGGGAGTCGCTCGTGTTTCCGCTGCCCGTCTGGGAGTACGTGGCGCTCGGCCGACATCCGCACGAGGGGCCGTGGACCGCGGCGCCCTCACGCACCGACGCGGCGATCGCGGCGGCGCTCGATCGCGCGGGCATCTCGCCGCTCGCGGACCGAAGCACCGACGAGCTGTCCGGCGGCGAGTGGCAGCGCGTGCGAATCGCACGTGCGCTCGCGCAAGGCGGCGAGGCACTCGTGCTCGACGAGCCCACCACCTTCCTCGACATCGCGCACGAGATGTCGATGTTCGAGCTCTTCGCGCGACTCGCGAAGGATGGGATGGCCGTGCTGCTCGTGAGCCACCAGCTCAATCTCGTCGCGCGCTTCGCGGACACGATCGTACTGCTGCACCGCGGGCGCGTTGCCGCGGCGGGGACGCCCGCCGACGTCATGCGCGCCAGCGTTCTGGAAGAGGTCTACGAATGGCCGCTTCTCATCACTCGCGATCCCGCGGTTGGAGCACCGGCACTTCTGCCGCTTCGAAACCGCGGTCCACGTTCTCCATCGCAACTACCGTGAACTCCTCGCTTCACGCGCGCGCATGCGCGCTCTGGCTCGCCGCGGCTGTGCTGAGCAGTACCACCGCTCACGCGCAAGCCGCATCCAGCGACACCACCACCCTCGCGCCCGTCGTCGTCACTGCAACGCGCCTCCCCAGCGCCGCGGGCGGCGCCGCGCTGAGCACAACGATCATCCACGGCGACGATCTGCGCGCACGCGGCGTCAGCACGGTACTCGAAGCGCTGCGCGAAACGCCGAGCGTCGCGGTGGTGCAGGGCGGCTCGTTCGGACAACAGACGTCCGTGTTCCTGCGCGGGGGTCAAAGCAACTACACACAGGTGCTGGTGGACGGAGTCGTCGTGAACGATCCGGGTGGCGCCATCGATTTCGCCAATCTCACGACGGACAACATCGACCGCATCGAGATCGTGCGCGGCCCCGCGAGCGTCCTGTATGGCGCGAATGCGTTGACCGGCGTCATCCAGATCTTTACGCGCAGAGGGAGCGGGCCGCTCCGTGTGAGCGCATGGGCAAGGGGAGGCACGTACGGTACCCGGGAGGGAGAGCTGTCCACACTCGGCGGCAGCGACAAGCTCTCGTACTCACTGGCCGCCGCGCAGCACATGACGGACGGCATCTATGACGTGAACAGCGCGGCGCGGAATGGCACGTACAGCGGGCACGTAGGCCTGTCCCCGGACGCGCGCTCGGATGTTGCGCTGAATCTGCGCTACATCGATGCGGGCGCGCACATCGCGACGAACGGCAACGGTGTTCCGAACGACAGCAACCAGACGCACACGGAGCGACGTCTGCTGGCCTCACTCGATGCGGGACGATTCCTCACGACGCGTCTCGAGGCACGCGTGTCGCTCGCGGCCACCGATGCGGATGCACGCTCGGAGGATCGCCCGGACAATCCGAACGACACGGACTTCCCCTATGACATTCGGACGCGACTCTACAGGCGCTCCGCCGATGCGCGACTGAACTTCTCGCTCGCGCCGGACGTCGTCGTCACGGGCGGTGGGTCTTACGAGACGCAGCACCATCGCGCGAGCGGAAGCGGTCCGCAGCACCGCAATGTGAGCGCCGGGTATGCGCAGCTCGCCGGAACCTCGTTCGGCAAGCTGTCATACACGGGCGGCGTGCGGCTCGATCACAACAGCACATTCGGCGACTTCACCAGCTACCGCGCAGGCGCGGCGTACGAGCTGCCGAGTGCCACGCGCGTGCACGCTGCGTTCGGCTCCGCGTTCCGCGAGCCGACGTTCGAGGAGAGTTCGTCCGAGCAGCCATTCGACGTCGGCAATCCGGATTTGCGCCCGGAGCGGTCGAGCAGCTGGGAGGCGGGCGCCGAGCAGGAGATCGTGCAGGGCCGCGCGTCGATCGGTGCCACGTATTTCGATCAGCGCTTCCGCGACATGATCCAGTACAACGGACTCGTGGAGGAGGGCGCGCCGAACTACTACAACCTCGCCGCCGCCACATCGCGGGGCGTCGAGGTGACGCTGCGCGTGACGCCCGTTGCGCCGCTCACGCTCGCCGCATCGTACACGCTCACGAAAACGCGCGTGACGAACGCCGGCATCGACAGCTCGTCGACCGCGAGCTTCGTGCGGGGACAGCGCCTGCTACGGCGCCCCACGAATCTCGCGTCGGCAACGGCGTCGTACGCGTTTCGGCGTCCGGAAACGTCGCTCCATCTCGAGGTCGCGATGATCGGTGATCGCGATGACCGGGACTTTTCCGATGAGATCACTTTCATCCCAAAAGCGGTCACTCTTCCGTCGTACACGGTCGTGGCGCTGGCCGGCGAACTGGGGATCCTGCGTCGCAGTGTGAGTGCCTCGCCGGAGCTCGTGCTCACTGCGCGCGTGAACAACCTGTTCGATCGCGGATACCAGCAGATCTTTGGCTTCGCGTCGCCACGGCGCACGATCCTCGTTGGAGCGAGAGTCGGGCTGGCAAAATAGCTCGAATTGGGGCGAGCGGGGTAACTTTGATGTATGCCCCTGGTCGAAACCGACGCCATCGTGCTGCACGTCTTCGACTATTCGGAGACCTCCCGCATCCTGCGTCTCGCGACGCGCGATGCGGGATTGCAGTCCGTGCTCGCGCGAGGCGCACGGCGATCGAAGAGCCGGTTCGGCAGCGCCCTCGATTTGTTCGCCGAGGGAGCCGCGCAGCTGCACTTGAAGGAGGGCCGCGATCTACAGACGCTCGCTTCCTTTGACGTGACGCGCTCGCGAGCCGAGCTTGGCGAGGACATGGGTCGCTTCGTTGGCGCGTCCGCGTTGGCGGAGCTGGTGCTGCGCTTCAGCGGCGCCGACGACGTGTCCGTCGTGCTGTTCGAGGTACTGGCGGACGCACTCGACCGACTGGCTGCCGCACAGGACGAAGAGGCGGCCGAGGCGACGCTCTCGGGTGCGTGGCGGCTGGTGGCCGAGCTGGGATTCGCGCCGACGATCGACAGCTGTGCAGCATGCCACGCGCCCATCGAGGTCGCGGGCGATCTCCCATTCAGTCACACCGCCGGCGGGGTGCTTTGCGACCGATGCGCCCGCCTCTATCCAGGGGGCCGTCGGCTCCCGCTGGAGGCTCGCCAGGCGATCGGCGAGTGGGCGCAGGGCGGACGGCTCGCACAGAGCGATCCGAGGGCAACCAGGGCGCACCAGCGGCTCCTGCGTGAGTTCCTTCAGCAGCACCTGGCAGACGGTCGCTCCCTACGCGCATTCGATGCGTGGGAGCAAGGCGCGCTGGTCGCTCGGTGAGCCCGTGCGCCTGTCCCTCTCGCACGGTTGCGGACACGCTCGAATTGCTTGACACCCCTCCGGCGCATGTCTAAGTTCGCGTCGATTCGTGGATTAGAGTCCCCAGGAAGGAGAGAGTCTAGCGCCGTCAATTGTCCGCATGGAGAAGGCACATGAAGCACCGCTGGGCCGCACTGTTCTTCGTGCTCGCCCTTGGCGCGCTCGTGCCGACCAGGGGGGCGGCGCAGGATAACCCTGCTTCGAAACGGCCTCCTCCCGAGCGCAGCCCCGGGTTCGAGTTAGGCCAGAATTTCCCCAACCCCTTCAACCCGGCCACGACCATACCGTTCACAATTGGAGATCCTCCGGCTTGCACCGATGCAGGGCGCAGCTATCGCGTGACGTTGAGGATCTACAATGTGCTCGCTCAGCTCGTGGCCATACCTGTTCTGTTGGGAGGAGACGGTGCGACCGGTCAGTCGGTCGTCAACGTTCGCCTTCGATGTGGCAGCTACGCGGCCTTTTGGGATGGAAACTACCTGAACAGCTCTCAGGAAATTTCCTCCGGAGTGTACCTCTACCGCATCGAGGTCGAGGGGCGAGCGGTCGCGAAGAAGATGATCGTTATCAAGTGACACTCGAATGCGCGTCGACGCCCAGCGTCGTCGCGCATTCGCGTTCATGGCCGCGGCACAGGGTGATTGTTGCCCGGGGGAGGGCCTGCTGGCCTTGGCGCGACGCCCTGCTGCACGATCGGCCGCTGTGCACTCTCGATCTCGCGCCACAGATCACTGGCACGCGCCGGAGACTCGGCCAGCACACGCGCAGCGTGCTCGAGTTGCGTGCTCGTCACCTTGTGCCGCCTGAGCACCATTCTACGGTTGGAATCACGCATCGTGACGTCCAGCGCCGTGTCGGCCTGGACACGCCTGAGATCACTGAGTGTGGCCACGAACGTGGTGTCCGCCATGCCCAGCTTGGGCGCGCGCCCACTGCGGCAACTCGCGGCGATGGCGCAGATGGGGATGACGCTCAGCGCTCCTCGCACGACGACCCGGGTGCGTATCATGCGGCAAGGCTAGACGCGAGGGGCCGGAAGGTCAACGTCGCGCCGTGTTGATGGATTGTGGACAAAAATCGCCCAGCGCGACAGCATAACGCCAGCGCTCGGGAACCGATGCTGCCGTTTCGGCATTGGTTACATGTGGCTGAATTGCAATCGCAATTATGTAAAAGACTTACGACGGGTCTGATAATCTACTTTAGCAGATAGGTTGAACGTATGCTGAACGCCGATCGCCTCACCGTTAAAGCCGCTGAGGCGTTGAACGAGGCCATCTCGCTCGCGCGCGCGAGCGGAAATCCGCTCGTGTACGACGGACATCTGCTGCTCGCGCTCCTCGGGCAGTCGGAGGGCATCGTCGTGCCGCTGCTCAACAAGCTCGGAGTGGAAGCTGGCCGCCTGCGGGCGCGCATCGATCAGGAGGTGGCGCGCTATCCCAAACAGACCGGCGCGCAGCCCAGCCTCTCGCGCGAGTTGAACAAGGTGCTCGACTCGGCCGAGGATGAAGCGCGGAAGCTCAAGGATGCCTTCGTGTCCACCGAGCATCTGCTGCTCGCACTGTCCGACACTCGTGGAACGGAATCGAAGGCCGTTCTGGAAGAGCTCGGTGCAAATCGTGCTGCGCTGCTCGAAGCGCTCCAAAGCGTGCGCGGCTCGCATCGCGTCACTGACCAAACGCCCGAGAACCAGTACCAGGCGGTGGAGAAGTACACGCGCGATCTGACGGCGGCTGCGCGTGCAGGCAAGCTCGACCCTGTGATCGGGCGCGACGAGGAGATTCGCCGCGTCGTCCAGGTGCTCTCGCGCCGTACCAAGAACAACCCCGTGCTCATTGGCGAGCCAGGCGTTGGCAAGACGGCGATCGTCGAGGGGCTCGCGCAGCGGATCGTGAACGGCGACGTCCCCGAGTCGCTCCGCGGCAAGCAGCTCGTCGCCCTCGATCTCGCTGCCCTGATCGCCGGCGCCAAGTTCCGCGGAGAGTTCGAGGAGCGGCTCAAGGCCCTCCTCCAGGAGATCACGTCGTCGGAGGGGAAGTTCGTCGTCTTCATCGACGAGCTGCACACGCTCGTGGGGGCGGGTGCGGCCGAAGGGTCGATGGACGCCGGGAACATGCTAAAGCCGATGCTCGCACGCGGCGAGCTGCGCGTCGTAGGCGCGACCACGCTCGACGAGTACCGCAAGCACATCGAGAAGGACGCGGCTCTCGAGCGTCGCTTCCAGCCCGTGTACGTTGGCGAGCCGACGGTGCCCGATACGATCGCGATCCTGCGCGGGCTCAAGGAGCGGTACGAGGTGCACCACGGCGTGCGCATCACCGACAACGCGATCGTTGCCGCGGCGACACTCTCGAATCGCTACATCGGCGACCGCTTTCTGCCCGACAAGGCGATCGATCTGATCGATGAGGCCGCGTCGCGCCTGCGCATCGAGATCGACTCGCTTCCGCAGGAGATCGACGAGGTGGAGCGGCGCATCATGCAACTCGAGATCGAGCGGCAGGCGCTGCAGAAGGAGAAGGATGCATCGTCCCGTGAGCGCCTCACGGCGCTCGAGCGGGAGCTGGCGGAGCTCAAGGAGCAGTCGGGCGCGATGAAGGCACAGTGGCAGAGCGAAAAGGAGTCACTCTCGAAAGTCAGCGCACTCAAGGCGCAGCTCGACCACGCGCGCACCGAGGCGGAGCAGGCGCAGCGCACGGGTGACCTCGGCCGCGCCGCGGAGCTCACGTACGGACAGATTCCGCAGCTCGACCGTCTGCTTCGCGAGGCGGAACAGGCGCTCAAGAGCAACGAGACGAGCGGTCCGCGCTTCCTCAAGGAAGAGGTGGACGCAGAGGACATCGCCGATGTCGTGTCGCGATGGACGGGGATCCCGCTCTCGCGAATGATGGAGACGGAGCGCGAGCGACTGACGAAGCTCGAAGATGAACTCGCGCGTCGTGTCGTCGGTCAGCGCGAGGCGGTGAAGGCCGTGGCCGACGCGGTGCGTCGCTCGCGTGCAGGACTGCAGGATCCGAATCGTCCGATCGGCTCGTTCATCTTCCTCGGACCCACCGGAGTCGGAAAGACGGAGACCGCGCGCGCACTGGCGGACTTCCTCTTCGACTCGGAGCAGGCGCTCGTGCGCATCGACATGTCGGAATACATGGAGAAGCACGCTGTCGCTCGGCTCATCGGCGCACCTCCGGGATACGTCGGCTACGAAGAGGGTGGACAGCTCACTGAGGCGATCCGCCGCCGGCCGTACTCGGTCGTGCTCTTCGACGAGATCGAGAAGGCGCATCCGGATGTGTTCAACATCCTCCTGCAGATCCTCGACGATGGACGGCTCACGGATTCGCAGGGTCGCACCGTGGACTTCCGGAACGCCGTGATCATCATGACGTCGAACATCGGCAGCCAGTTCATTCTCGACCGCGGTACCGCGGACTGGGCCGAGGTGGAGGCGCACGTGATGGCGGAGCTGCGGCGCAACTTCAGACCGGAGTTCCTCAATCGCGTGGATGACATCATCGTCTTCCACCCGCTTGCGATGGACCAGATCGAGCACATCGTCGACCTCCAGCTCGAGCGACTGAAGACGCTGCTGGGTGACAGGAAGCTCACGATGGAGCTCACGTCCGATGCGAAGCGCGTGCTCGCGGAGGAGGGCTTCGATCCCGCGTTCGGTGCGCGTCCGCTGAAGAGGGCGATTCAGCGCTACTTGCAGAATCCGCTGGCGATGGCGGTGCTCGAAGGACGCTTCAAGGACGGAGACCACGTAATGGTCACGCGTCAGAGTGACGGCGCGCTCGGCTTCGAGGTCGTGGGTCACGACCCGGATGCCGATGGAGGTGCGGGTGTTTGATGCGTTGGATGAACTCGGGATGCAATGGCTCCCCTCGCGGAGCTATTCGCGCGCCTCATGCTCCGCATGGATGCCGCGTGCGTGCACCGGGAGAAAGAAATCAGTTTCGCCGGCGAGCAGGTATTCGCGAATACGGTGCGAGCGTTCGTCCGAGATCTGGACGGCGGCGGGATGTTCACCGATCGGCTCGCGGCGGCCGCGCACTCGCTCGAACACATTCTCCCGCGGCTCCGACTCGTGCATGGGGATGAGCTCGGGCTCGCGAGCCGAGCGCGATGAAGAACGCGCGAAATGCAGACTCGCGGACGCCGAAACCGAACGGCTCCGGTATCTCCAGCGATATCAACTCTCAGAGTACACGCGCTATCGCGTGGTGGCGCGAGCCGGCGCCAACCGACGCGCTTTGTAAACACTGTGAGCGAGGCGGCGGCGATCAGGCACCGGGCCGAATTACCTCGCGCTGCCGGGCGGTGGGAGGGCGGGCGAAAGGCGAACGGGTATTCAGCACGGGCCGCTTTCAAACGTGAGCGCAGGCAGCGTTTATGACGTCGCTATTCCGCTTAGACCTTCTAGAGCTTCTAGAGCCTCTCGAAGGCTCGGGGCGCGCTTCGCCTACGCGGTGTACCCGCGCGCGCTTTCC
>JBDTXN010000084.1:0-12466 GCA_040006175.1 Gemmatimonadota bacterium | reverse complement strand
CACCCGGAAACTGTCTTCGTCGCACCCTTCCCCTTCGGCACTTCGTGCATCTGGGAGCATGGTGATCACCCTTTTTCGTCGGACCACCGCATGAGCGACTCCTCGGCCCCCGCGCTCGCGCTGGGCGACCTCTCGGCGCATTCGAGTGGCGGGGATGCGATCGCGCACGTCACGGCGATCACCGCGAGCGCGCGACACGCCGGCCGCTTCGAGATTCTCGTCGATCGAGAAGCCGTAGCCACCCTCTCACTCGACGCGATCGAACGTCTCGGCGTTCGCATCGGTGTCGCGTACTCGGAATCGCTCGCGAATCGCATCGCGGTTGCGGCAGCCGCTCTGCACACCTTCGATCGTGCGGTCTCGATGCTGGCCGCACGCCCGCGCGCCGCGCGCGATCTCGAGCGCATACTCGTGCGAAAGGGTGAGGCTGTCGAGCACGTGACGACTGCCGTCGAGCGCCTCATCTCGCTCGGCATTCTTGACGACGCGCAGTACGCACGGCAGTTCATTCGCGCGAAGATCGCGGGTGCGGGGCTCTCCCGTCGACGCCTGCAATCCGAACTGTGGCGCCGTGGTGTCGCGAGGGAGGTGATCGATGCCGCGCTGGCAGAGGTGCTGGAAGAGGACGAGGTCGATGAAGATGCGCAGATCGCGCAGGTCGCGGCGAAGAAGCTCCGCACGCTGCGCTCGGCCGATCCAGCGGCCGCGCGGCGCCGACTGTACGCGTTCCTCGCGCGCCGCGGATACGAGAGCGGCGCGATCCGGCGCGTCATGGACTCGCTGCCGGCAACCGGCGAGAGCGACGAGGACGCCCCGCCCGAATAGCCCGTGCCTGGTGCCCGGAGGCGGGGTATATTGCGAGCCTTATGCACGCATCCGAAATCCGCCACCGTTTCCTCTCGTTCTTCGAGCGCAACGGGCATGCGATTCGTCCGAGCTCACCGCTCGTCCCCGCGGACGATCCGACGCTGCTGTTCACCAACGCCGGGATGGTGCAGTTCAAGCGCATCTTCCTGGGCCAGGAGCGCGCGTCGTTCGGCGTGCGTGCGACCACGGCGCAGAAATGCGTGCGTGCGGGGGGCAAGCACAACGATCTCGAGCAGGTGGGCCACACGGCGCGGCACCACACGTTCTTCGAGATGCTTGGCAACTTCTCCTTCGGCGACTATTTCAAGCGCGATGCGATTCGCTTCGCGTGGGAATTCGTTACCGTGGAGCTGGGCATCCCGAAAGAGCATCTTCGCGTCACGGTCTACGAATCCGATGACGAGGCGCGCGAGCTCTGGAAGGAGATCTGCGGAATTCCCGACAGTCGCATTTACGGACTCGGTGAGCACGACAACTTCTGGCAGATGGCGGACACGGGCCCGTGTGGCCCGTGCACGGAGATCTACGTCGATCTCGCGCACATCGCGGGCGACTGGGCGTTCCCCGAGGGTGCCACCGGCGAGTGGACGGATGTGAAGCGCACGGAATTCTCGCGCGACGCGTTCGTCGAAGGTGCGGAGGCGGGGCGCTTCCTCGAGATCTGGAATCTCGTCTTCATGCAATTCGACCGTCAGCCGGATGGCGAGCTACGGCCGCTACCCAAGCCATCGGTGGACACGGGCGCGGGGCTCGAGCGCATCGCGGCGGTGCTGCAGGGTGTGACGAACAACTATCACACCGATCTGTTCGTGCCGCTCATCGCGAAAGCCGAGTCGGTGGTCGGCATGTCGTACGATGATCGTCCGGCGGCCGGAGTCGGCAGCGCCGTTTGGCCCGCGGTGCCCCCCAAAGGCAACCGGCTCGCCACGTACGACGCGGTGTCCTTCCGCGTGCTTGCCGATCATGCGCGCGCCATCGCCTTCCTGATCGCGGATGGCGTGTTCCCCTCGAACGAGGGACGCGGGTACGTGCTGCGCCGCATCCTCCGGCGCGGCGTGCGTCACGCATGGCTACTCGGCCGCCGCGAGCCTACGCTGGACAGGCTCGTGAGCGTCGTCGTGGACCAGATGAAGGATGTCTATCCGGAGCTTGCGCAGCGCCGCGCGCTCATCGTCGACACGACGCGCGCGGAAGAGGAACGCTTCCTGGCGACGATCGAGGAAGGGATGCTGCGCTTCGACCAGCTCGCGCCCGTGAGCTCCACGCAGGGCTCGACCGCGATTCGCGGCACGATCAGCGGCAGCGACGCCTTCCGGCTGTACGACACCTTCGGCTTCCCGATCGATCTTACGGAGCTGATGGCGCACGAGCGCGGCTACACGGTCGACATCCCCGCATTCGAGAATGCGTTGCAGGCGCAGCGCTCGCAGTCGCGCGAGGAGCGCAAAGGCCGCGACCTTGGCGTCGCAGATGAGGGGCTCGCGGACTACTCCACCTGGGAGAAGAAACCCGGACCAGAGTCGACCACCTTCGTCGGCTACGGCGCGACCGAGATCGACACCGAGGTCGTTGCGGCGCGGCGCCTGCCCGGAAACCGGCTCGCGCTTGTGCTGCACGAAACTCCGTTCTATGCGGAGTCGGGCGGACAGATCTCCGACGCCGGCGAGATCGTCGGTGATGGGTGGCGCGTTGCGGTGGACGAGGTCAAGAAGGTCGACGGACGACACGTCGCGATCGGTGCGCCCACGGGCGAGTTTCGGTTCGGGCGCGTGCACGCGCACGTGCCCACGGACCGCCGGCGCGACACCGAGCGCAATCACACCGCGACGCATCTCCTGCACGCGGCGCTGCGCCAGGTGCTCGGGGAGCACGTGACGCAGGCGGGATCATTCGTCGCTCCGGATCGTCTGCGTTTCGATTTTCATCATCACGGCCCGATCAAACCCGATCAGCTCGCGGAGATCGAAGAGATCGTGAACCGTGGCATCTGGGCGAACGTCGACGTGAATACGGTGGAACGTCCGTATCGCGAGGCGGTGGCGTCCGGAGCGATGGCGCTCTTCGGGGAGAAGTACGGCGATGTCGTGCGCGTGGTGAGCATTCCTGGGCTGTCCGTCGAGCTGTGTGGGGGCACGCACGCACGCAGCACCGGGCAGATTGCGCTCTTCAAGATCGTGAGCGAGAACGGTGTTGCTGCCGGTATTCGTCGTATCGAGGCGGTGACGGGGCCTCGCGCGTACGAGCTGATTCGCGGCGAGGAGCAGCGCCTGCAGAAGCTCGGAGAGCTACTGCGCGCTCCTGCGGACGGCGTCGTGAAGCGGGTGGAGTTGCTGCTCGACGAGCGGCGTAAGCTCGAGAAGCGACTCGAGGAGAGTCTGCGTGGCGGCGGCGATCAACTCCAACAGCTCCTCGCCGGCGCGCAAAACATCGGTACTTCGCGACTCGTGTCTTCGAGCGTGAGTGCGGGCGATGTGAAAGAGCTCCAGCAGCTCGGCGACGCGTTGCGTGATCAACTGGGAAGTGGTGTCGGAGTGCTCGCGACTTCGTTCGGGGAGGGCAAGAGCACGCTGCTCGTGGTCGTCACGGACGATCTGCGTGACCGCGGCGTTCGTGCGGATCAGCTGATCAAGCCGATCGCGGAGGCGGCGGGTGGACGCGGTGGCGGCAAGGCGCACATGGCGCAGGCGGGAATCCCCGACGCATCGCGCATTGGCGAAGCGATCGCGCACGCGCCGTCCGTCGTGCGCGCGGCCCTCGGCGCGGCCGCGTGACCGTTGCCGAGTGGCTTTCTGCGCGGATGCCGGCGCCGCCCGCACCACTGGTGGAGCGGCTGCACGATGTCCTGAGCGGGCGGCTCGATGAAAGTGCGACGCAGGCTCATGTCATGATGCTCGAATCCGCCGAGTCGTTGCTTGCCGAGCTCATTGCGCTCGGGTGCGCGCAGCGGGATCGCGCGCTGGACCTTCTCGTCGTCGACGCCATGGTGACGTACGCATTCGAGGCGGCGGCGGAGTCGCCCGACACGCTGGCGGATGACGCGACCACGGCCATGGCATCGATCGCGAGGCTCGCGACACCGACATTGATCGCATGAGCACGAGCCTGCTGAGCGGGCGCTCCGGGCTCGCCGTGCTCATCGATCCGGATCGTACCTCGATGCAGGGAGCGGAAGAGCTGGCGCGTCGCGCCGCAGGGGAGGGCGCGGCACTGTTGCTGCTTGGGAACAGCTTCGGACCTGCGGGAGAGGGTGGCGAGCTCTCCGCACGAATCAAGCGCGCCGCGCCGGGGCTGCCGCTCGTGCAGTTTCCAGCCATGGCGTCGCAGCTCGATGCGGGAGTGGATGCAGTACTGTTGCTGTCGCTCGTCTCGGGGCGAAACGCGCAATATCTGATCGAGGAGCACGTGCGCGCGGTTCCGTTCTTCGAGCGGCACCCCGAGGTACAGGCGATCAGCACCGCGTATTGTCTCGTGGATGGTGGACATGTGACGTCAGTCGAGTCAGTGAGCCAGACGCGTCCGCTTCCCGCGGACAAACCGGAAGTCGCTGCCGCGCATCTTCGTGCGGCAGCGCTGATCGGCATGCACGCTGCGTATCTCGATGCGGGGAGCGGCGCATCGCGGGCGATCGGCGAGTCGACGATTCGTGTGGCGCGGGACGCGTGGATGGGACCACTCATGGTGGGCGGCGGCATCCGCGGTGCGGATTCCGTGCGCCGCGCGCGCGATGCCGGGGCGGACATCGTGGTGATCGGAGGCGCGCTCGAGCAGGGCGGACCGCGCGTGCTCGGCGCGCTGACGATGGCGGCGCGCGCGTGATTGACATCCACACGCATCTGCTCCCGGGCGTCGACGATGGCTCGCCGTCGGTCGAAGCGTCGGTGCCGGTGCTCGAACGCTTTCGGAAGGACGGTGTGACGGTGCTCGTGTGCACGCCGCATCTCAAGGCGACCGATGCGGCGCGTGCGCCCATAGAGCGGCACCGCAAAATACTCGCGGAGCTCGTGCGGCATGCCCCCCCGGTTCCGGAGCTCGTGCTCGGATGGGAGATCATGCTCGACGCTCCGGGTGCCGACCTTCGCTCGCCCGACCTGCATCTCGGTGACTCGCGCGCGGCGCTGGTCGAGTTCCCGCGCATGCACGTGCCGCCCGGCGCCACGCAGGAGATCCTGCGCATCCGGATGAGCGGGGTGACGCCCGTGATCGCGCACCCCGAGCGCTATCATATGTGCACGCCTCAGGTCGTACGCGAATGGCGCAGCGTTGGAGCGGTGATTCAGATGGACGCAGTGATGGTGTTCGGGAACGCGTCCACATCGCGGCTCGCGCGCAAGCTCCTCGAGGAGGGACTCATCGATTGCATCGCGAGCGACACGCACGGTGATACACGCTCGCTCCGCATGGCGCGTGATTGGCTCGAAGCCATCGATGCGCACGAACAGGCGGAGCTGCTCTGCACGGTGAATGCGCGGCGCCTGCTCAACGGCGAGGCGGTGTTGCCCGTGACTCCCATTCCCGTGACTGATCAGGGGATGCTCTCGAAGCTCCGCTCGATGTTCATGAGGCGCGCGTGAGCGATACGATGGTGGGTGCGTTGCGCGAGCTCGCGGACATGGCGCTCGCGACCGCGGCGTCGCTCGAGGCGGAGATGTCGCACGCGGCCGACATGGTACGTACGACGGTGACTGCCGGCGGCACGCTCTTCTTCTGTGGCAACGGCGGAAGTGCGGCGGACGCGCAGCATCTCGCGACGGAGTATGTCGTGCGTTACATGCGTTCGCGCCGTGCCGTCGCCGCGATCGCGCTCACGACGGATACCTCCCTGCTCACTGCCGCCGCAAACGATCTTGGCTTCGAGCAGGTGTTCGCGCGACAGCTCGAGGCGCTCGCCCGTCCGGGCGATCTCCTCATCATCCATTCGACGAGCGGCGACTCACCCAACGTGTTGCGAGCGGCCGAGACGGCGCGGCGGCTCGGCGCGCGAGTGCTCGCATTCTCGGCGCGGAGCGGTGGCGCGCTGCTGGCACTCGCCGATCTCACCATCCTCATTCCAACCCAGCGAACCGATCGCGCGCAGGAGCTGCACCTGTGCATCGAGCACGCGATCTGTGAGCTCATCGAGCAGGAGCTATGATCGATCTCAAGGGGAAGCGCGCGCTCGTCACCGGTGGATCACGGGGCATAGGCGCAGCTACGGCGCTGCTGCTCGCGGAATGCGGCGCGGATGTGGGAATCGGGTACCGCAATCGGGAGAAAGACGCCGAGGAAGTGGTGCGGCGCATTGCGAGCCTGGGCGTGCGCGGCTTTGCGCACGCAGCGGACATCAGCACCGTGGCGGGAACGGAGTCGCTGTTCACGCGTGCGGCGCGCGAACTCGGCGGACTCGATCTGTTCGTGGGGAACGCGGGCATCTGGCCGTTCGATGACATCCCGATCGGCGAGATGGATGACGAGCGGTGGCACACGACCATGCGCGTGAACATGGACTCGATGTTCACGACGACGCGCGCCGCGGTGCGCGCCATCTCGAATCACGGCCGGATCGTGCTCGTCTCGAGTACCGCGGGCCAGCGCGGCGAAGCCGGGCACTCCGACTACGCTGCTTCGCGCGGAGCGATGATCTCGTTCGTGAAGTCCGTGGCGGTGGAGCTCGCCCCTCGCGACATCACGGTGAACAGCGTCGCGCCCGGGTGGGTCGATACGGAGATGGCTGCTGCGTCGCTCGAGGGCGATGGTCGTGCGCGGGTCGAGCGCACGATCCCGCTGGGCCGAGTGGCAAGCGCGCGGGACGTCGCTGGGCCAATCGTCTTCCTGTGCTCGGACCTCGCGCGGCATGTCACGGGCGAGGTGCTCAACGTCAACGGCGGGAGTGTGCTGTGCGGCTAGCCGCTCGCGGGCGGTTCGGTGCTAGACGGCCGCGAGCTGCTCGTGCGGAATCTCATCGACGGCCTGCCAACTCTTGAAACAGCGCCAGTCGTATTCGCGCGCCGCACGCATCTGGTCGGGGAAGCCGAAGCAGTCCGTCCATCCTTGCTCGCGTGCGCGCCATGCGCAGTCCCACTTGAACGAGAAGCGGCGAACGGCGTTCGCCGACACCACGTCGATCACCCCGGTGAGGTCCGAGCAACCAGAGTCCGCGTGGATGCGCACCGACTGGATCTCGAGATCACGCTCGGCACTCAACAGATGCGTGAGCAGGCGCATGATCTTGATGTGCGGCACGGGGCGCGTGGAGGCGATGAGCGGGGTGCGGGTGCGCGCCTGCACGGAGTGGACGGCGGACTTGAACTCGTCCGTGGCGGCGCTAGCGTCGAGAATGTCGGCGAGATGCATACGTGCATAAAGATAAGGGGCTGAGCTCGCAAACGGATGGCGCCGAATGGCTTCAGCCACCGTTCTCGGTGCTCGAGATTGCACGCAAGCTCATCCGTGCAGGGCATGAGAGCTGGTTCGTTGGCGGAGCCGTCCGTGACGCCCTGCTTGGCCATCCCAATCTCGACTGGGACCTCGCTACGGCTGCAACGCCGCAGCAAGTGCAGCGGCTCTTTCGACGCACCGTGCCCGTCGGAATCGACTTCGGCACCGTGGGCGTGCTCGATGATGCGGGCGTGATGCACGAGGTGACGACATTCCGGCGCGACGTGCAGACGGATGGGCGGCATGCCGTGGTGGAGTTCGGGGCGAGTCTGGACGAAGATCTGGCGCGCCGGGATTTCACGATCAATGCAATCGCCTATGGTCCGGATTCGCGCGAGCTCCATGACCCCTTTCGTGGACGCGACGATCTGCAGCGTCGGCTCGTGCGTGCAGTAGGCGTGGCCGCGGACCGCATGCGCGAGGATCGACTCCGCGCGCTGCGCGCAATCCGCTTCGCTGCGCGCTTCCGCTTCGCGATCGAACCGGAGAGCTGGCGCGCAATCCTCGAATCCGCACCGCACCTCGGCCGCCTCTCGATGGAGCGCGTGCAACAGGAAATCGAGAAGACGATGACCCAGGTCGACCGTCCGGGTGAAGCATTTCGGATGTGGCGCGACAGCGGAGCGTTTGCCGCACTGGCCCCGTCGCTTGCATCGTTAAGTGACGTCGCGCTGGCGACCGTCGATCGCGTGCCGCGCGCGCGCGCCGCGGCCCAATCGCGGCACACCGCGAACCGTCTCACTGCACTCGTTCTCGACCTTTCGCCGGCCGACGCGCGCGCCACGTTGCGGGCTCTCCGCTTCTCGAACGATCGCGTACGCTGGATCGGCGATCTCGTCGAACGGTGGCACGCAGTTGCGCCCGCAATGCGAGAGGCGCTCGCGAGTGGCAGTGCTCCCTCCGATGCAACCGTGCGGCGATGGGTGGCGGTGGTCGGACGCACGCGCATAGGCGCGTTCCTGCGAGTGGCGAATGCGCGCTTCGAGGCAGAGTCGGTGGAAGCCGGTCAGCGGGAGCTGTCTCGCGGCATGCGCGCGCTCTACAAACGCGCGCGACGCGTGGCTCTTCGCGATCCGGTGGAAACCGGCGATCTTGCGATCGGCGGCGGCGACCTCATGAAGGCCGGGATACCGACCGGCCCGCAGTTGGGCGCCGCACTTCGCACATTGCTCGACTGGGTGCTCGACGATCCGGCGCGCAATACGCACGATCAGCTCGTCGCGCGCGCGCGCGAGCTCGCCGTCGAACAGTCTCACGCCTGAGAGAGCCAGCACATGTGGTTTCGCGGCCGCCAGCCAGAGACGTCGGTCTGGAAGCGCTTTCGCTCCGCTGCAGACGGGTTCGTCTTCACGAAGGAGGACGACTACTACAGCGCGCACGTGGTTGCGCACGCGGAGCGCATCGTCGATCTCTTTCTGGCGCTGATGGAGCAACTCCCGCCGGCCATCGATATCGCGATCGTGGATGCGCGCGACAAACGTAAATGGCGTGGCGACCGGCTCGCGCTCCCCGATGTGCGCGAGGCGCTCACGCGCATGAAGACACTTCTCGCGGCTGCCGGGGGCGTCGAGATCGCCGTGTACTCGGGGGAGGATCAGCTCACGCTCAACCCGATGCTCGAGCTGTTCATCTACGCGCGCACGGACCGCTGGCTCTATCTGCTGCAGGGCAAGGGGCTCGAGGAGCGGCGGCTGGTGCGGACGAACAGCTTCAAGGTCTCACGCCACGAGTTCCAACCCGCGCCGGAGCTCACCTTCGCACTCGACACACTGGTCGACTCGCTGAGGCTCACGCCCGGGTGACCAGAACTCCGATCGTCTACGCCGTGGTTGCCGCGGCGGCAAACGTGGTAGGCGCATTCGTGGTGGCGACGCGTGCGAAGTGGAGCACTCGCGCGCTGGACGCGATGATCGCGTTCGCTGCCGGCTTCATGATCTGCGTCTGCCTCACCGACATCTTTCCCGAGGCGATCGAGCGCTCGGGCGCGCGTGGCGCGATGGCTGCGCTCGCGGGCTACCTGCTCGTGCATGTCACACAGCACATGCTCGCGCCGCACTTCCACTTCGGGGAGGAGACGCACGAGGTGACGGAGCTCGTGAGCGTGTCCGCACTCGCGGGGCTTCTGCTGCACACCTTCGTCGACGGTGTCGCGATTGCAAGCTCCTTTCACGTCAGCGCAGCGCTCGGCACGATCGTCTTCGCCGCCATCGTGCTTCACAAGCTGCCCGAGGGCTTCGCGATCGCGAGTCTGTTCATGGCCGCTGGCGCGGGCCGTGCAAGAGCGATGCAGGCGGGACTCGCGCTCGGGCTCTCCACGATGGCCGGCGTCGTCGTCACCGATGCGGCACCGGCACTCGATTCGATCGGGCTCGGACTCTCAGCTGGAGTGACTCTGTACGTGGCTGCTTCGAATCTCGTTCCTGAATTTCAGGGGAAGCAGGACTGGCGGCCGCAACTCGCGTTCGTCCTCGGCTGCGTCGTGTACTTCGGGACCCGCGCGGTGTCGGGGATCTGACCGTGGCGACCGGGAAGAGCACGCGCCGTCAGCCGGGGGGCGCGCCGGCGCCGTCGCTGTTCGCGCCGCCGTTCGGCGCCCAGCCACTCGCGGCGCGCATGCGTCCAGCGTCGCTCGACGAGTTCGTCGGACAGGAGCATCTGCTCGCGCCGGAAATGGCGCTCCGCGAGTCCATCGAGCGGGGCAAGGTTTCGTCGATGCTGTTCTGGGGACCTCCCGGTAGCGGGAAGACGACGCTCGCGCTTCTCATCGCCAACTACACCGATCGCGAGTTCGTCCCGTTCTCCGCCGTCACCGAGGGCGTTCCGCGCGTGCGCGAGATTATTGCGGCAGCCGAGGAGCGTCTGGCGATGAGCGGTCGCGGCACCGTGCTGTTCGTGGACGAGATCCACCGGCTCAATCGCGCGCAGCAGGACGCGTTTCTTCCACATGTCGAGCGAGGCACCGTAACGCTCATCGGCGCGACCACGGAGAATCCGTCCTTCGAGATCAACGGCGCGCTGCTCTCGCGCACGCGCGTGTTCGTACTGCGCGCGCTCACAGTGGACGACGTTTCGAAAGTGCTCCGCACTGCGCTCGAGGATCGCAAGCGCGGACTCGGCGATCTCGGGCTCACGGTCGACGGCGACGCGCTCGCCGTGATCGCCGTCGAGGCCGACGGCGATGCGCGCCGCGCGCTCACAATGCTCGATGCCGCCGCATCGCACGTCGGCGCGAAGGGGAACATCACCGTAGCGATCGCGCGCGACGCGCTCCAGCTTCGCTTCGCGCGCCACGATAAATCGGGGGAGGAGCACTTCAACCTCCTCTCCGCGTATCACAAATCGCTGCGCGGTTCCGATCCGCAGGGCGCGCTGTACTGGATGGCGCGTATGATCGAAGGCGGCGAGGATCCGATGACCATCTTTCGTCGCGCGATCGCGATGGCCGCGGAGGACGTCGGGCTGGCCGATCCGAACGCGCTGCAGCTCGCCGTGGCGGCGCGCGATGCGTGGCACATGCTCGGCGCGCCAGAGGGCTATCTGCCGCTGGCCGAGATGACGATTTATCTCGCGACGGCGCCGAAATCGAATAGCGCGAAGATTGCGTTGTCGGCAGCGCTCGCCGCGGCACGTGAGTCACCGGCGGAAGGTGTTCCTCTGCACATCCGCAACGCTCCTACGGCGTTGATGAAGGAACTGGGTTACCATAAAGGGTATCAGTACGCGCACGACGCGGAGGACGCCTACATTCCGCAGGAGTATCTTCCCGACAAGCTGCGCGGCACGGTGCTCTACGAGCCGGGGCGCTTCGGCTTCGAGAAGGAGATCAGCAAGCGGCTCGCGTGGTGGGCCGAGATCAGGAACAAGGCCGCGAGCGACGATCCTTCGTCCGACGCGTCCTGATCACACATTCGGATTGGAGATAGCATGCGGCTCAAGATCGCACTCATATCCGCCGTCGCGCTCGCGAGCGCCTCGTGCGCAGGATTCGGCAGAGGCGGCTTCAAGGATCCCGTGGTGACCTTCAAGAACGTGAAGGTCGGCGGCATTGGTCTCACCGGCGGAACGCTCGATGTCATTCTGAGCGTTTACAATCCGAACAGCTACCGTCTCGACGCCACGCGCGTGACGTACAAGGTCATGGTCGACTCGCTCGATGTCGGTGCGGGCGCGCTGGACCGACACTTCACAGTGCCGAGCAACGATTCGGCGGACGTCGTGCTGCCGCTCAAGTTCAACTGGAGTGGCGTGAACGCGGCGGGGCGGGAGCTGATGAAGACGGGGAGCATCCCGTACCGCGTCCTCGGCGATCTCACCGTCGGCTCGGGCGTGGGCGACTTCACGATCCAATACGACCAGACAGGCGACTTCAATTCGCTTAGCGGCGTTCGTTGACGACACATCCACACGGGTAACGACATCTCTCGAAACTCCATCGATCTCCATCCGCCCGCAGAGCGTGCGATCCTGGTCGGCGCGCCAATCAAGTCGGCACGCGCGCGCCATCTGTTGAACGAGCATCTCGAGGAGCTGGCAGAGCTCGCGGATACGGCGGGGGCGACGGTGGTGGGGGAGGTGACGCAGATGCTCGACCGCCCGCATCCCGGAACCTACCTCGGCAAGGGCAAGATCGAGGAGCTGCGGCTCGCGATCGAGGACAAGCAGGCCACCGTCATCATCTTCGATGACGAGCTGTCCCCGGCGCAGGGGCGCAACGTCGAGACTGCGTTGAACACGCGGGTCGTCGATCGTGCAGAGCTCATCCTCGATATCTTCGCGACGCGCGCGCGCACGAGCGAGGCGAAGATGCAGGTGGAGCTCGCGCAGCTCGAGTACACGCTGCCGCGACTCACGCGCATGTGGACGCACCTCGAAAAGTTCCGCGGTGGTATCGGCATGCGCGGCCCGGGCGAAACTCAGCTCGAGACGGACCGCCGGCTGATCAACAACCGCATCAAGCTGCTCAAGGAGCGGCTCGTGGATGTCACGCGTGCGCGCGAGGTGCAGCGACACTCGCGCAAGGGCGAGTTCCGCGTGTCACTGGTCGGCTACACGAACGCGGGAAAGTCCTCCGTGCTGCGTGCGCTCGCGGGCGATTCGCAGGTGTTCGTCGAGGATCGGCTCTTCGCGACGCTCGATCCGCTCACGCGCGAGGTCAAGCTCGGCGAGCACCAGAAGGCGCTGGTGA
>JBDTXN010000083.1:0-12669 GCA_040006175.1 Gemmatimonadota bacterium | reverse complement strand
CGCACGGCTTCGCGAGATAGCTGTCGCAGCCGACCTCCATCGCCTTCTCGCGATCAGAGGCAAGCGCGTGCGCCGTGAGGGCGATGATCGGGATGCCGCGGGTCTCGGGATCACGCTTGAGTACCTGCGTCGCCTCCCAGCCATCGATCACGGGAATCGAGATGTCCATCAGGATCAGATCCGGACGCTCGGCGCGAGCCTTGGCGATCCCTTCCTCGCCATTGAGCGCTTCCATGACGACATACCCGAAATGCTGCAGAATGGTCGAGTAGACAATACGATTGTCCTCGTTGTCTTCGACCAGCAGAACCGTCTTACCACCCATGCTCATGCGTCTCCTCACCCCGCAGGGTTCCCTGGCCGTGGCCCGGGAGGAGGGAAACCGAATTTGGTGCGGCGCCTGGCATCGAGGCCCGAAGCGTGCACACGTCGACTGTACCCGGATGCTAGGCAGGAGACATGTGCATCGCGCCCGGGCTGGAACAAGCGTAGGCGAGGTGATCGCAAGATTCTTACCATCCGTGGGGTGCAATCGGCCCCGTTAGAGGAGCATCATATGGCACGCACAACCGAGTTTTCGGGCAGTCGCCCCTCTGGTACGGGCTCCGGATCGCGGAAATCCGATCTCGACGCCAGCGAGTCGCTGGATTCCACGTCATCGGCGAGGCCGAGGGGCAAGAGCTACTCGGAAGACATGCAGTGGCGGCACGCCGCGATCTTCGGAGCGGGAGTGGCGATCGGCGCGTTGATCGGCGCGAGTGCCGCGCTGCTGTATGCACCGCAGAGCGGCGAAGAAACGCGTGAGATGCTGAGCGATCGCGCGCAGAAATTCGGCGGGCGAATCGGCGATCGCCTGGACGATGCGAGAGGCGACCTCGGCTGGTACATGCGCCGAGGACGCCGGAAGCTGCGTCGGGGCGCCGAACGTGGACGATGGACTGGACAGGACATCGCGGACAAGATGCGCCGCGGCTGGTAGCGCGCCCGCGCGTCCGCTAGTGGAGCTTCGCTAGCTCGTCCTGTGCTTCCTTCTTGTAGTGCGCGTCGTTGTAATCGGTGATCTGTCCGTCGATCGCCAGCTGAAACTGAGCCCGCGCCTTGTCCTTGTCTCCGGGCTTGTTGCGATCGCGGTAGACCTCCGCGAGATCGAGATGGTGCGTGATGCGAGCCGGGTCGAGTGCCACGGCCCGCTCCATGTAGCGCACTGCCTCGCCCCAGTTCGCCGTGCCGAAGACGTCGCCGCCGAGAAAGTTCTTGGCCATGAATCGTGAGAAGCCGCTGAGGCGCATGATCTCCGCGTTCCAGCGGCCCATCACGTGATTCGCGCCCGCGTGCGCGGAGTCCAGGCGCAAGCACTCGAGTGCCGCGGAGCGCACGTCTTTCGCGTACCGCACGCGCTCCTTCTTGCCGACGGAGAGCGCCACCCGGCCGACAGCTCGTGCCACGGAGAAGTGCGCCTCGGGATCCGTGGGCTTCATTGCGACTGCCTTCGTCGCGAGATCCTTCGCTTCGGCGTAGTAGTCCTTCTGCTTGTCCTTGTCCGGCTCGTATTCGCCGAGATCGACGAGCGTGCGCGAGGCCTTCCAGTACGCCACCTCAGCGCTGGAGTCGGCGGCGATCGCCGCCGTGTATTCCGTGAGCGCACCCGGTGCGTTGAGGGCGACGGCATCCTTGTCGCCGGCAGCAATGTGCTCCGCGGCCGTCTGACCGGACGCGGTGGTCGCGAAGATCAATGCAGCGGCAGTAAGCGCGAGAAAGCGAGTGAGCATGGAAGATTCGACTTTGAGGTCGTCCCGGAGCGGTTGGGACGTGAAATGAGCGATCATTACATCAACGCACGCGGATGCGATGCCGCTGGCAGAAGCTAGAGATACCCCACAGGGTGGTCAATGCTCGCGCTTCTTGTGCGGCTGTCAGGCCCGCGGTGGCGAATGACAGCGCTCGTGCGGTGAGCGCAGGCATCATGACGCCACGGGATGCCCATTCGTTGCACCCGCGAAGTAGCACAGCGATCATCGGTGGAGTATCGTTTGGCGATGCTCGCCATACGCCTGATCGAGAGAAAACGTGATGGCGGACGAATAGAGCCTGGCGAGTGGCGCGCACTGCTCGGCGCGTACGTGGCGGGACACGTGCCCGAGTATCAGATGGCTGCCTTTCTGATGGCGACGTATCTGCGCGGACTCGATCGCGACGAGACTGCGGCGCTCACCGAGGCAATGCTGCGCAGCGGTGGCACTCTCGATCTGCGCGCCCTTGCCGCTCCGCACATCGACAAGCACTCGACAGGTGGCGTGGGTGACAAGGTGTCGCTCGTGCTGGCGCCGCTCGCCGCGGCGGTGGGCATCGTGGTGCCGATGGTGGCGGGGCGGGCACTGGGACACACGGGCGGTACGCTCGACAAGCTGGATGCCATTCCCGGATTTCGCAACGATCTCTCACTGGCGCAGGCGCGCAGACAGCTCGAGACGATCGGATGCGTGCTGCTGGGTCAGACCGGCGAGATGGCACCGGTCGATCGCAAGCTGTACGCGCTGCGCGACGCGACGGCAACGGTCGAATCGATACCATTGATCGCGGCGAGCATCATGAGCAAAAAGCTCGCGGAAGGGCTGACGGGCCTGGTGCTCGATGTGAAGCGCGGGTCGGGATCGTTTCCGCAGACGCTCGATCGCGGGCTGGAGCTCGCACAGCTCGTGATCGCACTCGGCGCAGCGCACGAGTGTCCGGTGGTGGCGCTCGTGACGGCGATGGATCGCCCGCTCGGACGCGCGTGCGGCACTGCGCTGGAGACGGAAGAGGCAATTCACGCGCTGCACGGCGAGGGACCTCAGGATTTGATGGAGGTGACGTACGCGCTCGCGACCGAGATGATGATGCTCGGCGCGATGGTCGCCGATCGCGAGGCTGCGCGCGACCGGCTCGAGACCGCAATCGCGAGTGGCGCCGCAGCGGAGAAGTTCAAGGAGATCATTGCCGCGCAGGGCGGAAATCCCGCGGTCGTCGACGATCCTGCGCTCCTCCCGCAGGCCGAGGCGCTCGAGCTTTTCCGGGCGACGCGCCGCGGATTCGTGGCGCAGATCGAGCCACGCGCCGTGGGGCGCGGAATCATCGCGCTGGGCGGCGGTCGCTTACGCATGGAGGACACGATCGATCCCGGCGTGGGATTCGTGATCACCGTGAAGCCGGGCGACTGGGTGGAGGTGGGGGAGCCGATCGCGAGCGTGTTCGCCAAGGACGAAGCAGGACTGCGTGCGGGCGCGGCGGCGTTGCGGGAGGCGATCCGGATCGGTGACGAGGCCGAGCCGCCGCTTCCGTTGATCTCGCATCGGGTGACGGAGGATGGTGTCGTCGAGGTCTTTGAGGGGGTTTGAGCGCGACGTATTCCTGGTACCCAGCAATGGAAGCGGGGCGGGGATAAACTTGACCAACAATGCCCACGCTGCAGCGAGTTTGAATCCGGACTGGGCGCTTACGAGGTGAAAAGGATAGGGGTGGGGTATGGCTGTGGTTTTCTTCGACGTCGCAATGTCATTGGACGGTTTCATCGGCGGCCCGAACCGCGGGCCGAAGAACCCGCTCGGCGATGGCGGCATCGGCATGCACACGTGGATGTTCAGCACGCCCACCTTTCGCGAGATGCTGCATCTCGATGGAGCGGGCGAGACGTCGACCGATGACCAGCTCGTCAAGGCGGTGTTTGCGCGCTCGGGCGCGTACGTGATGGGGCGCAACATGTTTGAGGAGGGCGAGGCGAACTGGCCGGCCGATGCGCCATTTCATGCGCCGGTGTTCGTGCTCTCACACGACAAGCGCGAGCCGTGGGAGAGACAGGGTGACACCACCTTCTACTTCGTGACCGACGGAATCGAGAGCGCACTCGCGCAGGCGAAAAAGGCCGCGAATGGCAAGGACGTGCGAATCTCCGGTGGAGCGTACACGATCAAGGAGTATCTCCACGCGGGACTCATTGATGAGTTCACGATACACCTCGCGCCCGTGCTGCTCGGCGACGGTGTGCGGATCCTCGATCGGCTGAGCCGCGACAAGGTGAAGGTCCAGCAGATGGAGTCGAGCGGCTCGGAGCTCGTGACGCACGTGACGTATCGTGTGAGTCGATGACGAAAGGCGGCGTGACCGATTTGGTCGCGCCGCCTTTGCCGTTCCGTGACTTGAGATCTAGATGTCCAGATTCCGCACGAACTTCGCGTTCTTCTCGATGAAGGCGCGTCGCGGCTCGACCTCGTCGCCCATGAGCATCTGGAAAATGCGGTCCGCCTCCACCGCATCGTCGACGTCCACCTTGAGGAGCGTGCGCACCTCGGGATCCATCGTCGTCTTCCAGAGCTGCTCGGGGTTCATCTCGCCGAGTCCCTTGTAGCGCTGGATGTTGAGACTCTTCCCCTCGTTGCCGCCGAGGCGATCGATGAAGACGAGGCGCTCCTCTTCGTCGTACGCGTAGAACTCTTCCTTCCCCTTCGCGACTCGATAGAGCGGCGGCTGGGCGATGTAGATGAAACCCGCCTCGATCAGCTCCGGCATCTGACGGTAGAAGAACGTGAGCAGCAGCGTGCGAATGTGCGCGCCGTCCACGTCGGCATCCGTCATGATGATGATCTTGTGGTAGCGTGCGTTCTCGATCGAGAAATCGTCCTTGATCCCCGAGCCGATCGCGGTGATGATCGTCCGGATCTCCTCGTTCGACAGCACCTTGTCGATGCGCGCCTTCTCGACGTTGATGATCTTGCCGCGCAGTGGCAGGATCGCCTGGAACTGGCGATTGCGTCCCAGCTTCGCGGAGCCGCCGGCCGAGTCACCCTCCACCAGGTAGATCTCGCAGAGCACAGGATCGCTGAGCGAGCAGTCCGCGAGCTTGCCGGGGAGATTGCCGACATCCAGCGCCGACTTCTTGCGGGTGAGATCGCGCGCCTTGCGTGCAGCCTCGCGGGCGCGCGCAGCCGACACCGCCTTCTCGACGATGATGTTCGCAGACTTGGGATGCTCGTCCAGATACGATGCGAGGAACTCGTTGATCACCGTCTTGACGGCGCCTTCCGCTTCAGAGTTGCCGAGCTTCGTTTTCGTCTGCCCTTCGAACTGCGGCTCGTGCACCTTTATGGAGATCACGGCAGTGAGCCCTTCACGCACGTCGTCGCCCGTCAGAGTGAAATTGTCCTTCTTGAGCCAGTTCCCCTTCGTCGCATAGACGTTGATCACGCGCGTCAGCGCCGACTTGAAGCCGGTGAGGTGCGTACCACCCTCGTGCGTGTTGATGTTGTTGACGAAGGAGAAGACGTTCTCGCTGTAGCCATCGTTGTACTGGAGCGCGATCTCCATTGCGATCTCGTCGCGAACGGTCTCGATGTATACGACGTCGTTGTGCAGCGCCTTGCGATTCGCATTGAGATAGCCGACGAACTCCTTCAGTCCGCCCTTCGCGAGGAACACCTCGACCTTCTTCGAATCCTCGCGCTCATCGGTGAGCGTGATGGCGACGCCCTTGTTGAGGAACGAGAGCTCGCGAAGGCGCGAGGCGAGTGTGTCGTACTGGTAGACGAGCTCCGTGAAGATCGTCGGATCCGGCTTGAACCATATCGTCGTTCCGGTCTCGGCCTTGGATAGCTTGCGGAGCGACTTGAGCTTCGTGGTCGTGCCGCCGCGCACGAAGTCCATGTAGTACTCCTGTCCGTCGCGGCGCACCCACACCTTGAGCTTCTCCGAGAGCGCGTTCACGACGGACACACCGACGCCGTGCAAACCACCGGAGACCTTGTAACTGCTCTTGTCGAACTTTCCGCCCGCGTGGAGCACGGTGAGCGCCAGCTCGACACCCGGGATCTTTTCCACGGGATGGATATCGACCGGAATGCCGCGACCGTCATCGACGACGGTGATCGAATTGTCGGCGTGAATCGTGACCTCGACGTGCGTCGCGTATCCCGCGAGCGCCTCGTCGATCGAGTTGTCCACGACTTCGTATACGAGGTGATGGAGCCCGCGCTCGGATGTAGAGCCGATGTACATGCCGGGGCGCTTCCGCACCGCCTCGAGCCCCTTGAGCACCTGAATCTGGCCCGCATCGTACTGAGCTGGCTGAGCCGCAGTCTTCGCCATGTGCACCTTGTCTACGTAGTTATTCCGAAGGCCCGAACAAACACCGATTCCGCGCCTGCCCGCAACCCTGCTAATCTAGCCAGAATTGCTTGAGAATCAAGCAGTTAGCCCATCAAACGCCAATGTATCTTGGCGACCTTTCCCGCGCCCCGATTCGCGTTGATCGCGGCGAGAAGCTGAGGCTCCATCAGCGAGAGCTCACTCATCCATGAGCTCGTTTTGACGGCCACGAACAACGTGCCGTCGCGCGTGATCATGATCGGCTCCGTCACCGCCGAAATCTGCTCACCTACGAGTGTCGGCCACTCGGGCACCACTCGCGCCTGATCGACCCGGCTCCCCTCCTTCGTCTTCGCCATGAAGCTGGCGAGGACGTCCGACATCTTCTCCGGCTTTTTCGGCGGACCCTTCACGGCGCGCCGAGGGTGAGCACGCCCGCATCGACCTGCCAGCGCTCCAGCCTCGTGAACTCCTCAGGGATGTCCGCGTCGCGCGGCACCGCCAGGATCGTCTGCCCGCGCTCCTCGTGCGAGAGCAAATCCAGAATCCGTGACGCGCGACGCGCATCGAGCTCGGCGAAGGGATCGTCGAGCAGTACCAGCGGCTCCGCGTGCGTCGCTTCACGCAGCGTCGCGGCCTCGAGCAGCCGCAGCGCAATTGCCGCCGTGCGCTGCTGACCGGCCGAGCCGTACGTGCGCAGCTCTCGCCCGTCGAGGGAAAGGTCGAGATCGTCGCGGTGTGGCCCCGCGTGGGTGATGCCGCGCTTCACGTCGATCGGACGCTTTTTTTCCAGCGCTGCCAGCAGCGCCTGCTCCGCATCGCCGCGATCCGCATCGAGCGAGCTCGCGTACCGCATCACAGCCGCACCGCGCTCGCCAATAGCGTCGCAGCGGCTCGCGTACGTTGTCGCGTATCGCTCCGCCCACTCCCGACGCGCCGAGTAGATGATCGCGCCATTCTCGGCGAGTGCGGGCTCCCAGACCGCAGCGCACGCCTCGCGCGCCGCGTGATTCAGTCGCATCTCGCGCATCGCTGCGTTGCGCCGCGCGAGCGCGCCGCGGTAACGCTGCAGCGCGAGCAGGTATGGGCGCGAGCTGAGCGCGAGCATCACATCGAGAAAGCGCCGGCGTTCTACAGGCGCACCGGCCACGAGTACCGCATCACGCGGCGAGAAAATCACCGCGGGGAAGGCGCCGAGCGCGTCGGCCATGCGCTCGGGCTCGCGCCCGTCGAGCGTGATCTTCTTGCGGCGGCCAAGCCGGTCGAAGCCGACAGTCATGTCACGCGCGCGCGCGCCCTCGATCACGCCCGCGAGGTAGAAGCCCGTCTCGCCGAAGGAGACGAGCTCCGCGTCCTGCGCGCCGCGCAGCGAACGAAGCAGCCGCAGGTAGTAGATCGCCTCGAGAAAATTCGTCTTCCCCTGGCCATTCTCGCCGACGAGCGCGATCCCCGCTGCGGGAAGATCCAGCTCCGCACGCTTCAGGTTCCGGAACGAGCGGATCGAGAGCCGTACGAGGGCGCTGCGCGCGACCGGATGTCGCGCGATCGCGCCAGCTGCCGTCGTCACTCGCCTTTGAACGCGGCGGGACGCTTCTCGAGAAAGGCGCTCATCCCTTCGCGCATGTCGGTGGTGGTAGCAATCAGTCCGAAGTGATTCGCCTCGATGACGAGCCCTTCCTCGAGCGTGGTGTCGAGTCCGCGATTCACCGCCTCGATGCACATGGCGACCGCAATCGGTCCGTTCGCCAGTATCTGCTTGAGCATCGCCTCGGCCGCCCCGATCAGCTCCGCCTGCGGCACCACCTTGTTCACGAGTCCGATGCGATACGCCTCGGCCGCGTCGATCATCTCCGCCGTGAGCATCAGCTGCAGCGCGCGCCCCTTTCCGATGAGGCGGGGTAGTCGCTGTGTGCCGCCGTAACCAGGGCCGATGCCGAGCTTCACTTCGGGAAGCCCCATTTTTGCATTCTCCGAGGCGATGCGGATGTGGCACGCGAGCGCGAGCTCGAGCCCACCGCCGAGCGCGAAGCCGTTCACCGCGGCGATGACAGGCTTGGGCGACTGCTCGAAGCGCGTGAAGATGCGCTGCCCGACCATTGCACGCGCGCGGCCATCGAGGGACCCCTGCGTCGCGAGCTGCGAGATGTCCGCGCCTGCCACGAACGCCTTCGCGCCCGCACCCGTGACGATTGCGCCTCCAATGTCTTTGCGGCTTACGACCTCGTCTATTGCGCGGCCGAGCTCCGCGATCGTGTCGTCGTCCAGCGCGTTGAGCTTATCCGGGCGATTGATCGTGATCGTGGCGATGCGATCGCGAACGTCGAACGCGAGATTTGTGTAGGACATAGATGGGGTGAGAAGCAGCGCGAGTGAGCGGACGTCAGCTCCCGAAATCTACATGGTCGGACTGCTTCTTGCTTTCGTGGAGGGGGCAATGAGCATACAGTGGATCACGCGCCAGGGAGACAAGAGCGCGGGCTTCAGATACCTGGGGCCGAAAGGTCGCGCCATCACAGATCGGAAGCAGCTCGAGCGCATCGACGCTCTGCGGATTCCTCCAGCGTGGCGCGACGTACACATCGCACCGAGCACGCGTCCGGCGATTCAGGCGTGGGGCTTCGACGTCAAAGGGCGCAAGCAGTATCGCTACCACGAGCGAGCCGTCGAAGCACGCGAGCAACGCAAGTACTACCGCGTGCGCCGGCTCGCGCGCGACCTCCCGCGCATCCGCGAGGCGCTCTACGCGGAGATTGCGAATGGGCGCGTGCTCACGCGCGATCGCGTCGCGGCCGCGGTGGTGCGACTCATCAGCAAGGGATTCTTCCGCGTGGGCAGTGAGCGCTACGCGCGCGAGAACAAGACGTTCGGCATCTCGTCGCTGCTCAAGCGGCACGTGCGCGTGAATGGCAGCGCCATCGTCTTCAACTTCAAGGGAAAGTCGAACAAGCAGCAGAGGCACGTCGTGGTCGACAGTGCGCTCGCGAAAGTCGTGAGCCAAATGTTGAAGTCTCCCGGTACGCGTCTCTTCCGCTACACCGACGGCACCTCGTGGAGAAATCTCGGCGAGCGAGAGGTGAACGACTACGTGCGCCGGATAAGCGCCGTGCGGTACACCGCAAAGGATTTCCGCACGTGGGGCGGTACCGTGCGCGTCGCGACCGTGCTCTCCGACTTGGGTCCGGCAGAGAGCGACCGCGAGGCGAAGAAGAACGTCGTGCTGGCGATCCGGCTCGTGAGCGCGGAGCTCGGAAACACGCCCGCGATCTGCCGTGCCTCCTACGTGCATCCGATCGTTCTGGCGCGCTACCTCGACCATGGGGAGACCATCCTACCGCGCTCGCCGGGGAAGAAGGTGGCGGGACATTATCCGGAAGAGCGCGCGCTCATTCGGTTTCTGGACGAGCACTTTCCCGATCGGCGGAAGCGTGTGCGCGCCGAGGACAAGGTGGCGGTGTAGCTCACGGCCGGTAGCTTTCGCTCCATGCAGTCCGTCCTCGCCATCGACTCCGGCACCACCGGCGCCACCTGTCTCGTCATCGCTGCCGACGGGCGAGTGCTCGGCCGCGGCTATCGCGAGATTCCCCAACATTATCCCGAGCCCGGCAGGGTCGAGCACGAGCCGCTCGACATCCTGAACTGCACGCTCGATGCTGCGCGCGAGGCGCTCGCGCGCGCGGGCACGACTCCCACTACGATCGGCATCACCAACCAGCGCGAGACGCTGGTGCTCTGGAACCGGCACACTGGCGCTGCGATCGGCCGCGCGATCGTGTGGCAGGACCGGCGCACTGCGGCGCGCTGCGCCGAGCTCGCGACGCACGCGGGGGACATTGCAACGCGCACGGGACTTCTGCCCGATCCGTATTTCTCGGCGACCAAGCTCGAGTGGCTCCTTGCGCACGATGAGATCCGGCGCATGGCGGATGACGGTACGCTCGCGGCTGGAACCGTCGACTCGTGGCTGATCTGGAATCTCACCGGCGGAACGGTTCACGCGACCGATCCGACGAATGCGTCGCGCACGATGCTCTACGACATCCGCTCGCTCGAGTGGAGCGATCCCCTGCTCGCGCTCTTCGGCGCGCCGCGCGCGGTTCTCCCCGAGGTGCGCGCATCGAGCGGCGATTTCGGCAGCGCGCGCGGCAAGCTGCTCGGACTCGCGAGTGATGTCCCGATCCACGGCGTGGCCGGCGATCAGCAAGCCGCGCTCTTCGGGCAGGGGTGCGTGGCGGCTGGTCAGGGCAAGAACACGTACGGTACTGGGGCGTTCCTTCTGCTCAACACCGGCACGGAGATCGGGTCACCCGGCGGTGGACTGCTCACGACGATCGCGTGCGATGCGAGCGGACGCCCCGCGTACGCGCTCGAGGGCGCGATCTTCGTCGCTGGCGCTGCGGTCCAGTGGCTGCGCGACGGCCTCGGGATCATCGCGTCGGCGCCGGAAACGGAATCGCTCGCAGGCGGGATCACGTCGAACGATGGAGTGTATTTCGTCCCGGCGCTCACGGGGCTTGGCGCGCCGCAGTGGGAGCCCGAGGCGCGAGGCACGATCGTGGGGCTCACGCGCGGCACCACGCGCGCGCATCTCGCGCGCGCGGCGCTCGAGGCGATGGCGTTCGCGACCGCGGATGTGCTCGACGTGATGCAGCAGCGCGGCCGCTGCTCCTTCGATCGGCTGCGTGTCGATGGTGGCGCAACGGAGAATCGGTGGCTCATGCAATTCCAGGCAGACGTGCTCGGCGTTCCCGTCGAGCGTCCCGACATGGCGGAAACGACGGCACTCGGCGCCGCGGGGCTCGCAGGCATCGCAGCCGGGGTGTGGCCGGACTCGACGACGTTCCTGGGGACGCGGCGCTTCCAGTCGTTCATACCCGGGCCAAATTCCGGGGCAGTGCGCGCGTCGCGTGAGGGATGGGCGCGCGCCGTGCGAGCGACGCTCTCGTGGGCACGAGACACCAAATGACTCGCACAGCGCTCGCCCGAAAGCTCGATGCGCACTGCGCCGCGCTCGGAGACTGTCGCGCGTGCGGGCACAAGGATCCGGGAGTCGTGCCGATCCTCTCGCCGTCGCGCGCGCCGCAGGTGATGCTCGTCGGGCAGGCGCCGGGTCAGGTGGAGACGAGCGTGGGTGAGCGCCGCGCCTTCGCAGGACGCGCGGGGAAAACGATGTTCCGCTGGCTCGAGCGCATTGGTGTGGACGAAGTCACCTTCCGCTCCCGCGTCTACATCGCCGCGGTGACGCGTTGCTATCCGGGCCCGAGTCCCTCAGGGCGAGGCGATCGCGTGCCTTCGCGCTTCGAGCAGGAGCAGTGCAGCATGTGGCTGGACTCAGAGCTTCGGATCATCAAGCCGACACTGGTCATCCCGGTGGGAAAGCTCGCAATGGAGAAATTCCTTCCGTCCGCGTCCCTGGACCAGCTGATCGGGAGGGTGCACGAGGCCGAGCACGCTGGAGGTCATTCGCGAGTGATCCCGCTCCCGCATCCGTCGGGCGCGAGCAGCTGGGTGAACGCACCCGCGCATAGAGTCCTGCTCGAGCGAGCGCTTGCACTCATCGGTGCCGAGCTCGAGGGACTCTGGGGGCACGGCAGCTTGCAGCGGAGCGCCTGATGCGCGGACTCGTCCTCGTATTTGGACTGCACTCCGCCGACCACTGGTTCGGCTCCGACAAGATCAAACACTTCTTTTTGTCAGCGTTTGTCGAAAGCGTGGCGTACAGTGCGCTGCGTGCCACCAATGTTCGCCACGATGCGGCGCTGATCGCGGCCTCCTCGCTGACGCTCGGTGTCGGCATCGGCAAGGAGATCTACGATCATCATTCATACGGACACTTCAGTGTGAAGGATCTAACGTGGGATGCGGCGGGGAACGCGTCGGCGGCGACGGTTCTCGCTCACACGCGGTGAGACGCTCGCCGGAGCAGGACAACTCCGTACTATTACGGGATGGAGCCGAGCCGTATATTGAGACGCTCGCGGAAGCGATGGATCGGCAACCTCACCCAGGGCCAATCATGACCGACTCCGCCAATGGCGACGCGACATCCACAGGCGCGGACGATCGGCGAACGAACGAGGTGTTGCGTGCGCTCGTGAGTGAGATGCTCGAGCGGGTGCGCGAAGTCACTCGCAGAACGTCCGCATGGAGCGTGGAAGAGCGGGCGCAGGCGGAGGCGGAGCTCGAGGCCATCATGGCGCACGTGCGCCGCGAGGCGACCACTGAGCGGAAGGAAGACTGATTCCGGACTGGCAGGAGGAGACGCATGAAGGCGCGCAATAAATTCCTGATCGGCGGTGCGATCATTCTGGGCGCCGCGTCGTACCTGATGGTGACCTCGATTCGCCAGACCGGCGTGTATTACCTCACGCCCACGGAGCTCTCGTCGAAGATCTCGACCGATCCGTCGTTCTACGAGACGGGCGTGAAGGTTGGCGCGCGAGTCGTACCGGGCTCGATCATTCGCGATGCGTCCGGCCGTTCGATGACCTTCTCGGTCACCGACGGCGCGCACGTGTATCCCGTGTCCTATCGCGGCCTGCCGCCGGACACCTTCAC
>JBDTXN010000082.1:0-12900 GCA_040006175.1 Gemmatimonadota bacterium | reverse complement strand
TGCGCACACCACCGCATCACGACGGTGCCGACGATCAGCGCATCTTCGCGAGGAATCGAGAATGCCGCGAACTCCGGATTGAGCGAACGCAGCTCGATCGCGCGGCGGGAGAGGCGCCCCACCGCCTTCACGACGTAGCCCTCCTCGGGCCGGCGCGCAACGACGATCGAATCCCGACGCACCGCCGTGCCGACACTCACGAGCACCACGTCGCCGGCGTGGAGCGCGGGCTCCATGCTACTGCCGCTCACCGTGAGGGCGACGTACTTGTGGCCCGCGGCGAGCGAGCGTGGCAGCTCGATCCATCGTTCGCAGGGCTCGTCCCAGAGCTCGCGTCCCACGCCGGCTGCGACGCCGAGCTCCGGCCAGGGCACGAGACGCTCGTGCACCGCCCCGTCGGCGCGCACCTCGCGCACGACCGGATCGCTCGGCGCGGCGATGACGCCGAGCTGGCGGGAGAGCACGAGAGCCTGCATGCGCCGCGCGAACCGCTCCGCTCGTGCTTCGGTCGCTCGTCGTTCGCCGCTTCGCTGTCCGGCACGCGCGTCGCGTGCAAGCCACTCGTGGAACTCCGCGTTCGCCGCATCGGTGGACTCGGGCCCGTGCCGGCCCGCATACACCGCGAGACGCGCCAGCTCGTCCATCTCACGCTCGCGCCGCTCCTCGCGATCGCCTGCGTATTCAGTCGGTTCCATGTACTCCTCCTGGTTCGGCCACGCGCGATTCGCGACTGGCCGCTGTCCCACGGGTGGCTCTCACCATCCGCCGTCCGATTCCGCCGCTCCTGCGAAGGAGCTCGACCAGCTCGTCGCGCTCCGCACCCGTGCATTCGTACACGTGACGCAGCGCGCGCTCGCGCAGCCGGCTCCGCGTGCGCGAGAGGCGCACCTTGGCCGCCGAGTATCCGATGTCCAGCCACTTCGCGATCTCGCGCATCGGGACCGCATTGCTCACCCACGTGAGCATCCGCCGCTCGTCCGGCGAGAGCTCAGCGTCGAGCACTGCAGCGAGTCGTGCGATCGCCGGCGACGGTCGCGAGGGCTCGGCGTTGGAGTCGCCGCTGCTCGCGCGCACGGAGCTCTCGGAGCAGCTCGCGAGCGCCATCCGCTCGCCGGTCTCCGCGGCGCTCGAGGTTGCGCGCTCCTCGTGCCGCTCGCGGCGTGCCGCGGAGCGCCTCGCATCGAGAAAGTGATTCCGGAAGGCGCGCTGGATGTACGCGTGGATGTCCCGAACTGATGCCTCCCCCGCGCGCGCACGGGACTTGGTCTCGACGAGCGACAGCACGACCCCGGAGATGACGTCGTGCGCATCGTCCTCCCAGTTGTCCGACACGACGCCCGCACGTGCCGCGTACCGTGCGAGCAGCGGCTCGAAACGCGCGTAAAACTCGCGCAACGCTTCGTAGCTCCCTCGCCGCATCGCCGCAACGAGCTCCGCATCCGGCATCTCCCGCCAGACCAAACGCGCGGCGCACCGTGCTCCACGTACATCCTCACCCGCATCCCGCTCGCTCAACGTCGCCTCCGCTCGCCACCCGTGCGCACTGTGCGCGCAGATCATGTCGTCACTCTGAAGACGCCGAGCGGTTACAGGGCGAGGTGCGCTTCGCGCCGCTGGCGGCGCAGCCACGCGCGAAGCCGGCTCGCGATCCGCAGGAGGTCGTTGGCCTCGGGCGGGTGCGCGAGCAGGCGCGCGCTCGTACGCGCCGCGCGCGCGGGGCGCATGCCGGCCTGGCGTGCGAGCGCGAGCAGCGACAGCGCATCGCTGAGGGCATCCGCGTGCGACTGGAGGAGAGTCGCCGGAATGGGCGCTGGCGGCGCGGGGCGCGGACGCGGGCTGGCGACGCGGAGCGGCGCCTGCCTCGCACGCGCCACGCGCATCATCTCTTCCCTGCTCGGCCGTTCGGCGCTCGCTGTGAAGCCGAGGTTGGCCAGGGCGCGACCGATGGCGGAGGTCTCCGTGTTCTCGAGACAGGCGACGACGTTCACGTCACCATCGCCTTCGCGCTCGAGGGCCCAGCCGGTTGCGGCGGGCCTGGACTCCTCCGCGGTTCGATAGACGCGCGCGCAGAAGATGACCGCCTTGGCATCGCGCTGGACCAACGAGGTGATGATCCGGCCGCCGGGATATCGGCCGTAGAAGAGGGTGATACGGCGAGCGACCGGGGCATAGCGTTCGAGATCGTATCCGTTTTCTGCTTTCGGCATCGCGCCCTCGTTGTGTTCGACAGCTTAACAGGAGAGCGCACGATAAACCGAACAAATACCGAAAGCAATGGGCATAGCATAAGTCCCTTACTGACAGGGACTTATGAGTTGCAGACCAACAGCCTACGGAGCTTCGTAGCCGTAGAGCGAGCGGATTTTCGTGAAGCGATACGGCAGCTGCGTCCCCGTTGCGACGAGCGGAGCTTCCCACACTGTGTTCATGTCGGAGGTGACTTCCTGCGCGATCGCGGTGGGAAGCCACGTCCATCCGATGAACGTGTTTCCATTCTGTAGTCGCTGAACGGAGCCTGTGAACTGCGTGTACAGCGCAGGCGAGTGCTGATATTGCCACACGAGCGACGCCGTATGTGCGCTCGGGTCGAGCTTGTACTCCACGATGCGACTCGCGGGCGTCGGATGGCGCGTGCCGTTGTCAAGCAACAGCAGGTTTCCATTGGGGAGGATGCGGGAGCTGTGCTGCGCGCTGAAGCCATTCAGCGGATCGTCGACAACGGTGAAATCACTCGGGAGCTTGCTGAACGAGCTCGCCAGAGTCCACATCAGCTCCCCGGTCACGGCATTGATCTTGGTGATCGCGTCGAGGTTTCGCCACGAGACGACGTAGTTGCCGTCCGTATCGAATGTGATCGCGTTCGGATGATCGAAGTCGACCTGGGCCGCCGCCGGCTCCACGTTGTCCGAGACCTGAAAGTGATCCCACGCATCGAAAACGACGTGCTGCGCGCCAGTCGCGTCCTCGCGAATGAGCTGGTGGCCGGAGATCAGAGAATCCGCGGGCCCTCCCGTGGACGAGAGATCGACGTGGTGCTGATTGTACGCGAAAAAGAGCGCACCATCGTACGCACCATTGTTGAACAGCAACCAGAGCTCGTGGTCGTCGATGTACGGTGACGTCGCGGGCGCATTGAACGTGCGAACCGTGCTGCCGTCGAGCGCGAGCTCCACCGCGCTGCCGGTCACCGGCTCTCCGCCGTGGGTCGTGGTGAGAATGGCCGTGAAATCGCCGTTCGCCTGCTGCTTCAGTTCCGCGACCGTCTGCCCGGGAAATTTCCTGTACCAGGCCACGTGACCAGTCGAATCGAACACCGTGAAGTAGCCGTCGGCGTTGCTCTGCAGCGCCGAGATGACGTAGCCGCCGGTGAGCACCGGATCGCCGGTGAGATTCGATGCTGCGAGAAACGGATCGAGGGCACCTGTCGTGAACGCGACGGTATCAGACGATACCGTCGTACCGCCGCCCGCTGCCTCGACGTACATGCTGTATTGCGTCTCCGGTCGCAGCCCGACGATCACTGTTCTACCGGAAGACAGATCGCTCGTGAACGGCGTCGTCTGCTTGGCTTCCGAGCCGGTCCAGTACACGACATGCGCCGAATCGGCGTGGGTGAGCTCGAGCGCGGCGATCGCGGAAAGCACGTTGTTCTCGTTCGCAGTCACGCTGAACGAATTCACCACTGGTACAGCGGGCTGCGTCGGCTGCTTGTTGTCGCTCCCGCACGCAGAAAGCACAACGGCAACCGCGACAAGCGCGAGTTTCCTGATCACGTAGTCTCATCCGTTAATGTCTATTTTTGACAAATGCGAAAATCGTGCGCGCGCATGTCCGTGAGCGAGCCCAGCCTTGACATGTACTGATCGAGAGTGATATTTCTCCTGAACAGGAGAGGACGAAAATGGCCTCGCGCAGCTATCCCGCCACTCGCTACGAGCCATCGCCGCTGGTCGATCTCACGTCCGCCGCCGCGCGCGAACGATTGAGCCCATCGGCGCTCAAGGCGTTCTTCAACATCATGGAGCGCTGGCACGTGCGCGACGAAGACGCGCGCATACTCCTGGGCGGCGTGACCAACGGGCCGTACTACGATATGAAGAAGGAGCCCGCCGACCGCGTGCTCGATGCGGACAGGCTCCTCCGCGTCTCGTACCTCGTTGGTATCTTCAAAGCGCTCACCATCCTCCATGGCCGCGCGCTCGCGGACGAATGGATGCAGCTCCCGAATGCGAATCGCATTTTCGGCGGGAGCACGCCGCTCACGTACGTGCTGAGAGGCGGGGTGACGGCGATGCAGACGGTGCGACGGCTGCTCGACTCGCGGCGCGGCGGGATGTGACCGCGCTTCCGCAAAATTCGCTCGTCCGACGCAACGACACGCACCGCCTGATCCCGTCGCAGCATCGCGATGAAGGGCGCACCGTGCTCGCGCGCCTCGCGACCAGCGCGGCCGAGCTAGCCGATCTCTACGATCTCGACAACGCGACGAACGATCGGCTGCTCGCCGAGAATGATCTGCTCCCGAACATCCGCGTGCACGAGCTGCTCTTCGGCGTTCCCTACTATCGAATCGTCAACGCCTCCTTCACCCACGCGCACCCGCTCGGCAGTCGCTTCAACGGCCCAGATCGCGGCGCGTGGTACGCGGCGTTCGAGATCCGCACGGCCCAGGCGGAGATCGCCTTTCACAAGACGCTGCACCTGGAGGAGATCGGCCGCTACGAGGACGACGTCACCTTCGACGACTACCTCGCGGACTTCAGCTGCGACCTCCACGACCTTCGCGGCAAGCGTTCGTTCGAGCCGTGCCTCGATCCCGAGAGCTACGTCGCCTCACAGACGCTTGCTGCGCGCCTCATGGATGCCGGATCGCTCGGCGTGATCTATCCGAGCGTCCGCCGCCCGGGCGGGACATGTCTGGCGTGCTTCCGCCCGGTGCTCGTGATGAACGTTCGGCGGGCCGCGACCTATCGGTTCAGGTGGAGCGGGCGGCCCAAACCGGTGATCACGGTGGACAAGAAATGAGGAACGCCGAGATGCTCACAGGGTGGGAAGACCTCGCTCGATCGCGCGCTTCACGTCGTCGATTGGGGTGTCTTTCGCCAGCTCCGTGACATCCGACGCGTTCGCCTCGCTCACAAGGCCGACTCGCGCGGCAATCTGTCGCTCCATTCCCAGCGTCGCGGTAGTCTCCCTCTCCATGAGCAGGAGCATCTGCAACATCAACTGATCCCGCTCGTCGGAGCGCCGGCCGAGGCGCGCCTGCCGCATCAGGATGAAGCTCGAGAGTAGGATGGCTTCGAGCGTGACCAGGTTTCCGAGCAGAGTGAACGGCGCGGGGTCGAAGTGTGGGATGTGCCCGATTTGCACCGTGTTCACGCCGATCCAGCACGCGAAGGCGAGGAGGTGCAGAAACACGAATACGAGGCTGCCCGCAAAGGTGGCTATTGCATCCCCTAATCTCTCTATGGGCGATCGGTTCGCCAGAAATTCGTGCTCGTGTTTCGCCACGAGCGCGATATGCTCCTTGACCCTGCCTAGCGGCACACCAACAACCTCCAATCGCTGAGTAGCCTACTTTTTCGCTGCCATTCCCCGCAGCAGCTTCACCATTTTCACATCGTACGCATCGGGCGCCGCGTCGTCATCCGCGATCTCGAAGTTTGCCTGCGGCGTCTCGAGAATCAGCGGCACCTTCTTCGCTCGCTTGTCGGCGAGGAGCCAGCCGAACGGCTCCTTCCCGATCGCCCCGTCGCCGATCAGCACGTGCCGGTCCTTGTTCGATCCCAGTGCGCCTTCGCTGTCGTTCAGATGAAAAAACGACGGCGGAGAACCCGCCGCTTCCTCGAACTCATCGAGGATTTTGGTAAGCGCCGCGCGCGAGCTGGTGATGTCGTGCCCGGCCGCGAAGAGATGGCACGTATCGAGCCCGTAGCCAGTGCGCGCACGCAGCGACTTCGGCACGTCCTCGAGCATCATCCCGATCTCCTCCGGCGTGCGCCCCATCGTGAGCCCTGCCCCCGCCGTGTTCTCGATCAACACGCGAGTGCTTCCCTTGACCGTCGTGAGCGCATGCGTGATCGCCTTCGCCACGCGCTTCGCGGCAGAGGCGCGATCGCCCCCAGTCGCCGCACCCGGGTGAAAGCAGATCTGGCCGACCCCGAGCGCAGTCGATCGCTCGAGCTCCTTGGCCAGCCCGTCTCGTGCGCGCCCCCACTTCTCCTCGTCGTTCGACGCCGTGTTGAGCACGTACGCCGAGTGCACGACGACATTCTCCGGTGCGATTCCCGCCTTCTTCAGCGCAGCGGTGAATCGCTCCACACGCTCCGGCCGGATCGACTGCTTGTCGCCGTAGTACTTGGGAATCGTCGTGAAGATCTGCAGCGCGTTCATGTCGGCATTGCCGGCACGCAGCGCCGCCATGTCGATGCCGCCGTTGTCGATGGTATGTGCGCCGAGCAGTAAGGGCATGTGTCGGGAGGAAAGAGAGCTTGCGTGTGACGGCGTGGGCCTTGCACCTTTTTAGTATGTGCATCGCGCCCAAAAAGCCCCGAGCGGGCAATGCGCGCACCCCTCTAGAATAGCGATTCGTCGTCATGCCTGTCGCCGCCAAGACCGCCCCCGCCGCACCGCCGGCACCAACCGCGCCTTTTGCGCCCGCCGCTTCAACGACTCCCGCTGCCAGCGATATCGATCGGCGGGCCGGTGGCGCCGTCGGCGCCTCCGGTTCGATAGTCGGGTTCAACGGCCGGCGCCGCACGCCGCCGCCCGTCAACGAGCCCATTCGGAGTTACGCGCCCGGCACACCCGAGCGCGCCGAGCTCAAGGCTCGCCTCGAGTCGATGTCGGCCGAGCAGGTCGACATCCCCGTCGTCGTCGACGGACGCGAGATTCGCACGGGCGACACCGCGCACGTGGTGATGCCGCATGCACACCAGCATGTGCTCGCCACGTGGCACGCCGCCACGACCGAGCACGTCGCGCAGGCTATCGATGCCGCCGAGAGAGCGCGCGCGGACTGGGGCAACTGGCCGTTCGAGGAGCGCGCGGGCGTGTTCCTCCGCGCCGCGGAGCTACTCTCCACCCGTTATCGCGCCACGATCAACGCCGCAACGATGCTCGGCCAGTCGAAAACGGCCTACCAGTCGGAGATCGACGCTGCATGCGAGCTCGCGGACTTCTGGCGCTTCAACGTGCACTTCGCGGAGAACCTGTACGCCGATCAGCCGATCAGCGATCGCGGTATGTGGAACCAGACGGACTACCGCCCGCTGGAAGGATTCATCTACGCGGTGACGCCGTTCAACTTCACGGCGATCGGCGGCAATCTGCCCACCGCGCCGGCACTCATGGGCAACACGGTGCTGTGGAAGCCGTCGATGACGGCGATGCTGAGCGCGCACTACGTGATGCAGATCCTCACGGAGGCAGGCCTGCCGCCGGGCGTGATCAACTTCCTTCCGGGCGATCCCGTCGCGATCTCGAACACGGCGCTCTCGCATCGCAATTTCGCCGGGCTGCACTTCACGGGCAGCACGACGGTGTTCAACATGATGTGGAAGCAGATCGGCGCGAACACGAACATGTATCGCACGTACCCGCGCATCGTGGGGGAGACGGGCGGAAAGGATTTCATCGTCGCGCATCCGAGCGCGGACGTGGAGGCGCTCGCGGTCGCGATCGTCCGCGGCGGATTCGAGTACCAGGGCCAGAAGTGCTCGGCCGCCAGCCGCATCTACGTCCCGCAGTCGATCTGGGGCGAGGTGCGCGATCGCGTCATCGCCATGATGCAGGAGATCAAGGTGGGAGACGTGCGCGACTTCCGGAACTTCATGGGCGCCGTGATCGACAAGCGCGCGTTCGACAAGATCAGCGGCTATCTCGAGGACGCGAAGCAGAATGCGAAGGTGCTTGCGGGCGGCACGGTGCGTGGCGACGTGGGCTACTTCATCGACCCGACACTCGTCGAATCGAAGGATCCGTCGTACCGGCTGATGTGCGAGGAGATCTTCGGCCCCGTCGTCACGGCGTACGCGTATCCCGACGCGAAGTTCTCGGAGATCCTCGACACCGTGAATCGCACGTCGCCGTACGCGCTCACGGGCTCGATCTTCGCGCGCGACAGGAGCGCGGTGCACGAGGCGATGCTGAAGCTCCGCGATGCGGCCGGTAACTTCTACATCAACGACAAGCCGACGGGCGCGGTGGTCGGACAGCAGCCGTTCGGCGGCGCGCGCGCGTCGGGCACGAACGACAAGGCGGGCTCGATGCTCAACCTCGCGCGCTGGGTGAGTGCGCGCTCGGTCAAGGAGACGTTCGCGGCCGCTCGCGACTTCACATATCCATTCATGGGCGCGGAGTAGCCGTGGCAACCACGCCGCTGCGCTCGGTGCGTGCGCGCTTTTACACGCTGGATGTGTTCACCGACCGCACCTTCGGCGGCAATCCGCTCGCGGTGTTCCCGGACGCGACGAAGATCCCGGAAGAGGCGCTGCAGAGCATTGCCCTCGAGATGAATCTCTCGGAGACGGTGTTCGTCTATCCGCCAACGGATCCGAAGCACACGCGCCGCGTGCGCATCTTCACGCCGGTGTACGAGATGCCGTTCGCGGGTCACCCCACGGTGGGATGCGCGTTCGCGCTGGCGCTCCTCGGCGAGGTTCCGCTCGACGGCGAGACGCGCATCGTGCTCGAAGAAGGTGTGGGTCCGGTGCCGGTGCTCATACGCGGCACGTTCAAGAAGCCGGAGTTCGCGCAGCTCTCGGTGGCGAAGCTGCCGGAAGTCGGGCCTCCGCCTCCGGGACGCACACATCTGGCCGAGACGCTGACACTCGACCCGACGGACATCCTGGGCGGCATGACAGCACCGCAGGCGGTCTCGTGCGGATTCCCGTTTCTGATGGTGCCGCTACGCGATCTCGATGCCGTGCGCCGCGCGCGCGTGCGGATGGATCAGTGGGATTCTGCGCTCAAGTCCTACTGGGCACCTGACATCATGGTGTTCGCGCGCGATCCGGATCGCGAGGGTGTCATCCGTGCGCGCGTGTTCGTTCCGGGCCAGGGGATCATCGAGGATCCCGCCACCGGCTCCGCCGTCGCCGCACTCGGCGGATACCTCGGCGCGCGCGAAAGCGCGGCGAACGGACACTTCCGCTTCCTGGTCGAGCAGGGATTCGAGATCAAGCGGCCGAGTTTTCTCCACCTCGAAGTCGACAAGGCCAATGGAGAGGTGAGCGCGGTGCGCGTGGGCGGCTCGGCCGTGATGGTGAGTGAGGCGATGATGGAGATTCCGCTGCTCGGCGATTAGAGGCGGGCGAATAGGGGTTGGGGTAGAAGCAACTGATTGGACACGAATTCAAGAAACAAAACGACGAATCGAACGCGACGCGGAGGGAGTGCGTATGCGCACGTTCGTGGATCGGGTTCGTTTTTTGGGGGTGGCGCGAGTCCGTGTGCGGAGCGCGACTTGGACATCGATTCGTTCGTAGGAAAACAAAACGGATGACGAGCCGAGTTGCGGATAACTGCGACAGGCGTACACGGATCAAGCCAATTCGAAACGAATCGAAACCGGCGAATGGGAGTGCTTACGTCACTCGCTCAGCGTCCGGTCCAATTCGTCTTTTTGCTTCTTGAAATTCGTGTACAATCAGTTGCTTCCACCCCTCCCTACCCGGCTCTCGCTATCTGCTGCGACGCCCGTGTCACCGCCAGCGCGCGAAGATTCGGCGTCCAGATGCTGACGCGGTCGCGACCTGCATCCTTCGCGGCGTAGAGCGCCTCATCGGCGCGCGAGTGGAGATCGTGCAGGATGTTTTCGTCGTGTACGCGATCGGCGACGAGACCGATGCTCACGGAGACTGCGAGCTTCGAGACGCCCTGGAACCGGTGCAGGCTCACCGCCTCGCGCACACGGGTGGCGAGGCGGAAGGCGCCCGCGGCCGAGGTCTCCGGGAGCATGAGGGTGAACTCATCGCCGCCGGTGCGCGCCACGCAGTCGCCGCCGCGCGCGATCGAGCGCAGGAGCTCTCCCACTTCCTGAATGACCGTGTCGCCGGTCTGGTGACCCCAGCTGTCGTTGATGTCCTTGAAGTAGTCGACGTCGAGCGCGAGTAGCGCGACATCCTTGCCCGTTCGGGCGGCGCGCGCGAGCTCGCGTTTGAGCTGCTGCTCGAGACCGCGGCGATTGAGGCATCCGCTCAACGGATCGGTGAGCACCAGGTTGGCGAGCTGCGCGCGCACGCGGTTGTAGGCGCGCCCGACCATCGTCACGCCATCGGGACGCTTCTCGCCCGCGAGGTCGAACTCCTCGCTGAAATCGCCCTCCTGCGCGTGCTCGAACAGCGTCGAGATCCGATGCAGGCGCTCCTTGAACGATCCGTAATGGATGATGAACGACGACGCGGCGAGGACGAACACCGCGAGCGATGCAAGCTCCTGCGGCCAACCGAGGGCGCGCCCGGCGCCCGTGACCTCGCGGATCATTCCGAGATAGCCGAGTACGATGGCTGCGAGCGCGCCCCACGCGATCTTGCGACCGAAGTAAAACTCGCTCAAGTGGAGAATCGCGAAGCCGAGCAGGAGCGAGCGGCCGTAGTACTCGGGCGGCGTCGCTACTCCCGCGATTGCGAAGACGAAGAGAATGTCCGCCGCGACGACGGCGAGCACCACACCTTGCGTCGCTTCGCCCGTGCGCCGCACGAGCGCCGTCAGCAGAACCATGACGAGCACGTACGCCACGACGGCCGCGATGCTCGATGGCGAGATGCGGTGAACCGCATCCGACGCGATGAGCGCGGTGCCGATGGAGGCGAGGAGAAGAGCAAAACCGAGTCGGATCCTGCTCTGCCAGAGCAGGATCTCTCCGTTCGTTTGCTCGAGCGTGAGAGTCGTCGTAAAGAAGTCCGGCAAGAGTGAGTGACCAGGGAAAAGCGATCCCCGTGCCATCTCGTGTTTCCCGCAGAACCCCATGCGATGCAACGACATGCGCGCATGGGTGGAACATCCTGCCGCGCCGCGAGCGTCGCCATTGGCGAAGATCGTGCGAATTGCACAGCCGCATGCTCGCGGCCTCGGGGCTCAGTGCGAGCTGCGCTCCGAGAGATCGAGCATCGGCGCGCCGGCGAGATACTCCACCGTTTTCGGCGCCTCGAGCTGCGAGAGCCGCTTCACGACGTTCGCGACGCGGCGCGCCTGCGCGAGTATGTCGTCGCCGATCTCGCGCACGTCGGCGGGGAGCGAGTCGCCACGAAGGACTGACAAAGAGCAGTAACGGCCGCAGCGGCTACCTGGCGCGGCGAATCTTGTCGCGGACGATGCGGTTCTTCTCGTCCACGAACACGAGCTTCGGTGTGAAATTCTCGAGCTCGCTCTCTTCATAGTCCCCGTAGCTGATCACGATCACGTGATCGCCGGCTGCGCCGAGGCGAGCCGCGGCGCCGTTGAGCTGAATGGTCCCGCTATTGCGCTCACCCTCGATGACGTACGTCTCGAGGCGCGAGCCGGTGTTGACGTTCACCACCTGAACCTTCTCGAACGGGAGGATGTCCGCGGCTTTCATCAGCGTCACATCCAGCGTCAGACTTCCTTCGTAGTGCAGGTCGGCGCCGGTGAGCACGCCGCGATGCACTTTGGACTTGCACATGGTGCGGCGCATTCTGGCGTCGCCTCCGAATGATCGCGTGAGAACGCCCGTCCCGATCGGCCAGGCGGATCGTGAAATATAGCGGTGCAGCCATGTGTGACGGCGCGCAAGGTGATTGCGCAACGGACGCCCGGCTGTTCTCATATGCGCAACCTTCATCAGGGCTGGTACATGCGCCGGATCGCCGTTTCGCTCGTGCTTCTCCTCGTTGGTATCACCGCCTCCGCACATGCGCAGGCCGCGCCCGACTGGAACGCCCTCGGCGACGAGACGCTCCACACGCTGTCGGACTACCTCAAGGTGAATACGACGGATCCACCGGGGAACGAGCTCGATGCGGCGCGCTTTCTCAAGGCGATTCTGGACAAGGAAGGGATCGAGGCGCAGATCCTCGACACGGCCGAGCTGGGACACAACCGGGCGAATCTCTATGCGCGACTGAAGGGGAACGGATCAAAGAAGGCGATCGCGCTCGTGCACCACATGGACGTGGTTCCCGTCGCGCCGAACTTCTGGTCCGTCGACCCGTTCTCGGGAGTCGTGAAGGATGGCTACGTGTGGGGGCGCGGCTCACTCGACATGAAGGGCCAGGGGATCGTGCACCTCATGGCGATGATCGCGCTCAAGCGCAGCGGTGCGTCGCTCAATCGTGACATCGTGTTCATCGGCAACGCCGACGAGGAGTTCGGGGGTGAGGGCGCCGTGGTGTTCGTGAAGAATCACGCCGACCTGCTCAAGGACGTCGAGTTCCTGATGACGGAGGGCGGCGAGAATCTCGTCGTGAATGGAAAGCTCAAGTACTACGGCGTGGGCGTGTCGGAGAAGCAGACTGCCTGGCAGCGAATCGTCGTCACGGGTGTGCCGTCGCACGGCTCCCGGCCCACGAAGCAGAATCCCGTGCCCAAGCTCGTGGCCGCGCTCGATCGAATTGCACACTACGAGACGCCGCTGCGCGTGCTCCCCGACGTGCAGAAGTTCTTTCACGACATCTCGCCGCAGTACAAGGGCGAGCAGCGCGTGTGGCTGTCCGATGTGCGCAAGGCGATTGGAAATCCCCGCGCGCGAAAGTGGCTGACGAACGACATCTACTGGAATGCCATCCTCCGCAACACGATCTCGCTCACGGGACTGTGGGGATCGAACAAGACGAACGTCATTCCGGCGGAGGCGTCGGCCGTGATGGACATTCGACTTCTGTCGGATACCGATCCGCGGACGTTCGTCAACACGCTCAAGCGCATCGCGAACGACACCGC
>JBDTXN010000081.1:0-12993 GCA_040006175.1 Gemmatimonadota bacterium | reverse complement strand
AGATGTAGTCGAAGAACTGGATCTCGACCACCGGCTTGAAGCCGCGCAGCGCCAGGCCGATCGCGCGTCCGATGATGTTCGCCTCAGCCAGCGGAGAGTTGTACACGCGCGAGCCGCCGAACTCCTTCTGCAGTCCCCACGTAACCTTGAACACGCCGCCCTTTCCCTTGAGCGAGCCGAGGTATTGCTCGCGCGAAACGTCGGCAACGTCCTCACCGAACACGAGGATCTTCTCGTCGCGGCGCATTTCGTCCTTCATGCACGCGTTGAGCAGATCGACCATCGTCGTCGGCTCGCCGGCGAACTGCGGATCGTCCTCGGTGTCGAAATTCTCGCCGCACGGATCGACGTGGGGTGAATAGACGGCGTGGTAGATCGTGTCCGGCGTTGGCTGCGGCTGCTCCAGCGCATCGTCAGTCGCGGCGAGCACGAGTGCATCCACCTCTTCACGCAACTTCGCGAGATCCTCCTCCGCCGCATGGCCTTCCGCAACCAGCCACTTGGGGAACGTCACGATCGGATCGCGCGCGGCATCCGCCTCCCGCTCGGATGTCGGACGGTACGTCACCTCGTCATCCGAGAGCGAGTGCGAGTACGGACGAATCACGTGCGCGTGCACGAGCGCTGGCCCCTTCCGCATGCGCGCATAGTCCACCGCCCGCGTCATCGCCGCATACGAGGCAACGAAGTCGCAGCCATCGACTTCCTCGACGTAGAGCCCGGGGAACGAAACGAGCAGCTTCGATATGTTGCCGCCCGGCGTGTTGACCTCGACGGGAACCGAGATCGCGTAGCCGTTGTCCTCGACCACGTACACGACGGGAACGCCGAGATTGCACGAGCTCGAAATCGACTCCCAGAACTCGCCCTGACTGGTCGTGCCCTCGCCCGTGGAGACGTAGACGACTTCGTCTTCCGTGAATCCCTCGGTGATCCCGAGCAGCTTCGCGCGCAGCGAGGCCTCGGCCGCGCCGACCGCCTGCAGGAACTGCGTGCCCGTGGGCGACGACGACGTGACAATGTTGTGCTTCTTGTGTCCCCAGTGGCTCGGCATCTGCCGCCCACCGCTCGCGGGATCCGCCGCGGCGCCAACCGCCTCGTACAGCATCTCGGCAGGGGTCACGCCCTGCTGCAGGCAGAACGCGCGATCACGGTAATAGGGAAGCGACCAGTCCGATCCGGGCCGGATCAGCATTCCCGCAGCGGTCAGGATGGCTTCGTGCCCCGCCCCCGAGATCTGAAAGAAGATCCGGTTCTGGCGCTTGAGCTGGATCTCCTTGTCGTCCAGCCGACGCGACAGGAACATGTTGCGGTACGCGTCTAGCAGTTGAGCAGACGTCAGATCGGTAGCAGCCGGCTTGGAAGCGATCGTGGGCGCAGCCATGTCTCTCCAGGTCCTGTGAAATCGACGGTGAAAGATACCTTCCGGCCCACCGCTGATGCCACACGAACGTCTACCGGGGGTGTGCCGGACGGCTTATCATCCGTGCTCTCAATCCAGCTACTGCAACGACTCTTTCCTCGAGCGGTCTCGACCGCTCCACTGGCGGCCCTATGCAGCACTCCGATTCGCAACCTGCACACTGCATTTTCTGCGACATCATGAAGGGCGCCGCGGAAGTTTCGGTGTGCTATGAGGACTCGAGCGCGGTCGCTTTCATGGATGTGCAGCCGGTCAATCAGGGGCACACACTGGTCGTGCCGCGCCAGCACTTCGAATCGTTCCAGGATCTGCCGACCGAGCTCGGGATGCATCTGTTCGAGGTCGCGATGCGCCTCAATCCCGTGATCCGGAAGGTCGCAGGGGCGAACGCGATGAATCTGATCGTTTCGAGCGGCGCGGCGGCGGGGCAGGATGTCTACCACTTTCACATTCACCTGATTCCGCGGCGTGCCGGCGACGGCTTCGACGTGCCGCTGCCGTTTCCCGGCTCCGTGATGCCGGATCGCACCATTCTCGATGCTCAGGCCGCGCAGATTCTCGCTGCGCTACGCGATCCGATGCGGCCTACGCCCCGGGTCGCGGCGGCGGTCTCGAAGAAGTAGGATCAGCGTCCCGCGCGGACGGCGGCCACCGCGGTCGCGAGCGTCTGCGCTGTGGTACTGAGCTCCGTAGCCGCACCGTTCAGCGAATCGATCGCCCCCTCCTGCTGAGTGCTCGCTCCCGCGACCGCACCGGTTTCCGATGCAGCGCGCGTCGCCTCTTCCTTTGCCTCGGTCAGTGCGCGCTGCATCATCCCGGAGCGTCCCGCGCTTTCGCGAGCCGTGTCCACGATGCGATGGCCAGCGGACGCCACCTGCTCGCTCGCGAGCACGATGCGATCGAGCTCGTCCACCCAGTTCGCACTCGCATCCGCCACGGACAGCACCTCGCCGCGCGTGCGCTGCATGAGCGCGACTGCGCGGTCGAGTGTCGCGCGAATGTCGCGCACGGCCTTGTCCATTCCTTCGGCCTCGGTGGCGCTGCGATCCGCGAGCTCGCGAATCTCGCGCGCGACGACCGCGAAGCCTCTCCCGTGCACGCCGGCGCGCGCTGCCTCCACTGCCGCGTTCAGCGCGAGCAATCCCGTCTGATCGGCTAGCTCGGTGATCGTCTGTCCGAACTTCTGGACGGCCTCGGAGATCTCGCGCAACCGCGAGACCTGATCGGCGCCCTGCTGCACGACGGCTGCTGCCGCAGTGAGCTTGGTGCGCGCCTGTTCCGTCGCGCCGCGAACGACGCGCGCATCGGCGAGCATCTGGCTGCCGCTCTGCTGCGTCATTTGTCCTTCCGTCACCGTCGTATCGGCGATCACCTGCGCGTTGCGCGCACCCTCCGCGCCGCGCGACAGCGTGTCCGCGAGCTCGCGCACCGTCGCAGCGAGTCGGCGCGCAGTCTCTGCGCCTTCCTGTGCGGACGCGTGCAGTTGCTGGGTCGTTGCGGTGATCGACTCGACGTGCGCCGTCATGTCGGCGGACGCGGCGACCACGGGCTGGATCAGCTTGTCGAGCGAGAGCGACAGCGCCAACTGCGGTGCGACGTACTCGAGCAGCGCAGCATCGTGAATGCGATACATCTCGACACGCGAGTGCCGCACAGTCCAGATGCCGACGAGGCGGTCGCCGTACATCAGCGGAAGCACGATCTGCGACCGCCGCCACGATTCTTTCGGCCGCTGGGCAAATGGCAGCGCGAGATCGGTGATCGCGTGCCCGGCGCTCACGGCGGCTCCGACCATCCCCCCGGTCGCAGGAGTGCGCGTGCCCACCGGAATGTCGGGCGACGTGTCCACGAGGGAGACGAACTCGTTGCGCGTCGAGTCGAATGCGGCGATCCCCATCTGCTCCCACGGCACGAGCGAGCGCGTGAGCCGCTGGATGTCGCCGAGCGCGAGGTGAAGCTCCGGGCGCGCACTGATCGCGCTCGTCAGTCGCTGCACGAGCAGCAGACTCTCGCCCACTGCGGCCTGCCGGACGAGCCAGTGCATGAGCACCGCGACGAACGTGAGCACCAGCGCACCACCAATCATCGAGCGCGGCGCCGACTGGCTGTATGCGAGGCGGAGCGAGCCGAGTGCGAGCAGCGTCGCGAGCACTGCGACAGTGCCCTCCCACCGCGCCGTGAGCTTTGCATCCACCCACGCGATCGCGGGCGAGAGCTTGAGCTGCAGATAGAACGTGGAGTTCGCCGTCACGAGGTACAGCGCGATCATGAAGCCGAGTCGCCACGCGTTGGCCGGAGAAAAGGCGGCAAGGCCGAGTTGGCCGCTCATCAGGCCGTAGTAGCAGTAGCCGGCGATGCTGCCCGCGGTGAGGAAGTGCCCGGCGTTGCTGACTGCGTTGCGGATCGGCAGACGTCGTACGATCGCGTCGCCGACGATGATCCCGAGCGCCGCGACCAGCGAGCCGGCGGCCCAGTCGAGCGCGATCAGCGCAGCGATGCCGGGACCTACGGCGAAGCTCGCGAATCCCTTTCCGGGGAGCGGGATGCCGAACACCCGGGTGGCCGCCGCGACGAGCAGCAGCAAACCCGCCCCGAGCCAGGGGAATGGGTGCGCGTAGTAGTTGAAGGTGAGTCCGAGCGCGACGGCGAGCGTACCGAATGCGACCACGCACATACGCACGATCTCGTCGGTCATCCAGAACCGACGCGAGGGGAGCAGGTGCGTACCGGTGATCTCGAGCGGCGACGTCGTCATTGTAACTATTGGACGCGCGGTGACTTAGCTGCGTCACTGGGTGCGTTAAGTGACTGAAGCAGGGAAGAGGAACTGACTGTACACGAATTTGAACGGCAAAACCGACGAATCGAGATCGACGCTGAGCGAGCGCGTACGCGCCGATTCGAGCCTTCCTCTGCTACTCACTCCTCCCTCCCACAGCCGACAGGGCCAACACTCGATCAGTAGTCCACCGGTCGCAGGTAGCTGTCGCCGATTGACGTTCCCGTGAGCATCGCCACGGTGGACAGGCGGCGCTTCCAGTGGGTCGAATCGAGGCGACGGCGCACCGTGTCCACGGCTTTCGTGTCGAAGCCGCGCGCCATCACCTCGTCCGCCGAAAACCCGTTGAGCAGCCAGTTCAGGATCTGGTCGGCATCGTCGTAGGTCACACCCAGATCGCCTTCGTCGGTCTGGCCGTGCACGAGGTCCGCCGTCGGCGCCTTGTCGACGATCGCGTCGGGCACGCCGAGATGTCTCGCGAGCTCGCGCACCTGCGTCTTGTAGAGATCGCCGAGCGGATTCACCGGTGGTGCATCGTCGCCGTGCCAGGTGAAGTAGCCGAGCAGGCGCTCGGTCTTGTTGCCAGTGCCGAGTGGGAGTGCCTTGTAGCGAGCTCCCTGGTCGAAGGTCACGAGCATGCGTACGCGCGCCATGACGTTGCCGCGGCGTGTTTCGTCGGCGTCGGGCTCGCGGGCGAGGTATCCGTCGACGGACGCGGAGATGTCGAGCGTGCGCGCCTCGATGCCCAGCGCATCGATCACGAGCTGCGCGTGCTCGAGGCTCTCGGGGCTCGAGGTGCGATATGGGAGCCGCACGCCGATGACGTTCTTCGCACCGATCGCCTTCACCGCGAGGAATGCCGTGACCGCGGAATCGATCCCGCCGGAGATCGCCACGATGCCCTTCTCGTAGTTACGCTGCGCGAGCTCGTCGCGGATGAAGGTAGAGAGCCACCCCTCCGTTAGCGCGCCGTCGATCGCGAGCGGGGACGGCGCGCCATTCTCCCGCGCGCTCACCTGCAGGACTTCGATGCCACCGGCTCGCGCAGCGCGGCTCGGTCGCGGCGCGGGCGTGGCCTGCTTCACGGCCGGAGCCGGATCGTACTCGAGCGGCACCGGCTTCTCCGCCTGGATCTGCTCGAGATTGTCGATCAGGTGCGGCATCGCCGTCTGGAGATCGGCGAGCAGCGGCATCTGCGCACGTGCGCGCGCGAGGTCGCGGAGATCGATCTGGAGCGAGACGAGCGACTCGCGCCAGAGCGGCCCGCGCACGCGCACCTCGCCCGACGGACCGGCGATCGTGGCGCCTCCGGGAAAACTCTTTCCTCCCTCGTTCGCCACCAGATTGGCGAACGACACGAACACCCCGTGCTCCTCCGCGATGTCGCGCACGAGCCGATCCCAGCGCGCGACGCTCGCGGGGCCCGGGATCGCGTCGTCGCGCGGATAGACGCCGCGCGCGGGAGCGGCCGACGAGATGAAGATCATGGTCGCGCCGTCGAGGGCGAGCAGCGTGCCGGGGAGCGAATGCCACGCATCTTCGCACACGAGCATCGCGAAGCGGCCCCACGGCGTGTCGAACGCGCGGATGTCGTGCCCACGCTCGACGAAGCGCTCCTCGTCGAACAGCCCGTAGGTGGGCAGGAAGTTCTTGCGATGCACGTGTCGAATTAGCGGCTCGTCGCCGCCGAGCCTCACCCACAGCGCGCTGTTGTAGAGGATACTATTCCACGACTCGTAGAAACCGATCGCGACCTCGAGCGGCTGAGCTCCCGCGCCGGAGGCCACGTACATTCGCTGCAGGTCGCTCGCGAGCGCGCCGGCGGTGCGCGCGTGCTCTCGCACTCCGCCTTCAAGGAAGTAGCCGGTGAGCGCTGATTCCGGCAGATGCAGTACGTCCGGGCGCGGATCGAGCGTGTCGAGCTGTGCGAAGATGTCGCCCAATCGCGACAGATTGGCTTCATATTCTCCCTTGCCGGGAGAGAACTGGAGCGCGGCAAGCTGGAGGATGTGAGGCATCACAGAAAGATGTGTGTATAAGAGGTCGAGGGGTAGTTATGCTCAACCTGCGCCCGGCTCGATTGTCCCGACACTCATTCGTTTCGTCATTCCGACATGCATTTGCGATACATCCTGAGCCCACTCGCGCTGGCCGGCGCAATGCTCGGCGCGCCCCTCGGCGCGCAGGCCGCCAGCCAGGCGTGGCAGATCGTACCGCAGCCGCAGTCGTCGCTCGTGCTCTCGCGCGACGGGCAGCTCCTGGGTGAGCTGGGCGCGCAGCTGCGCGTGAGCGTGCCGCTTCACACGCTTCCGCCGTACGTCGGCCAGGCATTCATCGCGGTGGAGGACCAGCGCTTTTACAAGCACGACGGCGTCGACGTCGTCAGCATGGCCGCGGCGATCAAGGATGCGCTGCGCGGGCACGCGCGCGGGGCGAGCACGATTACGCAGCAGCTCGTCGGCAACATGCATCCCGATCTCATCAATCGCGCGGATAAATCCATCGCGCGGAAGATCCACGAGCAGAACGCCGCGCGCGAGATGGAGCGCCACTACGACAAGCAGCAGATTCTCGAAGCGTATCTCAACCAGATCCATTTCGGGCACGGCTGGTACGGCATCGACGAGGCGTCGCGCCACTACTTCGGAATTCCGGCTGCGCGGCTCTCGCTCGCACAGGCGGCGACCCTCGCGGCGCTGCCCAAGGGACCCGCGCTTTACGATCCGTTGCGTCACCCCGATCGCGCGCGCGAGCGGCGCGACCTCGTGCTTACGCTCATGGCGCAGCAGGGATACGTGACGGACGACGCGGCAACGGCAGCGAAGACGGAGCCCGTGGTCACCGCGCCATCATCGTCGGTCGTGGCGGCACCGTACGTCGTCGACGTCGTTCGCCGCGAGTCCGAAGCGAACGGGTTGGAGGTGATGAACGGCGGCTATCAGATCACGACGACCATCGACGCGCAGCTTCAGGCGCTCGCGACCGACGCGCTCGGATCCGGACTCGCACGCGCAGAGGCTCGTTCCGGCTTCACGCATCCGATGTTCGCCACGCGCACGCCGGGGAGCAGCGACTACCTGCAGGGCGCCGTCGTCGCGATGGATCCCGAAGACGGGGACGTGCTCGCGCTGGTGGGCGGCCGCAGCTACGCGGATTCGCACTTCGATCGTGCGATCAACGGGGTCCGCCAGCCGGGATCGGCATTCAAGCCGATCGTCTACGCCGCCGGAATCGCGGACACGCTCACCGCAGCCTCTATCGTGTACGACACCGCGCTCACGATTCCCCTCGATCGCAACGGCGTCTATCGTCCCAAGAACGATGACGGGCGGTTCCTTGGTCCGATCTCGCTGCGCGAGGCACTCACGCGCTCGCGCAATCCGGTGGCGGTGCAGATCGGCATGACGGAGGGGATCGATACCATCTCCGCACTCGCGCACGCGCTCGGCATCAAGTCTCCGATCGCTTCGTATCCCTCGAGCGCGATCGGCGCGAGCGCCGTGCGACCGCTCGATCTCGTGACAGCATACGCCGCCTTCGACAATGATGGATCGGCGGTCACGCCTCGCTTCATCCACCACATCGCCGACGCGAACGGGCGCGTCGTGTACGCGGAGCGCGGCGCTGGGCGAGACTCGGTGCTCGATCCGCGTGTCGCGTTCATCGTGCGCGACATGATGCGCGACGTGGTGACGCGGGGCACCGCGACGTCCGTGCGGCGCTACGTGCCCGAGCGGGTCCCGGTGGCGGGCAAAACGGGGACGACGAACAACGATACTGACGCGTGGTTCGTCGGCATGACGCCGGAGGTGGTCGCGGGCGTGTGGGTCGGCTTCGACAAGCCGGTGCCGATCGCGCCGGGCGCTGCCGGCGGCTCGCTCGCCGCGCCGATCTGGGGCGACATGATCGGCCGCTACTATGCGCAGCGCAGCTCGGGCGACTGGAATCTTCCTGCGGGGATCGTCGCGATGGATTTCGATCGTGACAAGTTCGCACCGGCGGACAGCACGACGGCCCCGGACAAGCGCTACACCGAGTACTTCATCGACGGCACGCAGCCGGGCGATCCGTGGGCGATCTTCGCGAAGGGGCCGATCACGTTCTAGTACGGTTTGCCACGAGCGGTTGCCGGAGCGACTTTACGGGTACAATGCCTGAGCGCAGATACGACGAAGATGAAGTCGCGGCAATCTTCCTGAAGGCGGCCGAAGGTCCCCAAAGCACGGCGCCGCAGTCGTCCCGGAGTGACGGCATGACGCTGGCCGAGCTGCAGGACATCGGGCGCGAGGTCGGGATCTCGCCGGAGGCCGTTGCGAGCGCGGCCAAGTCCGTCGAGCTTCGCGCGACGAGTGGAGGGCGGACGATTCTCGGGATGCCCATCGGCGTGTCGCGCTCGGTCGAGCTTGGGCGGCGGCTCTCCGAGAGCGAGTGGGAGCATCTCGTGGTCGAGCTGCGCGAGGTGTTCAACGCGCGCGGCGCCGTGAGCGCCTACGGTTCCTTTCGGCAGTGGACGAACGGAAATCTCCAGGCGCTCCTCGAGCCCACTCCCACCGGGCACCGCCTGCGGATCTCGACGCAGAAGGGGACAATGGCTACGACGATGATCGCTGGTGTCGCGTTGATCGCCGCTGGTTCCATGGCGGCGATCGGCGCCGGGATCGCAGGGCACTTGGGCGCGGCGGCAGTAGATGCCGCGGTGTTTCTCGGCGCCGGAATCGGCACGATCGTCGTGAATGCGGTGCGACTCCCCGCGTGGGCGCGCCTGCGCGGGCGACAGATGGAGGCTATCACCTCGCGGATCGCGCTCGAATCGAGCGCGGACAGCTCGAACAGGATCCCACCGACGACGTAGCGCACAGAGCGCAGCCCGCAATGGGCGCCGCGGCAGTCAGCCGCGGCGCTTTTTCTTTTTGCACCCGCAGCGCTTGAGGGGTGCACATAAGCGGACGCGACGGTGGCAGGGGCGGATTGCCGATTCAAACCATCCTCTCCAGACTAAGTGTCTGACCTAAGACACTTGGTGGGGGAAGGCACATGGCATTGCTCAAGGGTACGCTCGACGTGCTGGTGCTCAAGACGCTCTCCTGGGGCCCAATGCACGCGTTCGAGATCACGACCTGGCTCGAGCGAAGGTCGGATGGCCGGCTCGACGTTACCGACGCCGCGCTGCTCCAGGCGCTGCACCGGCTCGAAGCCCGGGGGCTGCTCGTCGCCGAGTGGGGGGAGAGCAAGAACGGGCGGCGTGCGCGCTACTATCGGGTGACGAGCAGTGGCAAGGCGCACCTCCGCGCAGAATCCGCCGCGCTCATGGACTACGTGCACGCGCTGACGACCGTGCTGTCCAGCAGGTCCGCCAATGGCTGAACCAACCACCTCACGCGAAGGCGGTGTCCGCGCCGGGGTTCGGCGCCTCTTCCGCTTGCCGCTGCACACTCCGGATCGCGTTGCCGCAGACGCGAACGAAGAGCTGCGCTCCCTTCTCGACGATCGCGTCGAGGAACTCCTTACGCGCGGCCTGTCTCCGGACCAGGCGCGGGCCGAGGCGCTCAGGCGACTCGGGTTACCGCTCGACGACGCGCGCGAGCTGATCGCGGACTCGGCCGCCGCGCGCGAACGCACGGTGCGCTCGCGGCAATGGATGGCCGATCTCGAACAGGACATCCGGTACGCGACCCGCACGCTTCACCGGGAGCGCGCATTCACGATCAGCGCGATCGCCATCATCGCGCTCGGTGTCGGCGCCAGCGCGACGGTCTTCAGCGTCGCCGATGCGCTGCTCGTGCGACCACTGCCATATCGAGATGCGGACAGGCTCGTATGGATGGCGAATGGCACGACTGGAGGCCTCTCCGGACAGACCGCGCAGGTGAATCACCTCGTTGCGTTGCACGAGCAGGATCGCTCGTTCGAGGACGTCGCCGGGTACTTCGCGTTCTACGGAACCGGCGATGCGAGCCTCGTACGCAACGGAGATGCGATCCGCCTGAGCAGCGTACCTGTGACACAGAATTTCTTCTCGATGCTCGGCGTGCAGCCGGTGCTCGGCCGCTCGTTCACGAAGGAAGAAAGCGAAGGCGATGTGCCTAATGTGGTCATGCTCAGCTACTCGCTCTGGCAACGCGAGTTCGCGTCCGATCCTGCGATCGTAGGGAAGAGCCTCACGATCAACGAGGCGCCGCAGACTGTCGTCGGAGTGCTGCCGCCCTCCTTCGATTTCGGATCGGTGTTCGCGCCCGGAACGCGGTTCGATGTGTTCATCCCTTTTCCGCTCACGGAGCGTAACGATCGTCAGGGCAACACGCTCGCGCTCATCGGCAGACTGAAACCGGGTGCCACGATCGCCAGCGCCGCGGCAGAGCTGGCGGTGCTCGCGCCGAACATCACGGCCGCACATCCCGACCGTAATGCATTCACCCCCTACTTGAGCTCACTGCGCACACACGTCGTGGGCGAGATACACTCGGCGCTCGTGATGCTCGCACTCGCGGTGGGAACGGTGATGCTGATCGTCTGCGCGAATCTCTCCAACCTGCTGCTCGTTCGCGCGACCACGCGCCGAAAGGAGATGGCGATTCGCGCCGCGCTCGGAGCGGGACGGCGGCGGCTCGTGCGTCAGATGCTCACCGAAAGCATTCTCCTCTCGACCTGCGGAGCGGCCATCGGGGTGCTCCTCGCCTTCGCCGGCACGCGTGCCATCGCGCGTCTGCAAACCGTCAATCTCCCCTTGCTCGGCGACGTGCGCATCGATGCCAGCGCGCTCGTGTTCATCGCATGTCTCGCCACCCTCGCCGGGCTCCTGTTCGGGATGGCTCCCGCACTGCAGCTCAGCGAGCTCGCGGTACACGACGCGCTCAAGGACTCCGGACGCAACAGCACGAGCGGCAGGAGCGGACTCCGCGTGCGAACGGCGCTCGTGGTGAGCGAGATCGCGCTCGCGTGCGTGCTGCTCGTGGGTTCGGGACTGCTGATTCGCAGCTTCGTCAAGCTGCTCGATGTCGATCTGGGCTTTCGCCCGGAGATGGTCTCCTCCATTCGCATCGACCCGGAAGAGCAATGGCTGCAAACGCAGACGCGATTCTCGACCTATATGAGCGAGGCACTGCGACTGACGCGAGCACTCCCCGGAGTCCAGGCTGCCGCCATCGCCGACGGTCTGCCGCTTGGCAAGAACCGAACGTGGGGAGTTACGCCGCAGGGACGGTCGTACAAGACCGACGAACGGAATCCGGTGGCATTCATCCGGCTCGCGAGCGACGACATCGTCCGTGCCATGGGCATGCGCCTCGTCGAAGGGCGCGACATCTCACCCAGAGATGACTCGGCGAGCGAGCGCGTGATGTTGATCAACGAGACCGCAGCTCGCACGCTCTGGCCAGGCGAAAAGGCCATCGGAAAGGTCGCGACGCTCGATACGCTGCGTCGCGTCGTGGGCGTGGTGGGTGACGTGCGCCACTTGAGCCTCGAGAAAGATGCAGGACTCGAGGTCTACATTCCCTTCCGGCAGATACCGGATTATCCCGTTGTGGACCTCATCGTCCGGAGCTCGCTGCCATCCGCGTCGCTGGCCAGAAGCATTCGCTCTGCACTCACTCCCATCTCGCCCAACATCGCGCTGAACGAAGTGCATACACTCGGGCAGATAGTCGATCGTGCGATCTCCCCGCGCAGATTCTTCACCCTGTTGCTGAGCGCGTTCGCCGCCTTTGCGCTCGCGCTCGCGCTGTTCGGGATCTATGGAGTGATCTCATACACCGTCGCTAATCAGCAGCAGGAGATTGGCGTGCGCATGGCACTCGGTGCCTCGCAGCGGATGGTGCAGCGCAAGATCCTGCTGGACACGCTCGAGCTCGCGATCATCGGAGTACTGCTCGGCACGTTCGGGTCCTGGATCGCGGCGAGATTGCTGCGCAGCCAGCTGTTCGGCGTGAGCTCGACTGATCCAGCGACGTTCGTCGCCATGGTGTGTGTGGTGCTCGTTGTGGCCGTGATTAGCGGCTATCTGCCCGCGCGTCGCGCCGCTCGCATCGATCCGACGGTGGCATTCCGATCGAGTTGAGCGGGGCACAAGAGAAAAGCGCCACGGCAATTTCGCCGTGGCGCTTTCTCTTGCCTCCTCCTGCGAGCTACACCGCGGCGTGAACCTCTGCGTGCTCCTCAGCCTCTTCCATCAGCGTCGGCTCAATGCGACCGAGCGGCGCATTCTCCGGCTCCAACGCGATCGCGAACACCTCGTCGAGCGTGCTCACCGGGTGGAAGGTGAGACTCTGGCGAACCTCTGCCGGAATGTCTTCCATGTCCGCCTCGTTGTCCTTCGGCAGAATGATGGTCGTGATCCCTGCGCGGTGCGCGCCCAGCACTTTCTCCTTCAGCCCGCCGATCGGCAACACTCTGCCCCGCAGCGTTGCCTCACCGGTCATCGCCACGTCCTTGCGAACGCGACGTCCTGACATCGCCGAGACGAGTGCCGTCGAGATCGTGACACCGGCCGAGGGTCCGTCCTTGGGGATTGCGCCGGCGGGAACGTGAATGTGAACCTCGATCGATCCCAGCCTGTCGGCCGGAATGCTCAGCTGCGACGCATGCGTAGCCGCGTACGTGAGGGCTGCCCGCGCGGACTCCTTCATCACTTCGCCAAGCTGGCCCGTGAGTATGAGCGACACGTTCCCCCAACCCGCAACCTGCACTTCCTCGTCACTCGACTTCGCCGGACCGTAGAGCCGGCGGATCGCCGCTTCCACGAACATGATGTCGCCGCCCATCGGCGTGTAGTACATCCCCGTCGCCACGCCGA
>JBDTXN010000080.1:0-13080 GCA_040006175.1 Gemmatimonadota bacterium | reverse complement strand
GCACGCCGTACGGCTCGACGCTATTGAGAATGTCGACCGCCCAGTCTCGTGTGAACGTGTCGCCGCGGCGCGAGGCGGCGTTCCAATTCGTAATGAGCGGAACGCACGCCAACAGGAACACAGGTGTGGTATACAGCCAGCTCGGTCTCGGAATTCGCTTCGCGTCACCGCCGGAGCTGGGCGACAGAAGTGCCGCGAGCTGCTCCCACACCAGCACGATGCCGAGCCCCGCCCACACGCTCCACGCCGAGAAGCCCCAGAGATAGAAGTAGTCGCGATCGCGCACCTCGCGCGGAACCGAGTTCCCGAGCTCCGGCGACTGCGAGTAGCCGTACTTGAAGTTCATGTAGAAGATCAGCGCGAACGTGATCGTGAACATCAGCGGCCCGAAGAACCAGAACGATCTTCGGTCGCGCTGGTAGTGCACGTAGCCTCCGGCGACGCCGAGCAGCAGGTAGATCCCTGCGAGCAGCCCCTGCAGCCCGGGGGACGCTCCATACGCGTCGCGCAGCCATTGCCACTTGAAGTACGTCCAGAACATCCCGACCTGCGCTGGAAACGATGCCTGGCGGTCGTCGAGCGGCGGCTTGCCGTACTGGTCGCGATTGATGTTGGCCGCGAGTCTGCTGCGGGCCGTCGCGTTGAACGTGCACGAGAGCGCGAACTTCGTCGTGCAGCCGGTTGCCTCCCCCTCGTTGATCGCAGGGAAGTGGCCTGCGCGAATGGGCTCGACGAGAAATGGAGTGAGGCCGATGATGAACGCGCCAGCGATGGCGAGCAGCAGGCGCCATTGCAGCATCACCGTGGGGCGGCGCAGCACCACCGCCGCGAGCACGGCGGGCGCGACGAGGAAGCCCGCGGGGTGATTCGTGTAGCCAAGCGCGATCAGAAATCCGATCAGTACGAGCAGTCGATCCGCGGTGCGCCCCTCCGGATTGTCGCACCAGAGTACGGTGAGCCACGATACGATCGCGAAGAAGGCCAGCGACACGGTGTACACTTTCTCGTTCACGACCGACTGGTTCCACACCGTGAACGCCGTAGCGCCGAGCAGCGCAGCCGCCGTCGCGCCGGCGCGCTGCTGCCAACGTTCTGGAAGCCACCCGCTCAGCACGCGCTCCACCACGAGGAACCACGTGCCGGCCGACGCGGCGCTGCACAGCGCGGCGAGCACGTTGATGCGCGTGCCCGGACTTCCGCCGATCGGAAGAATCGAGAACACGTGCGCGATGAGCACGAAGAACGGATTGCCCGGGGGGTGCGGTACGCCAAGCACGCGTGCCGCCGCGATGTACTCGCTGGTATCCCACATCGCGGTCCCGGGCGCGAGCGTCGCGAGATACAGCCCGAAGATGACGAGCGATACCATAGCGGCGATCCCGTACGAAGGGCGCTGTTCGGGTGCGACGGGAGCTTCATGGCGCGACGGGCGCCTGGCGGTGCTGCGAGGTGGCATTGCCGGTGTCAGAAGGTGGATACGTTCAGCGACATGAGATCATCCACGCGCATCGTCTCGGCCGTATGGAACGGCTCACCGTATTGCACGCGAATTAGCGACCCGTAGTGTGCCGCCTGGTGGCGCACGATGTCGTACAGCGGCTCGCCGTTCGGAAAGACCTCGCCCGCCTGCGTCGCGCCGTCGAACTGCGATGCGTACGCGCGAATCGCCAGCATTTTCCTCTCGAACTCGGCCGAGATGTCCACGACGAACGTCGGCTTGATGGCGTCTTCGCGATAGGTGAGCGAGTGCAGCAACTTGAATGGCCGAAAGCGGGGCACGTCGGGCTCGATCTTCGAGAGTCCGGACAGGAAGCACGCGTCGGTCACGAGCTCCGCACTGACGCGATGATCCGGATGCTTGCCGGTGATGGACGGTGCGAGCACGACCCGAGGCTGAAACTGTCGAATGACTCGCACGAGTTGAGCGCGAGCCTGGGGCGTGTTGACGATACTCGCATCGGGCAGTCCAAGGTTCACGCGCGCGGCGAGTCCGAGAATTTCGGCGGCGTGGCTCGCTTCGGCGGCGCGCAGCTCGGCGGAGCCGCGCGAGCCCATCTCGCCCTGCGTGAGGTCGACGATGGCCGTGCGCTGGCCCAGCGACGCGGCCTTGAGAAGGGTACCTCCGCATGTGAGCTCGACATCGTCACGGTGTGCGGCGATGGCCAGAACGTCTACGGTCGTCATGGGGAGAATATACGCCCACGGCGGCCATGCGGCTGCATCACGTCAGCGGGCTATCGAACGTTCGCTCCCATTGAGTCCGAGCGCCTGACGCAGCTCTCCGCCCGCCTCATGGCGCGCTCCTCGTTGTGCGCCGGCGGAATCTCCACTACTCGTACCGCAAGGCCTCTACCGGATCCAGCCGCGCCGCCCTGAACGCCGGCAGCAGGCCGAACAGAATCCCAGTGAGCGCGCTGCTCACGAGCGCCGCCACGATCGCGAGCGGGGGAATCGATGCGTCGATCGACGTGTTCGCACGGATCGCCCATGCGAGCCCAGAGCCGATGATGAGCCCCGTCACGGCGCCGATTACCGTGAGCGTCGCCGCCTCGACCAGGAACTGCCAGAGGATGATCCCCTTCGTCGCGCCGAGCGCCTTGCGGACGCCGATCTCGCGCGTGCGCTCCGTTACCGAAATCATCATGATCGCGATGACGCCCACGCCGCCCACAAGCAGCCCGATGGCAGAGAGCGTGAGCACGACGATGAAGAAGATCTGCACGGTGCTGTCGTAGAGCTCCATCACCTTGTCCTGCCCATACAGGAACCAGGTGTCTTCCGCCGCCGGCCGCAGATGCCGATGGATGCGGAGCGCGGCGGTCACCTCGTCCATTGCGACATCGCGCGAAACGCCGTCCTTCGGCTTGACCGTGAGATCCATCCACCGCACGCCATACTGGAGCTTGCGACGGCCCGTCTCGAACGGGATGATCGCGCCCGGCTTGTCGTTGTTGCTGAAGAAGTTTGCGAGCGGATGATACACGCCGATGATCGTGAACGGCTTCCCGTCCACGGCGAGCACCTTGCCTACGGCGTCGCTCTCATCGAACAACGACTGTTTCATCTTGTCGTTGATGATGATGACCTGGTCGGCGTTCGTATTCTCGTTCTCGGTGAAGCTGCGCCCGGGTGCGATGTCTCCGCCGTCCACGTCCGTCCACCCTGCCGTGTAGGCATCGACGTTCACGGACGGGAGATTGCGATCGTGGTACTTCACCTGCGCGCCACTGCCCACGTGCGCGATGACTCCGCGCACCGACGGCAGCGTCGCGATCGTCGCCGCTTCATTGATCGTGAGCGGCGCGTGATGGCGCCACGGGCAACTGTCCGCCGAGCCGGTGCAGTTGTTCAATCCCATCGGCCAGCGCGTGACGTAGAACGTGGTCGGCCCTGCGGCCTCGAACGACTTCGTCACACCCTCGTTGATGCCATGAATCCCCGCGGCCATCGCGGTGACCACGAACACGCCGACGGCGATGCCGAGGATCGTCAGCGCCGCGCGCACCTTGTTCGTGCGAATGGCGTCGAGCGCAATCAGCACGCCCTCGCCGAGCGAGTGAATCTTGCCGGCGAGCTTCATCAGTCGCTCCGGAGCGCGAGAATGGGGTCGAGCCTCGCTGCACGGCTGGCGGGATAGACGCCTGCAATGATTCCGACGGTGCCGCCCACGACCACCGACACAGCGACCGACCAGAGCGCCACACTCGAAGGCATGGAGGGAAAGAGGAAGCGCACCAATGCCGAGAGCCCGAAGCCGAGCGCAATTCCGAAGATCGCACCGACGACGCTGAGCGTCGCGGACTCGACGAGGAATTGCGCGAGAATGTCGCGCCGCTTCGCACCGAGCGCCTTGCGGATCCCGATCTCTCGCGTGCGATCCGCCACCGCCACCAGCATGATGTTCATGATCACGATCGCTCCGACCACGAGCCCGATCGCCGGCAGCACGAGACTCCCGATCGTCAGCGCCTTCTTGATCGATTGCCACCCCGAGAGCGCGGTCTCCGACGTCTCGAACATGAAATCATCAGGCTCGGCCGGGTGCAGGTGATGCCGTCGCCGCATCACCTCGCGCGCGCGCTCCTGCGCATCCTGCTGGATCATGGGCGTCGAGCCCTGCACGAGCACGCCGTAGAGACCGCGGCGCGATTTCGTGACGCGCTTGAGATCGGAGTGAAAAGGACCGATCACCTGACGATCGAGCGACAGCCCGAACGTGCTCCCTTGCTTCTGCAGCACGCCAATCACACGGAAGGGGAGCCCTGCGAGTCTGATCTCGCGGCCGAGCGGATCGATGTTCGGAAAGAACGTCTCCGCCGTCTCTTTTCCGATCACGACTACCGGAGCTCCTACCATCTCCTCCTGCTCCGTGAACACGCGGCCACGCTCAACGTCGAGATTCTTGATGAAGAAATACTCGGCCGACACCGCCGCCACCATCGACTGCGGGCCGCCGTTGCGGTACTGCGTAGACGGGCTGCCCCACGTCAGGTCCTGAATCGCCCAGTGTGTTTGCGGAGGAAGCACGTCATGCACCGCGTTCGCATCCTCGACTGTGATTTGCGGACGGCGCTGCCATTCGCGCCACGTCGCCTCGGTCACGTCGCCCATGTTGAAGTCGGGGAAGCGCCGCAGCGTGAACGTGTTGACGCCGAGGAACTTCGCGGCGAAGTCCTCCTCCATGTACTTCGACATTCCGTTCACGATCGACACCACCGCGATAAGGAACATCACGCCGATCGTGACGCCGAGCAGAGTGAAGAAGCTTTTCAGCTTCTGCACCCTGATCTGCGTGAAGGCGAGCCGAATCGCGTCGAGGAGCGACATGTGATCCTTACGTGCGGGCGTTGAGCGAGGCGACGAACGTGTCGCGGGTTTCGTCCGATGAAATGCGTCCGTCGCGCAGCACGACCACGCGCCGCGCGTGCGCGGCGATCTCCGGCTCGTGCGTCACCATGATCACCGTCTGCCCGGAGGAGGAAAGTCCCTCGAACACGCGCATGATCTCCTCGGACGTCGTCGAGTCCAGATTTCCGGTGGGCTCATCAGCGAGCAGAATGGCAGGACGGTTCACGAGCGCGCGCGCGATGGCGACGCGCTGGCGCTGTCCGCCGGAGAGCTCGTTCGGCCGGTGGTCCATGCGATCCGCGAGCTGCACGCGCGCGAGCGCCTCCTTCGCGCGCTCCTTGCGCTCCGATCCGCTCACGCCCGCGTAGACGAGCGGCAGCTCCACGTTCTGGAGCGCCGTCGCACGCGGAAGAAGGTTGAACGTCTGAAAGACGAAACCGATCTCGCGATTACGCACGCGCGCGAGCTCATCATCCGCCATTCGCGACACGAGCACGCCGTTGAGCCAGTACTCGCCCGCGCTCGGCGTATCGAGGCATCCGATGAGGTTCATGAGCGTGGACTTTCCCGAGCCCGACGGACCCATGATCGCCACGTACTCGTTCCGGCGCACCGCGAGCTCGACGCCGCGCAGCGCGTGCACGACCTCGCCGCCCATGTCGTAGTCGCGCGTGATGCCGCGCGTGACGATCACCCAGTCCAACCCCGGCGCGACGCCCGGAGCATTCGTGACGACCCGGCGCTCCGCCGTCGTGCTCAGCGGCAGGTCGTGCTCGAGCAAGCTCACGCCTTGATCTCCTTCTTCTTGTCGTCCTTCTTCATCTCCTTCACCGTCGTGCTATCGTGCAGCGTGCGGATTGCCTGATAGCTGCCTGCCACCACCGTCTCGCCCTCCTGCAGCCCGCTCAACACCTCGAAATATTCCTCTCCGGGAATCCCGACCTTCACAGGGCGGAACGATACGCGGCTGTCCTTGCCCATCACGAACACGCCTTCCACATCCTTCTGCGCGATGTCCTTTGCGGCCTTCTTGCCGAGGGCGACAGCCGCTGAATCGCGATTCTCGTTCGCCTCGTGCTCACGCACTGTCAGCGCGATGATCGGAATGCTCAGCACGTTCTTCCGCGAGTCCCACACGATCTTCGCGGTGGCCGAGAAGTCCGGACGGGTATCGACGGGCGGATCGATGAGCTGGACGCGCACTTCGTAATCGACTGCCTGGTCCGACGAGCCTGTGGCGGTCGTGCCCCCAGTCACAGCGCTGTGCGCGATTTCCGTCACCTTGCCGCGGAACGTCGTGTCGGGGAATGCGTCGATCAACACCTGCGCCGTGTCACCCACGTGCAGGCGAGCGACATCGGTCTCGTCGACCTTCACCTTGGTCTCGAGCACAGCCATGTCGCTGATCGTGAGCAGCAACGCGGCGTCCTTGTTGAAGGTACCGGGCACGGCCGTCTCGCCCTGCTGCACGGCGAGACGCGTGATGCGCCCGTCCATGGGCGCGAGGATCGTCGTCTTCGCCAGGCTGGACTGCGAATTCTGCAGCGCTGCACTCGTCTGTTCCACCGTGTGCTCGGCCGCCTGATACAGAGCGTCGTTCACATCGACGGTCGTCTTGAGCTGCTCGATCTGCTCGGCGGAGATCAGCCCGGGATTCGTCTTCACGATCTCGGCGGACCGGCGATACGCGTTCTGCGACTGTTCCAGATTCGCCTTGGCGCGGGCGAGATCCGCCCTCGCGGACGCGACGCCTGCAGCCTCCCGCTGTACGTCCGCCTGATAAGTCGCGGGATCGATCTGCAGGAGAAACTGTCCCTTCTTGACCATCTCGCCTTCCTTCACGGAGAGCTTGACGATGCGGCCGCTCACATCGGAGGCGACATCCACCTTGGTGTGGGGCTGCACCTGCCCGCTGGCGGTGACGTATGCGACGAGATCGCGCTTCTGCACTTTCTCGAGGCGAACCTCCACCGGCTTGTCCCCGCGCTTGAACGCAGCGAGCACCACCACGCCCACTATCAGAAGTCCAATCACGGACGCGGTTATCGCCTTTCCCCGTCGAGTCATCTGTTACTCCGATTAGCGCAGTGGACGGCCGACCGCCGCTTCGAGAGCGGCGAAGGCCTTATGGAAATCATAAACGGCGTTGATGCGATCACTCTCGGCCTGCTCGAATTGCGTACGGGCGTCGCTCACGTCGAGAAAGGGTGCGAGTCCCACCCGGTAGCGTTCTTCGGCCAGCCGGAGGGCTTCCCGAGCCTGCTGGGCGGTACGCTCCTGCAAATCCACCTGCTCCGCCTGTGCCGTCAAGGTCAGATACGCACCAGTGACAGTTGCCGTCGTCTTCAGCTCCTGGGAGCGGATCACGTAGACGGCGTCGTTGCGCGCCGCCTCGGACTGTTCCACGCGCTGCTCGCGCTGGAAGTTGTCGAAGATCGGCAGCGAGAGAGTCGCGGTGATCTGGAACGGCTGTCTGGTGAAGCCGAACGGGAACGCGTTGTTGGAATTGCGAATCGCGGCGGCTTCCGTCGGCGGGAGTGAGCCGTCGGACATGAGAGGGCCGCACCGGTTCGCCAGGCTCGCCAGGCCGGCGCCCACGCGAATCGAATCCTGCACGAGGCAGCTCGCGCGATTTGCGGCCGCCTGCCCGATCAGAAAGTTCGGATTGGTGAACGAGTTCGTGTAGCCACCGAGCCCCGTGGAAACCTGGAGCGTGGGCAGGTACGATCCGCGCGCCGCCTTTACGCCGAGCTTCGCCGACTCATCGCGCGTGCGCGCTGCCTGCAGCGCCGGGTTGTCTGCGCGCGCCAGCTCGAGCACCGAATCCACCGTGAACGCCGGCTGCTTCACTTCGAAGGTGGTCGTGAGACGCGTGTTCTGCGGCTGCTGCACCCCCATGTGCTGGAAGAGCGTGAGCCGGTCGACCGCCACCTGATTCTTCGCCTTAATGGCCGCGACCTGCTGCTTGCCAAGGTTGACCTCAGCCTTCGAGACATCGAGCGAGATTCCCGATCCCACCTGGAGCTTTGCCTTGGCCAGCTGCAGAGCCGTCTGGGCATTGGTGATGAGCGAGTCTTCGAGCTGCGCCTTGGCCTGATCGCCGAGCACCGTGAAGTAGTCCTGCGCGATCTGCGACCGCACGTTGGACACGGAGCTCGTGACGTCGGCATCCGCCGCGCGCACGTTCGCCGACTCGATTTTCGGGTTCAGGAAGGTGCTCGTGCCGACGTTGTACGTCAGCCCGATGAAGTATGAAGACTGCTCCGAGTTCGACCCGTTGCCGAAGGCGAAGCCGTTGCTCGAGAGCGTATTACCCTGCGCGAGATAGAGCCCCTGGAGCTGCGCGTCCGCGCGCGGCAGGAGAGCGCCGTAGGCCGCGCGACGCTTGGAGACCGCGGTGCGCCGAGCTTCCACGATCTGGAGGTGCTCGGGATTGTTCTTGGCGGCGATCTTCATTGCGTCATCGAGCGACAGCTCCGGACCGCCGGTGGTGTCCACCGACTGAGCACGAGCGCTCGAAAATGGCATTGCTGCAGTCACGGCACAGAGGCTGACCGTGACAACCGACGTGAACCGCATTGTTTCCTGTCCTCGTGTCCGAAGTCACGCCCAATACGGCGGGAATCGGGACGAGGTTTCAGAATCGTGCGGGTTGGGTAGGGGAGGGGAGGGCGAAGGACCGCAACTGTCTGTACACGGATCAAACAAAAGGAAGACAATCGAATCCGCCGGAAGCAGGCGTGCTCGCGCCCGTTCACAGTCGAGTAAGTCCTAACGTGGGCGCAGCACCTGCTGCGTGCTCCGGTTCGATTCGTCTTTATTGGTTAGATCCGTGTACAGTCGGCTGCTATTCCCCAACAACGCCGGGAACGCTACCGAGGCAGCTCGTCCCTCGTCGCGGTGATGTTTCCGCCGTCGAGCTGAACCTTGAGCACGCGTCCCTGCGCGTCGGCCCATATCTGGCGCGTGGCGCCAGCCGGCTCCTGCACGGTATAGCGGCGCGCCTCCACGGAGGTCGTGCCCACGCGCACCTGCTCGTTCGGGCCCGCCTGGATCTTCATTGTCTCCTGCGTATTGCGGCGCGGAATCACGACCGGGATGGTCGCAGAGCCGCCGCGGGCGCGCTGCACGAGGAAGTAGTACTGGTGGAAGATGTCGTCATCCAGAATGAGCGCACCGTCGGACACGATGTACTCTTTCGACGACTCGCCCTTCGCATTCTTGAGCTGCGCGCTGAAGCGCCCACCACCGATGCGCCCGCGCAGCCGCTCGACGTCCGTGCCCGTGCGCACTTCGACCTGATATGCGAGCGGCGAGAACGATGTGTCGGTGCGGAGCGCCGGAGCGAGATGCTCGGTGTCGAAAGTCACCGTCGCATTCGCGACGACGACATCACCGCCCGCGCCGCGTGTGCGGCGGATGGTGAACGCCTCCTGTCCAATGCGATCGGACGGACGCGTGCCCCCGCGAGTGATCGTGAAGGATCCCTCGTCGACGGTGGTGACCTGAGTGGCGGCGAAGCTCGGCAGCGCGAGCGAAAGCGCGACGGCCAGCGAGAGTGTGCGCATAGTATAAGTATACCCGCGGCGCAAGGAAGAGTTCATTCGTCCAGGGCGGGAGTGAGGAAGATGCGGTCGCTGACGCGCTGCCGGATGCGCTCGTACATCGCGCGTCCTTTTTCAGCCGTGGCGAGCGACGGTCGGCCGATCGATCCCGCACTTTCCTTGGGGACGCGCAAATGTCCGCGCCGGTAACGACGCAGCTGGTCACGGTTGATCGTGAAATCCTGTGCCCATTCCATGCGCACGAGCTCCGGCGCGAGATAGAGCATCAGCGAGGTGTCGGCCTCATCTCCGTGCATGTGCTCCGTCTGTCCTTCGAGCAGATCGTCGAGCCGAATCGCGTACAGGTCCACCACGCGCACACGAGCCTCACGCGTGATCACGGTGCTGAGCGCATCCTGATGCGGGTCGTGATCGTGCGCGGTGATCAGGATAAATTCCCGGAAGCCGCACCCTTCCCACGAGGCGAGGAGATCGTTGAGCATTCGGTGCAGCGTCTTCCGTCGCACCGACGAATTTCCGACAGCCTGGCGCGCCGACTCGACGTTCACGCCATATTCGACTGTCGGCGCGCGCAGCACCTTGTACGTGTCGGACAGATCGTCGGACAACTTCTCGGCGATGATGGTCGCGCACCCGAGGGGCAGGTGAGGGCCATGCTGCTCGCAGGTGCCCACCGGGATGATGAGACGGGGATCGCGTGCCAGGATCTCGGCCACGCGCCCCGGTGCGGTGTATTTCAGCAGCTGCGCCCCTGTCGCGGGCGGGTGGAGGGGACCGGTCATCTCGGAGCACAATGAAGTGAACGTGACACCGCACGCGGTGCCCCGCACGGAAGCCACGATTCGTCTGTGGACGCTCGTCGCGGGGGTGGCGCTCGCGGCGGGGGGCTGGTGGCTGCGCACCCCGAGCGTAGGCTACCTCGCTTTCACTGTCACCGCCACGGTGGCGACGCTGGGAATCGTGCTCCTGTGGGGGCGCGGCGCACGCCGATGGGCCATCGCATCCGCTGCGGCGCTTGGCGCATTCGCCGTCGTCGCCACGAGCTCACAGCGTGACCTCACGCGAATCGACCGCGACTGGCCCGCGTATCGCGCTCTGGTGATCGAGCGCGGGCGGGCGGAGTTCCGGCGCGCGATCGCGCAGTCACTCACTGATCTGCAGGCCAAGGCCGAGCACGCGCTCGACGCGCCCGCAAACCCGCAGGAGGCGTTCGCGTTGTTCCGGAGCTCCACCGCGCGTACGCCTGAGCAGGGGATCGTGCTCTACGATCACGGCCTCCCGTTCGCGTGGGGTGGGCGGCTGGTCGTGCCTCCGGACTCGGCACGCGGCGCCATCGGCGCGCTGCACACGCCGTTCTACACGGTGCTCTACGCAGTCAAGTCGCGCGGCAGCCGAAGCGCGGTGGCGACCGCGGTCGCGTACGCCGAGCCGCCCGGTGATCAGCTAGTGTCCGCGATCGGCAATCGCATCGCGCGAGAGCAGGGGCTCCACGCGTTCGAGGTCTCGCCGCACGCGACCGGCGTGCGCACCGATGCGTTCGTGGTGCTCTCACCCAATCGCATCGACACACTGCTGATTGCGCACGCAGTCGCGCCGGGTGAGGAAGAGGCGCGACTCTCGACGCTCGTGCGCGTGCGCGTCACCGGCGCAGTCATTCTTGCGATCGCCTTCGTGTTCTTTCTCGTGGCCCTCTGGCGCCGTCAGCGGTCGCTCCTCGGCCGCCTGATTCCGCTCGCCGTGGCGTTCGGCCTGCTCGCGCTGATCCCGCTCAATTCATTTTCGGGAAGCGGCGTGCTCTTCGACCCGACCGTCTACTACGCGGAAGTCGGTGGGCCCTTCACGGCATCGATCGGCGCACTCGGCGCGGCCGCGACGATCGTGCTGCTCGCGCTGCTCCTCTTGTTGCGGCGCGGGCTCCGGCTGTCGCGCAGGTGGATTGCGGTGCCGGTCGCGGTCGCGATTCTGGCCGCCTCGCCGCCGATCCTTCGCGCGCTCGGCGCCGGCGTCTCGCCGCCGCCCGGCGGGGTGGCGACGCAGCTCTGGCTCGGGTGGGAGATCGCGCTCTTTCTCGCGGCGGCATCGCTGTTCGTCGGCGTCGCCGCGATGGGAAGCGCCGCGTTCGGCCCGCGACGCGGACTTCCGCCGTGGCTCGCGCCGGTGCTCGCAACCGTCGCCGCGGCGATCGCGCCTGCCGTGCTGCACGCGCCGGGCACGTGGCCAACCTGGTACCGCGTATTCTGGATGGCCGTGATCGCGACCCTGGCGCTCACGCGCTCGCACCGGCGCCTCGTGCTGGTGGCGGGAGCTGTCGCCGCGCTGGTCGCGACCACACTCACGTGGGGAGCCGGCGTTCGCGGGCGCGCGCAACTGGCGGACCGAGATGTCGCAGGGCTGGCGAGCGTCGACCCGGACATCGTGAAGGTGCTGCAGCGCCTCGCCAGCGATCTGCGCACGCGTCCCGCATCTCGAACCGAAGCGGAGCTCGCGAAGCAGTACATGCGCTCCGATCTCGTCGGCAGCGGCTATCCCGTCGATCTCATGAGCTGGACTCCGCAGGGACTGCCGACCGCCGAGGTGACGCTCGATCAGCTCACGCCGCCGGTGCGGTCCGTGGGCGAGGTTGCGTCGAACGCGCGCGCGACGGGCGCCACGCAGCTCCAGTCCGTGCTCGGCGTTCCCGGCATCTTCGTCGTTCTGGCGGTTCCGCACGCCGACGGGTCGGTGACCTCGGTCGTCGTCGCGCCGCGCACGCGTCTCATCGCGACCGATCCCTTCGCGCCGCTGCTCGGCCTCGAGGATCGCGAAACGGGAGAGCCGCCGTACAGCGTCGCGCTCGTGGACGAGCAACCGGGCGACACCACCGCGACGACCGGCACGCGATGGTATCGCGACGAGAACGAAATGCACGGCGATCACACGGTGCGTACGTCGCTGGGTCCCATGCGTGCGCACATCGAGATCGAGCTACGCTCACTCGGGATTCTCCTGCAGCGCGGTGCGCTCGCGGTGATGCTCGACCTGGTGCTGCTGTTCGCGCTCTGGTTGATCGCGGCGCTCCCCGACGGCCGCGTGCTCAAGCGACTTCGCGTCGGCGTTCGGCGGTGGGGAACGAGCTACCGGTCGCGACTCACCGTCGTGCTCTTCGCGTTTTTCGTGATCCCCGCGCTCGCGTTCGCGCTGTGGAGCTACGAGCGGCTCCGCACCGAGGATCGGCAGTCGCGCGATCTCGTGTTGCGCGAGGCCCTGCGCGGCATCTCGACGGACGAGGAGGCGCGCCGCGGCGCGTCGCTCGTGGGGCACACGGACATTCCATTGCTTCTCTATCGCAACGGTGAGCTGAGTGGCGCCAGCCAGCCGCTGTTCGACGCGCTCGCGCCGATGGGCGCGTATCTGCCGCCCTCGGCGTATTCGACGCTCACCGCAGGGCGCGAAGTGTATGCGAGCCTCGTGCAGCGTGTGGCCGGCGAGCCCGCGCTCTTCGGCTATCGGCTTTCCATGCGCGGCAGTGGCGAGCAGTACGTCATCGGCGCCCCCGCGCGCGGCACGGAGGCCATGCTCGATCAGCGGCGCCGCGATCTCGCCGTGCTCGTCGCCTGCGCGACGGTGCTCGGCGCGCTGGCCGCGCTGGCGCTGAGCCGCATCGCGTCGCGCTCGCTGGCGGAGCCGA
>JBDTXN010000079.1:0-13116 GCA_040006175.1 Gemmatimonadota bacterium | reverse complement strand
ACGGCGGCGACATCGTCATCATCGATCCGCACGATGGCGAGATCCGCGCGATGGCCAGTCGGCGCACCGATCCTCGCTCGGCGGGCAGCCCCGCCGTGAGCGAGCCTTTCGAGCCGGGCTCGACCCTCAAGCCACTCCTCGCTTCGCGGCTGCTCCAGCTTCAGCGCGCGACGCCCGAGGAGATCGTGAACACGGAGAACGGCAAATACGTGATGGATGGCCGCACCATCACGGACGAGCACAAGCTGCCGACGATGTCGCTCTCCGATGTGATCCGTTACTCGAGCAACATCGGTATCGTCAAATTCACCTCGCGCTTCACGCCGCGTGAGAAGTACGACGTGTTGCGCGACTTCGGCTTCGGCATGCCCACCGGGCTGCCCTATCCCGCCGAGGCGGCGGGGACGCTGCGGTTGCCGAAGGAATGGTCGAAGATGTCGCCCGCCTCACTCGCAATGGGGTACGAGATCGCCGTGACGCCGCTGCAGCTCGCGGCGGCGTACGTACCGATCGCGAACGGAGGGCTTCTGCTCGAGCCGTCGCTCATTCGAGAGATCCGCGCGCCGGACGGAAAGGTGCGCTATCATCATGAGCCTCGCGTGATTCGCCGGGTGATGGATGCGGATGTGGCGGCGAAAATCCGACAGATGCTGGTCGGAGTCGTCACGAGCGGCACGAGCACCGAGGCTGCGATGCTCAACTTCGATGTGGGAGGCAAGAGTGGCACGTCGCGACGTACGGTCGGTAAACATGGATATGGCGTGGGTGCGTACACGGCATCGTTCGTCTCACTTTTCCCGGCATTGGCGCCCCAGTACGTGATCCTCGTCAAGCTCAATAATCCGAAGAGCGACATCTTCGGTGGAAGGACCGCCGCGCCTGTGTCCAAGATCGTGCTGCAGGCGGCGCTCGCGGCGGGGAATGCATCGCTGGATCGCAGCCGCCTCGCGTCGCACGATTCGCGAGACTCGCTCGCTCCGCTCGCGGACACCGCGGTCCGCACTCAGAGCACCGTCTCCGACGAGGACACGCTACCTCCCGTGGTCCTCAACGTTGCGGCGGCACATCGCGAGCCCGCGGCGCCTGCACTGCCGCGCACGATCCCCGACGTGCGCGGGATGCCCGTTCGTGCCGCCGCCCTCTCGCTGCACCGCGCGGGCTTTCGCGTGCAGCTCGATGGCCTCGGCTCCGCGACGTCGATGGCGCCGGACGCGGGTACACTCGCCACGCCCGGCACACTGGTGCGCGTGAGCGCCGCGCCATGACGCCGATTCCCACGGAACGTATCGTCACTGCGCTCCAGCACGCCGGTTTGCTCGTGGAGGTGAAAGGCACGCTTCCCGAGCAGGTATCCGACCTCACCGACGACAGTCGGCAGGTGACCGCGAAAGGACTTTTTCTCGCGGTTCGCGGCTTCGAACGCGACGGACACGACTTCCTCAAGCAGGCGAAGAGTTCCGGTGCGGCGGCGGCAATTCTCGAGGATCCCGCGCGCACGAAGCTGCCCTCCATCGTGGTCCGCGAAGGACGTCGCGCCGCCGCCATTGCCGCCGCCGCAGCATTCGACGAGCCTGCGAAGCAGCTCCGGCTCGTAGCCGTCACAGGAACGAACGGAAAGACGACCACGGTCGGCATTCTTCGCCATCTCCTCGACAAGCCCGATGCGCGGTGCGCATCGATCGGCACGCTCGGCGTGCTGCTCGGCAGCGAAGGCGCACCCGTGGGTGCGAGCGCATCGCTCACGACGCCTGGTCCCGTGGAGCTGCAGCGCGTACTGCGCGCGTTGGTCGATCTCGGCGTGCGTATCGTAGCGATGGAGCTCTCCTCGCACAGTCTCGACCAGCGCCGCGCGGAAACGCTGACCCTCGAGGCGGGCGTGTTTACGAATCTCACACGCGACCATCTCGACTATCACAAGACGATGGAGGCGTATCTCGAGGCGAAGTCGCGCCTCATCTCACTGCTCGGCGCGCGCGGCGCTGCGATCGTGAATCTCGACGACGAAAGCTGGCAACGCCTGCCCCCTGCGCCCACCGTGATCACGTTCGGCCGCGATCCCCACGCGATGGTGCGCGCAGAGTCGGTGCTCTTCCACCCGAGGGGGAGCGAGTGGCTGCTCGTCGCGGACAATCAGCGGCACGCGCTGCAGCTGCCGCTCGTCGGGGATTTCAACGTGAGCAATGCGCTTGGCGCCGCCGCGGCAGCGTGGCATCTCGGGATGGCGCTGTCGTCCATCGCCGCGCGGCTGCGCACGGTGCCGCAGGTGGCGGGGCGCCTCGAGGTGATCCATGAGCGGCCGACCGTGCTGCGCGACTATGCGCATACGCCCGATGCGCTGGAGCGCTCGATCGCCGCCGTGCGTCCGTTCGCGCGCAAGAAGCTCATCGTGATCTTCGGCGCGGGCGGCGATCGCGATCGCGGCAAACGACCGCTCATGGGGGCGATCGCCGAGCAGGGGGCGGACTTCGCGATCGTGACGAGCGACAATCCTCGGACGGAAGAGCCGGCGACTATTCTCCAGGACATCGAGCGCGGCATGCGCCTGACGAATCACGAGCTGATCGAAGACAGGCGGGACGCGATCGTTCGCGCACTCGAGCTCGCGACCTCGGAGGATGTGGTGCTGCTCGCGGGCAAGGGACACGAGACGTACCAGGTTCGCGGGACCACGGCGTATCCGTTCGATGAGAAGGAGATCGTGAGCGAGCTGACGGCATGACGGAGCGCTCGTCGTTCTGGACGGTCGCACGGATCGCGGACGCGCTGCGCGATGAAAGCGTGGGTGCCATTCCGCGCGACGACCGTGCGATCGCGCGCATCACGACGGACACGCGAACGATCTCGCCCGGTGACTGCTTCGTCGCGCTGATCGGCGAGAAGTTCGACGCGCACGACTTTCTCCGTGAGGCGGTCGAGCGCGGTGCGACGGCGCTCGTGTGCTCGGCGCCGGCGCGCACCGCGGGGCTTGGCGTGCCCGTGTTTCTCGTGGGCGACACGCTGGTCGCGCTCGGAGCGCTCGCGCGCTATCGGCGACGCGCATGGCTCGGGACGGTCGTAGGCGTTGCCGGCTCGAACGGCAAGACGACCACGAAGGAGCTGATTCGCGCAGCGCTCGGCACGTGCTTCAACGTGCATGCGACGACGGGCAATCTGAACAATCTCATCGGCGTGCCCCTCACGTTGCTTGCGATACCAAATGACGCGGACGTGGCGGTAATCGAGATGGGGGTGAACGTTCCGGGTGAGATGACGCGCCTGCGCGGCATCGCCGAGCCGGAGATCGCGGTGATGACGTCGGTGTCAGAGGAGCATCTCGAGGGGTTGGGGAGCCTCGAGGGCGTGATGCGCGAGGAGTCCGAGATCTTCGAGGGTGCCGCGGTCGCGATCGTCCCCGCGTCGCAGCCGGAGGTTGCGGAGGCAGCGAATGGCCGAGCCGCCCGGATCGTTTCCGCGGGGCTCGACGCGGGCGATCTGCGCGCTTCACGATGGAGCTCGGGCGCGGACGGCGTCGGAGAAATCGACGTGGACGGCGTTCTGGTTCACCCGCCCGCCCGCGGCGCGCACAATCTGCGCAACGCGATGCTCGCGCTGGCCGTCGCGCGCGAGCTTGGCGTCAAGATGGAGGACGCGGCGCGCGGCATGGCGCGCGCGACGTTCCCGTTGATGCGCATGGAGATTGCGCAAATCGGGAAGGGAGGCGCGACGCTCATCAACGATGCCTACAACGCGAGCCCGGCATCGATGCGCGCGGCGATCGATGTGCTGGCGGGGAGCGGATCGGGGCGCCAGCGCGTCGCGGTGCTCGGCTCGATGCGCGAGCTCGGGGTGCACGCGCCGCGGCTACACGAAGAGGTGGCGCGCGCGGCGCTCGCGTCGCCCGTAGAGATTGTCGCCGGAATGGGCGAGATTGGCCAAGCGCTGCGCGCGGTTGGCAGCTCGGATCCGCGCGTGGTCGTTGCCGAGGATGTCGGGGAGCTGTGGAAGGCTCTCGAGCCGCGGCTGGCGCCGGATGCGGTCATCCTGCTCAAGGCTTCCCGCGGCGTGAAGCTCGAGCGTCTCGTTCCACCTCTCACCGAGTGGGCAAATCGTTAGTGCTCTACCACCTCTTCACGCCGCTCGTCGGCAGTTGCCGTCTCTGCATCATCTTCAACGTCTTCAACTACATCACCTTCCGATCGGCCGGCGCGGCCGTGACGGGGCTGTTGATGGCGTTCGCGGTCGGACCCTTCGTGATCCGGCGACTGCGCACGATGAAGGTGCGGCAGGTCATTCGCGCGGGCACGCCGGACAGCCACCAGGAGAAGGGCAGCACGCCGACGATGGGTGGCATCATTTTCCTCATCGCGGGACTGGTGCCGACGCTCCTGTGGGCGCGCCTGAACAATCGCTACGTGTGGGTCGCGGTGCTCGTGACCGCGTGGATGGGGTGCATCGGCTTCATCGATGATTACCTCAAGCTCAAGCAGCAGCGGGAAGGCAAGAAGAACGAAGGACTCGTCGAGCGCTACAAGCTCGTCGGGCAGGTCACGCTCGGCGTTGCGCTCGGAGTCGCGCTCTGGCTTTCGCCACTCTCGAATCTCCCCGGCGCCTCGACGACACTTCCATTCTACAAGTACGTGCTCGTCGTGCCGGTGTTCGCGTGGCTCTACGTGCCGTGGATCGCATTCGTGCTCACGGGTACGAGTAACGCAGTGAATCTCACCGACGGGCTCGATGGACTGGCCACAGGGCTTGCCGCGATCGCGTTCGCGACCTTCGCGATCTTCGCCTATCTCATTGGCCGCTTCGACGCGAGCCAGTATCTGCAGATCTATTATCTGCGCGGGTCGGGCGAGCTCACGGTGTTCTGCATGTCGCTGCTCGGCGCGCTGATCGGCTTCCTCTGGTACAACACGCACCCAGCGGAGGTCTTCATGGGCGACACCGGCTCGCTCGCGCTGGGTGGCGCGCTTGGCGCCGTCGCGATTCTGCTCAAGTCCGAATTTCTACTACTGCTCATCGGCGCCGTGTTCGCGGCGGAAACCGTGTCCGTGATCGTGCAGCGCACGGTGTTCAAGTACCGGCGCGCGCGATATGGTGTGGACTACGCCAAGGCCCACCGCATATTTCTGCGAGCACCGCTGCATCACCACTTCGAGCTCAAGGGATGGCAGGAGTCGCAGGTGGTGGTGCGCTTCTGGATTCTCGGCATACTCTCAGCGCTCGTGGCGCTCAGCACGCTCAAGCTGCGATGATACCGGGCGAGTGGAAGTCGGGGGAGGCGGCCGTCGTCGGGCTCGGGCGCAGTGGCATCAATGCCTCCCTGCTGCTCGCACGCGAGGGCGTGCGCGTGTACGCGTCCGACGGCTCGAGCGACGCGTCCGCGGTCTCGGGCGCAGAGCGCCTGACAGCCGCCGGCGTCGACGCGGTGGCGGGGATGCACGACCTCGATCGCATCGGTCGCGCGGCGGTTGTAATTGCGAGCCCCGGTGTGCCGCCCGACGCGGCGCCGCTCGCCCAGGCTCGCGCGGCCAATGTGCCGATCGTGAGCGAGATCGAGGTTGCGCTTCGCGTGCTCACCAACACGCGCTACATCGCGATCACCGGCACGAACGGCAAGACGACCACTACCGCGCTCGTGGGTCATCTGCTCCGCACGCTCGGCAAGCGCGTGGCCGATGCGGGAAACATCGGCACCCCGCTCACGGAGATCGCGCTGCGGGAGGATCGTCCGGACTGGATCGCGCTCGAGCTCTCGTCCTTCCAGCTGCATGACACGCCAAGTGTGGATCCGGTCGTGGGCGTGCTGACGAATCTCGCCCCCGATCATCTCGACAGGTACGCCAGCGTCGACGAGTACTATGCCGACAAGGCGCTCCTCTTTCGAAACGCGACCGCGAGGTCGGCGTGGGTGCTCAACGCGGATGACGCGAGCGTGATGGCGATGGCCGCGAGTGTGGCCGGCTCGCACCGCAGCTTCGGGATCGCGAGTGAGGGCGCCGAAATGCGTTTCGTGCGCGAGAGCGCCGGTGCAGAGATTCGCTGGAGCGACACCAGAATTCTCGCGCGCGAGGAGCTGCCCTTGTTGGGCAACCACAACGTGATGAACGCGATGGCCGCTTCGCTCGCCGTGATCGCAGCAGATCCGGCGCACGAGACGCGTGCCTCACTCGCGCGCATCGCGGAGGGCTTGCGCTCCTTCCGCCCGCCGCCGCACCGTCTCGAGATGGTCGGCGAGCGTGGCGGCGTGCTCTGGATCAACGACTCGAAGGCGACGAACATCAGCTCGACCCAGGTCGCCGTCGACGGCATGACGCGCCCCACCGTGCTGCTCCTCGGCGGGCGCCACAAGGGCGAGCCGTACACGTCTCTCGCGGATGGACTTCGCCGGCACGTGCGGACGGTGCTCGCGTACGGCGAGGCAGCGCCCATCATCGAGAAGGATCTCGAGGGAGTCGTTCCCGTGGAGCGGATGGACAGGGACTTCGCGGAAGTAGTCGCGCGCGCACGCGCGATAGCGAAACCCGGAGACGTCGTGCTTCTCTCTCCCGCGTGCTCCAGCTACGACATGTTCCGCAATTACGAGGAGCGCGGTGCCGCCTTTCGCCGGCTGGCTGGCGCGGCGTGACCGGCTCGCCGCCAGCGGCCCGTGAGCGATGGCGGATGACACTGGAGGCCCGCGCGCTGACGCTCGTCACGGGAGTCATTCTGGCGTTCGGCCTCGCGGTGCTCTACAGCGCAAGCGCGCTCCTCTCCGTGCGCGAAAATCACGGTAGCATGCATTACCTGCTGCTCCAGCTTTCCGGTCTCGCGATGGGCGCGGTGCTATTCGCGATCGCCGCCAAGATCGACGCGGAACGATGGCGAGCGTGGGCGTGGCCGCTGCTCGCAGTCGCGATCGTGCTGCTGCTCATCCCCGTCCTTCCGGTTCCCGACAGGATCGCGCCTCGCATTCACGGGTCGCGACGATGGGTGTACGTGGGCTTCGCCTTCCAGTCATCCGAGTTCGCGAAGCTCGCGGCCATCGTCTGGACAGCGATGCTGGTGGTGAAAAAGGGTGAGAAGCTGAGGCGTCTGACGAAGGGGCTGCTCCCGTTCATGGTCGTGCTCGCGGTGCTGAACCTGCTCGTCATCCTCGAGCCCGATCTCTCGATGGCGATGACGTTCACGCTGATCATGGGGATCATGCTCTTCGCGGGCGGGGTGCGCATTGGCCACGTGATCTTTCTCGGCATCATCGCGATCCCGCTGTTGTGGCGCGAGGTCGAGAAGATGCAGTACGCGCTGCTCCGGATGAGCAGCTTTCTGAATCCTGGAAACGCGCCGCGCGAGGCGAGCTATCAGCTCAAGCAGTCGCTCATCGCGGTGGGATCCGGAGGACTGTTCGGGGTGGGGTTCGGCCGGGGACGGCAGCAGCTCGGCTTCGTTCCATTTCCGTACAACGATTTCATCGGGGCGAACATCGGCGAGGAGTGGGGCTTTCTTGGCATCCTCTTCGTCACGCTTGCATTCGCCGCCTACGGGTGGCTGGGCTTTCGGATTGCGAGACAGGCGCGCACGACATTTCAGCAGCTGCTCGCGATCGGCATCACCTTCATGACGGTGAGTACTGCGTTCCTGCACCTCGGCGTCGTGATAGGTCTGCTTCCCACCACCGGGCTGACGCTTCCGTTCGTCAGCTTCGGACGAACGAATCTCGTCATGTCCATTCTCATGACGGGAATTCTCATCAACATCGCGAGCACCCGGGAGCGAGTGGTGGGCGCACATGCGACGAATCCGATGGAACGCGCTCACGCATGAGCGTACGCGTGATGTTCGCCGGCGGAGGCACAGGCGGACATCTCTATCCGGGGCTCGCGATCGCGCGCGCACTCGTACGTCAGGCGCCCAATGTAGAGCCGTTCTTCGTCGGAGCGCTTCGGGGCATCGAGCGCGACGTGCTACCCAAAACCGAATTCCAGCATCTGCTGCTCGATCTGCATCCGATCTACCGCCGGCAGCCGTGGAAGAGTTGGCGCACGCTGCGCGGCCTCGGGAGTGCGGGGCGCGCGCTTGCCCGAGAGTATCGTGCGCACCCCACGGCCACGGTTATCGGCACGGGTGGATACGCATCGGGTGCGGCGCTGGGCTTCGCGCTCGTGCACGGCATCCCGCTGCAGCTTCAGGAGCAGAACTCGATTCCGGGGATCACGACGCGCTTCTTCGCACGGTACGCACGCGCCGTATACCTCGGATATCCCGAGGCGCAGAGTAAGCTGCATCCCGGTGCGCGCACCCAGCTGTTCGACTGCGGCAATCCGATCGAGCCTCCGCCGTCGCCACGCCCCGCGCGTGCCGAGGCGCGCGCATCGTGGGGATTTCCGCCGGAGGGGGGCGCTGTCGTGCTAGCGTTTGGCGGAAGTCAGGGGGCGCGTCCGCTGAACGATGCGATCGCATCGATGCTCGAGGAGGGGCTGCCGCCTGGAGTGTTCCTGATCTGGGCGACGGGGAAGGGATGGTACGACGGCTATATGAAGTACGAGTCTCCGAACGTGCGCGTGCGTCCATATCTCGCACCGATCCAGGGCGCGTACGCAGCCGCGGATCTCGCGCTCACGCGCGCAGGGGCGCTCACGGTGGCCGAGCTCTGCGCCTGGGGAATTCCGTCGCTGCTCGTACCGCTTCCGACCGCCGCCGCCGACCACCAGCGCGCCAACGCGCGCGCGCTCGAGTCCGCTGGTGCGGCGGTAGCGATCGAGCAGTCCGGCCTATCCGCTGGGCGGCTCATGGCGGAGCTCAGTGCGCTTCTCTTCGCGCCCCAAACGCTCGCGGTAATGGCAGAGGCCGCTAAGGCTCGAGGACGACCCGATGCGGCGGAGCGTATTGCCAATTGGATACTTACGATAGGAGAGCTCAAGTCGGTTAGCGCTTGAGTCCGCGGTCGCGCGCGCACTATATTGGAAGCGCCGCATGACACTTTTCGATCCCCACGATCCTCGTCCCGTCCACTTCGTCGGCATCGCCGGCGCGGGGATGAGCGCTCTCGCCGAGCTGCTGGCTCGACGAGGGATCGCTGTCACCGGGTGCGATGCCAGCCCCAACAGGAACGAGGCGCTGGAGGCGCTCGGGATAGAAGTAGAGCCGCGCCACGATCCCTCTCACGTGTCCGGAGCGCAATCCGTTGTCGCGACCTCCGCCATGCCGCGCGATCACGCCGAGCTCGCCAGAGCTCGCGAGCTCGGCATCCCCGTGATCCGGCGCGCCGAAGCCTTGGCTGGTGCAGTCGAGATCGGGCAGACGATCTGCATTGCTGGCACGCACGGAAAGACCACCACCACTGTGATGACTACCGAGGCGCTCGCCGCGGCAGGCAGTCATCCGACCGGCATCGTCGGCGGCCGAGTCGCTGCGTGGGGTGGCAATCTCAGTCGCGGCGGCGATGAATTGTTCGTGGTGGAGGCGGACGAATACGACCGCTCCTTTCTCGCGCTCGCGCCCACCGTCGCCACGATCACGAACGTCGAAGCCGATCATCTCGATATCTACACGGATCTCGACGACATCCGCGACGCCTTCGCGCAGTTCGCGTCCCGTGCGCGGGCAATAGTACTCTGCGCCGACGATCCCGGCGCCTCGTCCATCCAGCTCGAGGCGACCGCCGTGATCGTTCGCTACGGTATCGTATCTCCGGACGCGCGGCTCATCGCGCGCGACCTGCGCAGCGTGGATGGCGGAAGTGTGTTCACCGCCGTGTGCGATGGGAGCGAACAGGCGGAGATTCGCCTGCGCGTGCCTGGCACACACAACGTGCTCAACGCACTCGCCGCTCTGGGGTCGGGACACGCGCTCGGGATTCCGCTCGACGCGATGGCGCCAGGGCTCGCAGCGTTCGGCGGCGTCGATCGGCGGTTCCAGCGACTTGGCGAAGCTGGCGGCGTTGCCGTGGTCGACGACTATGCGCACCATCCGACGGAGATTCGCGCGACGCTCGCGGCGGCGCGTGCGGCGTATCCCGGGCGCCGTATCATTGCGGCCTTCCAGCCGCACCTCTATTCACGCACGCGCGACTTCGCAGGGGATTTCGGCGGTGCGCTGGCCACGGCCGACAACATTTATCTCACCGAGATCTACGGCGCGCGCGAGAAGCCGATCTCCGGTGTGACTGCCGCGCTCATCGACGGCGCGGCGCGCGAAGCCGGACGCGCGGTGACCTGGCGCGGCGAGCGCGCGGCACTCGCAGCCGCGCTCGCGGCTGGCACCGAGCCCGGTGATGTCGTGCTCACGCTGGGTGCGGGCGACATCACGCGCACCGGCCCCGAGCTCCTCGCCCTCCTCTCGGCTGCGCGATGATGCAGCTGCCCGGCGCATTCTCCGCGACTCGCCGGCGCACAGTCGGATTCGTCGTCGCAGTACTCGCGCTGGCGGCCGCACCGTGGTGGGGACCGGCGCTGTTGAGCCATCTCTCGTTCTTCCGCGTGCGCACGGTAGAGGTATCCGGGTACCGCTATGTGCAACCTGACGACGTGCTCAAGCGTCTACGCCTCGACACCACCACCAGTGTGTGGACTGACTTGGGTGAGCTGGAGCACCGCGTCGAGATGCACCCGCAGATAAAATTCGCATCGGTCGACCGGGATCTTCCCGGCACGCTCGTCGTTCGCATTACCGAAAATCCGCCGATCGCCTACGTCGCGACCGCGCAAGGCTTGCGTGCGGTCGACAAGGATGGTCGCTTTCTCCCGATCGATCCGAGTCGGATTGCCATCGATCTGCCCGTGCTCGGCAGGGTGGACACCGCGCTCCTGCATTTGCTCGCGAACGTCCGAAGCGTGAGCCCCGCGCTTTTCGGTGAGATCAGCGACATTCGGCGAATGGGGGGAACCGACATCGCACTGACGCTACCCATCGCACAGGTACGGGCGCTCGCGAGCATCTCCGCGCAGCGGCTTGCCGACATCATCCCCGTCGAGGCGGACCTCGCGCGCCGCAAGGCACGCGTGGCCGAGCTCGATCTGCGCTTTCGTGATCAGGTCATAGCCAGGATGCAATGAATCCCGAACGATTGGTCGCCGGGCTCGACATAGGCTCCTCCAACACCACGGCGATCATCGCCGAGGCGGTGGGCGAATTCCCTGACACGCCGTCGCTCAAGATCCTTGGCGTCGGGAATGCGCGCACCGCGGGAATGCGTCGCGGGGTCGTTTCCGACATCAGGGAAACCACGCAGTCGATCCAGAAAGCGATGCGCGAAGCCGAGCGCATGGCCGGCGTGCAGGTGGATGGGGTGTACGCGGGGATCGCAGGCGAGCACGTCGAGGCGATGAGCAGTTCGGGCGTGGTGGCGGTGAATGGCGACGAGGTGACGTACTCGGACATCGAGCGCGCGAACGAGGTCGCCCGCACGCAGGCGATCCCGACCGATCGCGAGCTGCTCCATGCGATCCCGCAGGAATATCGCGTCGACAGAAACGCGGGGATCCGCGACCCGGTCGGCATGAGCGGCATGCGACTGGAGACGGAGATGTATCTCGTCACCATCGGATCGTCGCCGGCGCTCAATCTCCGGAAGTCGATCGAGCGTGCGGGCTACAAGGTGCGCGAGCTCGTGTTGGAGCCCCTCGCGAGCTCATTCGCCGTTGTGACCGATGAAGAGAAGGAGCTCGGCGTCGCGCTCGTCGAGATGGGCGCGGGCACCACCGATCTCGCGATCTTCCACGAGGAGAAAATCCGCTTTCTGGGCACGATAGCCTACGGCGGCGCACACGTGACGAGCGACATCGTGCACGGGATCGGTGTCACGCAAGCGGACGCCGAGCGTCTGAAAGAAAAATACGGATGCGCTTACGAGCCGTTCTTCGAGCACTCGGACGAAGTCATCACGCTCCCCAGCACCGTGGCGCAGGGCGATCGCGAGATCAAGCGCGAGCTGCTCGCGCACATCATCCACCAGCGAATGGACGAGATCTTCGGACTGGTGAATCAGCAGATTCGTGATTCGGGCTTTGCGGGGCGGTTAAGTGCGGGCGTGGTGCTCACGGGAGGTGCAGCGGCGATCATGGGAGCGGCGGAGCTGGCGAGCGATGTCTTCGGCACGGGTGCGCGCGTGGGCTCGCCAGCGGCGCGCGTTGGCGGATTGAGCGATGCCGTGGAGGCGCCGCGATTTTCGACGGCCGTGGGACTCGCGCTCTTCGGCGCGCACCGCATGGCGCTGGGCGGAGAAGGATCTGTCGCAGCAGGAAAAAGAAAAGCGGCGTCCTCGAACGGCGTGGGCGGCGTCGTGCAAGGTGTCAAGACGTGGTTGCAGGAATTTTTTAATTGAATGTGTTGGTCGGCCAATCAATCGAGTTATCCACAGTCGAATAACCGTTATTTGTTAGTGTGCTATTCGGAAGCGCGCATTATATTCACCGCAGCTTTTGATACCCCGCCCGTGACACCGCCTGACTCGCCTCGCAGTGCCGCCATCCGTTTGTAGGATCTTCCACTTCCTGGAGTCCTCCCCGCCATGATTTTCGAGTTCGAGGAGAGCACCTCCCAGAACGCCCGCATGAAGGTCGTCGGCGTCGGCGGAGGAGGCGGGAACGCAGTCAATCGAATGATCGAGGAGCATCTCGAAGGCGTCGAGTTCATATCGGTGAACACCGACGCGCAGGCGCTCCTGAGCTCCAAGTCCGACGTGAAAATTCAGATCGGGAAGAAGCTGACGCGAGGGCTGGGCGCCGGCGCGCGTCCGGAGATCGGACGCCAGGCGGTAGAAGAAAATCGCGACGAGGTGCTTCGCGTACTCACGGGCGCTGATCTCGTGTTCGTCACCTGCGGAATGGGCGGGGGAACCGGCACCGGTGCCGCACCGATCGTGTGCGAGATGGCGCGCGAGGCCGGCGCGCTCTGCGTAGGCATCGTTACCAAGCCCTTCCTCTTCGAGGGCCGAAAGCGCATGCGCCAGGCGGAGATGGGCATCGCCGAGATGCGCAAGCACGTCGACACCATGATCACCGTGCCCAACGAGCGACTGCTCGCGGTGGTCGGCAAGGGCATTCCGTTTGGAGACGCGCTCAAGAAGGCGGATGAGGTGCTGCTGCACGCAACGCAGGGCATCTCGAATCTCATCAGTGTCACCGGTCTCGTGAACGTCGACTTTGCCGACGTGCGCAC
>JBDTXN010000078.1:0-13118 GCA_040006175.1 Gemmatimonadota bacterium | reverse complement strand
GGCGCGATCGCATTCACGAGCTGGACCTCGAGCAGCTCCACGGACGACACCTCGGCCATGAGCAGCCGCCACGAGTTGCGGCCGCGGAGGTCCACCTGCTGCAGATCCTGATCGAGCCGTCCTTCGGGGAAGAGATCCTTCTGTGCCTGCCGCTCTTCCGGGAGCAGCGCGATCTGCGAGAGCTGCGCGGCGTGTGTGAGCCCGGCCACCTCGGAGATCCGGCGGTCGAGCGATGCGGGAGCCAGCGCGTGTCCCTCCGCCTCCGGAAGCATGTGGTAGCCGCGCAGTCCTTCGTAGGCGCCGAGCAGTGTGCGCGCGTGGGCGGGGAGGTCACGAAGCGATGCGCGCTCGCCCTCCATCATGTGCTCGTAAAAATCCGGCGGTCGGCGCACGGTTTGACATGCGTTGTTGACGATGAAATCCAGCCGGTCACGCGTCGTGAGCAGCTCGTGACAGAACGCCTCCACGCTCGGCGTGTGCCGCAGGTCCAGCCCGAAGATCTCCAGGCGATCGCCCCACTCCGCGAAGTCCGGCTCCTTCGCGTAGCGCGCGGCGGAGTCGCGGGGGAAGCGCGTCGTGACGATGAGCCGTGCGCCGGCACGGAGTAGCTTGAGCCCCGCCTGGTAGCCGATCTTCACGCGTCCGCCGGTGAGGAGCGCGACACGTCCACGCAGATCCGCGAGCTCCGTCCGCTTCGCGAAGTTGACCTGCGCGCACGCCGGGCAGAGCTGATCGTAGAAGTGATGGATCGACGTGAAGTGCTGCTTGCACACGTAGCAGTGGATCGACTCGTCCAGCTCCGCGATGTGTGGCTCGTCATCCGCGGCGTCCGGGCTCATCGGCGGGAACACATTCGGCGTGGTGAACACCGTCTCGCGTCGAAGCTTGCGGATCCCCGTTTCGGCGTAGACGCGATCTTCGTGTCGCACGACCGACGCCTTCTGCTGCTTGATTGCCTCCTTGCGCAGACGGCGGCGTGCGTTGATGTCGGGGCTGAACACGACGCCCACGGCATTGAGCAGCCGCTTGCGATCCTCGGCGGAAACGCGCGCCAAGACTCCGCGATCACCCCCGATCTCTTCCAGCAGTTCGGCGGCTTTACGGAGACGTGCTTGGAGCGCCTCGTCGATCGAGCTCTCGGTACCTTCCGTCGGTGGCGTCAGCATGCGTGAAATTTACCCATAGGGGCAGCCGACGTCAGCGGCGCTTGCTCTTCGCGCGCGCGTTCATACGGCCCTCGAGCGGGTCGCGGGACAGCGTGAGCGATGGGATCGCGCGACCCGCCTCGCAGCAGGCAATCAGCTCGGCCAGGCGCTTCGCGCGGGTTTCCGGACGCTTGGCGCTCACCACGCGCCAGGTCGCGGTGCGACGATACCAGGGCGGACACTGCTCGAAGAACTTCCACGCCTTCCTGTTCCGCTTGAACTCACGCTCCATCTCTGCGTCGAAGACGGCGGTGTCCTTGTTCTCGTAGGAGTACACGGAGCTCTTCCCGATGCTGCGTCGCTCGAGCGCACGAAGGCCGGCCGGGTGCACACGATTCGCGGCTATGAGCTCCCGGATCTTGTTGATGTTGACAGTGCTCCAGATGCTCACGGCTTTTCTGGGCGTGAAGCGGATCGAATAGCTCTCGTCGTCGATTCGCCGGCGCACGCCGTCTATCCAGCCGAAGCACAGCGCCTCGTTCACCGACTCCGGCCAGGTCATGCTTTCGCGCCCCGAATCGCGCTTGTAGAAGCCGACCAGCAGCTCGCTATGGGCTTCGTGATTCCTTTCCAGCCACGCCCGAAAGAGGGCGGGTGTGGCGAAGAACACGGGCGCTGGCGTCTTTGGGGATGCGATCATATCGATCCGATGGCGATTCGTAACGGGTGACGAAACTGGTACGACTCTTTCAAGACCATGGGAATGTGAGAATACGGTAAACGGGTGACCCGGGAAGGTGGGCGGAGGTCTTTGTGGGAGGCACGCTTCCCATCACGCCGGACACATGTCGTCGCCCGCTCCGCAACCGTCGCACGCCCAATGCAGCTCACTCGCTCGACGCAGCTCGCGCGCGCCCCGATATCTCGCCTTCGCGGCAGCAGCGGCGTTGCTGACGCTCGCGTGCAGCGATAATACCGCGCCGTCGCCGTCGCTGCTCGAAGTGGCTGCGGGCGACGGCCAGCACGCCCCGGCGGGGAGTGAGCTTCCGAACCCCGTGGTGGTTCAGCTCCGGGATGCATCACAACGTGCGCTGGTCGGCGTGCATGTGACATGGTCTGCGGGCACAGGTGGCGCAGGTGACGTGATCACCCCCGAGTCGGAGACGACCGACGGAAACGGCAACGTGCGTGCGCGATGGCGGCTCGACGCGACGGCCGGCACGCACACGATCGTCGTCAGTGCGAATGGAGGCGCCGTGGCGTACGCGAGCGCGTTCGCCGATGCGCTGCCGGTCGGCGACGTTCATCCCATGCCGCTGGAGACGTACGAAGGATCGGGCCAGGCAGTGCATCCCGATTTCGTACGTCTGCCGCCAGCGTGGGCGGGTGATCCCTTCCGTCTCGTCGCCACGCCATATCCCGGAGGCAATGCCGGATTCGAAAATCCGTCGCTGTACACGGGAAGCACGGGCACACTCTGGACGGTTCCCACAGGCATCACCAATCCGGTCGAGCAGCCGCAGGGCATCGGGTATCTCTCGGATCCGGACATGGTCTACGATCCGGATGCGAACGAGCTGCGGATCTACTACCGGCGGGTGACGAGCGACAACGAGATCTGGATGATTCGCTCCTCGAACGGCGTGGTCTGGAGCACCCCGGTGCTCACACTACATGCGGCCAATCATTTGATCGTCTCGCCCACGATCGTGCGCCGCAGCAGCACCCAGTGGATGATGTGGAGCGTGAACGCCGGAGCGATCGGCTGCGGCGCGCTGTCGACCACCGTGGAGCTTCGTCGCTCGACGGACGGGGAACACTGGTCGGAGCCGGAGGCGACGCCGCTCTCCAACCCGGATGGTTACCCTTGGCACATCGACGTCGAGTGGATTCACACCCGGAGCGAATACTGGGCGGTGTATCCCGTGAAAGTTGCCGGTGGTTGCACGACCGACAGGCTTCGCTTCGCGACGAGCCCCGATGGCACACACTGGACTACGTACGCGTCGCCGCTTCTCCTGCATGGCGCGACCGATCAATTGCGGGACATCGTCTACCGGTCGACCGTGGACTACGACGCCGCAGCCGACGTCGTCACGCTGTGGTACTCGGGAGCGAAGTACGACAGAGGGATCTACAGCTGGCACACGGCGTGGGAGCGCATGTCGATGACGCAGCTCTTCGCGCGTGTGACTGCGCGGGGCGCAATCGCCGCGCGCACCCTTCCTCCCGCCCGGCTGAACCTCCCCGCGTTGACGAACGAGAGTGCGCCGTAGCCGGTTAGAAGAGCGGATCCGCCTCGGGCATCAGATGCGTGATCCGTAGCGGGAGCAGCTCGCCGAGCAGGGACGCGACGATGCTGCGGTGACAGTGCGCGGGATCGGCTTCGAAGCACAGCAGGCATATGCGCCGACCCGATCGGACCAACTCGGCGACATCTTCGAGCGCGGACTTCGCATCCGCCGTCGCCATGTGGGCGAGGAAGATCGTGCGCATCTCCGGGTGACGGCCGGCGCGAGCCGCCGCGCGGCCATCTGCGGGCGTTCCCAGTGTACGCAGATGCAGGTAGTCGATCCCCGCGTCAGCCAGCCCGGCTGACAGCTTGGATTTCGAGAAGCCGGGGCGACGCGAGCTCGCCACGGCGCGAATGTCGATGAGCAGCTCGATGCGCGCCTCCTTCAGTGCGCGGCGGAAGCCGTCCAGTGTCGCGCCCTGGTAGCCGATCGTCGCGAGCGAAAGCATGTGCGAAGCGCGCCAGCGTCGCGCCTAGGGTGCTTGCGGGGAGGCCGTGGCCGAGAGGGTGACGGTGCCGTCGATGTGAAAGTCGCGCAGCAATCCGTCGACGACGAGCGTGGCGCGCACGGGCACTGCCTCGTCGCCACGGAGCTTCCCGTCCTCGATCGCCTGGCGCACGGCGTTCTCGATCTCGCGCTGCGCCGTCACACCGAAGTGCTTCAGGAACTTGCGAATCGAGAGGTTGAACGCGTCCTCGTCCATGGATCTCTCCCTGGTGGATGTCGCCGGAGCTTACCGCGCGCGCATGATTACGGCGCGCCGTCGATCGAGTAGTCTAGTACGTACGAGTGCTGCTTGTTCTCGATGATGATCTGCATCGAGCCCATGAGCCCAACGAGCTCGCCGCTGCCGGAATCCGGGACGACCGTGATCGAAAGCGACGGCGCGCCCCGATTCATTGTCCCGCTGTGCTGCAGCGTGAACGTTCCCGTTCGGCCGTGCAATGTGCCCGTCACCTTTTCGAGGGCAACGTAGCCAGCCGACCCTTTCACCGCTGTGCCCGCCGAGAGCATCTCTCCCTGGCTCGTCGCGTCGAGATCGCCGGTGAATTTCTTGTCGAGCGACATGCGGGCGAGCGGCGCAGTGTCGCCGGACCACGCCGTCGCGAGAGGTGCGAGGTTGACTTCGAATGACCCACTGGCACGCTGCGTCATGACGTCACCGCAGCCTCGCAGAGCGCGCGCACGCCTGCGATGTTCGCCGCCATCGCGCTCGGCAGGCCGAAGCGCGCGACCAACGCTTCGGGAGCTTCGTAGCTCAGCCAACTGTGCCCATTCGCATCCTCCCACGCGAGTGCGCGCAACGGGAGGGCCAGTCCAACCGCGGGATTGGCTGCGAGGAGAGGCGTTCCCGCCCGAGGGTTACCGAACACGAGCTGTATCATAGGCGGGAGCGCGAGGCCGGCGGCCTCCGCATCGTTCGAGAACTCGATGCGCGCGAAGAGCGTGAGGCCCTTCGCGCGCACGAGCTCCGCGAGCCGATCGGCCGTCGCGCGCGCGCGTGCCGCGTTGCGCAGGTGCACGATGCCGGGCACCTGCGGGGGCTCCGTCAACGTTCCGTTCCCCGAAGCACTCCCATCACTGCTCATCGCCTCAGCTCCCCGGATGATACGTGCGCTCCGTGTGTCCCACGAGCTGCGATGGATAGTAGTACACCTCGCGGAGATCTCCCTTGCTGTAGCGGAGCGCCTGATCGTCGAAGTGTTTGGATGCCGTGTCGCCGCTCTCGCCGCCAGCGGTGATCGCGCGGGCCCGCACACTGTCGCCAAACTCCACCACGGCGACGAAGCTGTTGCCCCCGGTGCCGTAAATCTTTTTCGTCTTCTCGTGCTCCCACGGGGCAAACGACGCCAGCGATCCCCAGCGCGCGGACGTGAAGCCCACCGGAATGCTCGGCGCCGCGTCGTTGAACGGATGCACGATGTCGTCGCTGAGCCGCTGAAAGCGATTGACATCGCCCCACGGCATCTTCCACGTGCCGAAGTCCCTCGTCAGCGAGTCCGACACGAACGCGAGCGCGTCGAGCTTGTCGTGGGCCGAAGTGCGAGTCGCCATGTACTGATAGATCGACATGTCCTCGCCCTCCGCGTCCGCGTGCACGCGTTTTCCGAGCTCGTCGCCCCAGTAGCAGGCAATCGTGGTCGGCACCGAGGACACGGACCATCGATAATCCCACTTTCGCAGCAGAGCGATTTGCTCCGCCACCTTTGCCTTGAGCGGATCCGACGACGGTGTCCGATCGTACGCCTGGATCAGTGCAGGGATCAGATCTGCGAACGCGGGCAGATAACTGTCGTATGCGGCATCGATCAGCGACTGCAGCGTGAAATCCTTCTTGTTCGAGAGCACGCGAATCGCGTGCACGCCGCGCGGGCTCTCGATTCCGACATCCATGTACGCGGGATAGTCCGACTTCTTCGGGCTGTACGGGCCCGCGGCGGAGTATGGCCAATTGTTCGAGTTGTAGAGCCAGCCGTTCGGGGGATTGTGCAGGCGAGGGCTGCTGTCGACTGGCGTCACTCCCTTCCAGTCGGTAGCGGGATTGCTCCCGTCCACCGGCTTTCGCCAGTCGAAGTGCGTATCACGAACAGGGACGAAGTTCGCGTGGAAGTACGCGATCGTGCCGTCCGCATCCGCATAGATCGTGTTGTTCGACGAATTCGTGTGAAGATCCATGACGTCCTTGAAGGCCTTGTAGCTCGCCGACTTCGTGCGCGAGTACGATTGCGTGAGCGCCTTCACCGGCTCGTTCATGAGACGGACGCTGATCCACTTGCCGTCCGCTGAGCGAACGACCGGGCCGTGCAGCGTGCGGTACACTGTGAACGTTCTACTCTGCATGCCGCTGGCCGCGTGGTACGGTACTGCGATCTTCTGCACCGTGACCGGGCGAAGCTCGGCTCCGTGCTTGTAGAAGAGGCTGTCCCCCTTCTTCACGATCGATTCCGCATATTCGTCCACGACGTCCGCGCCGCTCGAGGTGTGCATCCAGCCCGCCCGCGAGTTGAAGCCCTGATACACGAAGAACTGGCCCCACGTTGTCGCGCCGTAGGCATTCAGCCCTTCGTCGCTCGTCATCTGCAGCTCGGACCTGAAGAAGAACGAGGTGTGCGGATTGATGAGCAGCAGCGCGTGATGACCGACGGTGTTCGATGGCGCAATCGCGATGCCATTCGATCCGGAGGGCTCCGTGAATCTGAAGGGCAATGAGGCGAACCTCTTCGCGCCGGACGAGTCGCCGTAAAAGGCCTGCAGTGCCGGAATCGAGACATCCTCTACATCACCGCCGATGCTCCCTTCGGTGAACGACAGCGCCATCCACGGCTCGAAATGCGTGATCACGCGCGGCTTCACCGCGGGATGCTTGTAGAGATAGAAGTTCAGCCCATCCGCCCACGCGACCATCAGCGACTTGAGCCACTGCGGGGTCGTGGCGTACGCCGCCTGCAGCGTATCCGGATTGATGAAAAGCTTCATTCGCAGATCGCGATAGATCGCGCCCTCCCCCTCCGCCTCGGCCAGGCGACCCATGGCGTTGATGTAGTTGGTCTCCACGCGATTGAAGTCGTCCTCCGCCTGCGCGTACACCATTCCGAATACCGCGTCGGCATCCGTCTTTCCGTGCACGTGCGCTATCCCCCAGTCGTCGCGCACGATCGTTATGCCGGCAGCCTGCTTTTCCCAGCGTGCGGCGTCGGGGTTTGCAGCGCGGTCGTGCGCGCACGAGAGAGTCGTGGCGGCGAGCAGCAGTGCGAACGTCTTCATGCGCAACTTCATCAGCGGTTAGCGGTGCGAGGGTGACTTGCGAGTGGCGGGGACAGCTACAATAAGAATGGCCGTTCCGGGGGATCACAAGCGCGTCAGCGAACTCGCTCCGTATCCACTCTGCCGAGGTGTCGTGGCCGATAGACCGTCACCGGCGACCCCTCTGCGACGAACGCAGACACCGGCGCAGCGGAAAGCGCGCGCGCGAACGACGATCCATACAGGCGCGGCACATCGGCATCGAACGTTGAGTCTCGTGCCGCCCACACCCGCCACCGCGGGTGCTTCACCTCGTACTCGACGGTGCCGCCGTCACGCTGGCGTGTGTATCCCCAGAAGTGCTCGGTGATGAACGACTCCTCGGAATCCGGATCGCGCAGCACCGGCGGCCCGCTCGTTGTTGCGGCGACGTGCTGCCAGCGCGACCCTGTTCGCCATTCGTAGGAGACGAGACCCGGATCTTCTACCTGCGCTCGCGGAACGGTGCTCCGCATCGGCAGCGACCAGTACGGCTCGTTGTAGGCGAGGCGCGCCACCGCCGCGATCGCGGCGCGCGGCACCAGCTCGCGCACGAAGACAACACCGCGCCGCACTTCGCCTTCGGGAGTCGTGTGTCGCACGTAAAAGCGGAGATTCACCTCGTCGAAGTTGCGATGGAAGGGAATCGGGGCGCCGAGCACGCGGGTCCGCAGGAAACGGAAACCAACGATGCTTGCGATCGCCCGACCGTTGAAGAGATCGAGCACCGTATGTCTCGGGACGAGCGCGTGCAGAACCGCCGGATCCACATCGTAGTTGCGCATCACGAGGTAGCGCCACTCGGCCGTCAGAAACGCACGGCGCCGCCCATCACTCATGCGCTACTTCGCCGGAGGCCACGCGCCGAGCGCCTGCCGAACGAGAACGAGCTGTCCGGTGTGATAGGAATGATGATCCTGCACGAGGAGCAGCTCGCGCAGATATGTCTGGCCTTTGCCATGCGGAATCCACGCGACCAGATCAATCGCCGGATCGCTCGAGAGTGCACGGAGTGCTTCCCGGTCTTTCATGAGGCTCGCCACGCTCTCGTCCCACGAGCTCGGCGTTGGCGGTGCGGCCTCCCTGGGCCAGTAATCGTCCGGCCACTTCATCTCCTCGTACTTCGGATTGACGCAGAAATCGAGAATGTCGTGCTGCGTGATGCGGAGGTGCTCGAGCAGCTCCCAGGGGGAATGAGGCAGACCTGGAGGTCGTTTGCCACGGAGAGCCGGATCGAGATCGGCGAGCGCTGATTCGATCGTGACGTGCGCGTCGCCGAAGTCGACGAAACGCGCAAGCTGTTCGCGGAGTAGATCGGGTTTTGTCATGATATTGGGGCGTCCAGAGTTGGAGCCTGTCAGGATTACGCGGCGTACGATTCCAGGAAGCCGCAGCCCGTGCACCGATAGGTTACGATAGGGCGCGCGCTCCCGAATTGCCACTTGACGCCGCCGACGAACTAGCGCCGGATGGGCGTGCCGGCGGTCCAGTTGCTCTGCAGCACCTGCCCATAAGCGACGTCGGCAATGAAGCCGCGCTCCATCGGGCGATCGCACTTGGGACAGAGCGGTTCGCGATCGGAGCTCATTCTTCGCACGCCTCGACGTGGCTTCTTGGAACGAAGATCGCCACCGGCGTCCCATCCCCTTCGAGCAGGTCGAGAAGATCGGTCTTATGGCCGAACTTGTCTTCGGATGGTTCGGCCCTGTAACACTTGCCCTCTTCCGCGCGCTGCATGTCGTGCTCGGACAATCCGACACGCATGCGGTATGAGCGACTCGCCATGATCTGTCTCCTGTACGTCTGGCATCCGTACAGGGAATATCGCTCTACGCGTCGCGAAGCGCGACGAGTGGGCCAACGCGCGCCGCACGTCGCGCCGGGAAGTAGCCCGCAAGTGCGGCGCTGGCGCCGAGGACCACCAGTGCGACCACGATCGATGGCCAGTCGAGCAGCCCGATCTCGTACAGCTGGTGCTTGACGAGCTGCATCGCACCGAGCGCGGCAGGCATTCCCACCATCACCCCCCCAATCACGAGCAGCATGGCCTCGCCGAGCACGAGGCGCAGCACGTTCGACGGCTCAGCGCCGAGTGCCATGCGCAGGCCGAACTCGCTTGTGCGGCGCGTCGTCGCGTACGTCATGACGCCGTAGAGTCCAAGCGCGGCCAGCGCCAGCGCCAGGATGCCGAACACGCTCACCACACGCGCCACGAGCTTGTCCTGCGAGATCGAGTCTTCGATTTGCGACGATAGCGTCTGGGCGTTCAGCAACACCGTCGGATCGATCGAGGCGAGGGAGCGACGGAGCGTTTCGCCCAAATGCCCGGGCTCTCCCGAGGTCCGGACCTCGAGCGAAAAGTGTCCGGGTTTCTCGGGAATCTGAAACACGGGGATGTAGACGCGACGCGACGGTTTCGCGCGCAGATCCTGCCCCTCGATATCCGACGCGACACCGACGATCTCGTACGTCAAGCTATCCGACGAGATGTGAGAGCCCAGCGCGCTGCCATGCGGAAAGAAAAATCGCGCGGCGGTCTGATTGAGCACTGCCGCCCTGGCCCCCGTCTCGTTGTCGCGCGCGTCGAACTCGCGCCCCTCGACGATGCGCGCTCCCAGCGTCGCGAAGTAGCCCGGTCCAACGTCGTCGTACGCGATCGAGCTGTCCTCATCCGACTGCGCGGTAAAGCCCTCCACACGCACGTTCGTGCCGGATTCCGTTCCCGAGAAGATGCCGTTTTCGGAGAGGGTTGCCGACACGACACCGGGCGTTCCGTTCGCCCGCGCGAGCATCTCGCGCATGAGTGTCACGAGACGCGCATCCTTGTAGCCTGCGCGCTGCGCATCGACTTCGACCATCAAGATCCGGTCACGCGCGACGCCGATATCGGTGGTCTGCAGGCGCTGCATGCTGCGCACGAGCATGCCGGTGCCCACGAGGAGTAGCACCGACAGCGCGACCTGCGCCACCACCAGCATCTTGCCCAATCCGAAACGGCCTGTGCCTCGCTCCGCATTGGAGACGCCGCGCCCCTGGGCGCGCAGCGCTGCCGCGAGCTCCACGCGGGTCGCCCGCAGCGCCGGCACGAGCCCGAAGAGGACGGCGGTCGCGAGCGACAGCACGGCCGTGAACGCGAGCACGCGTCCATCGAGCTTCGAATCGACCTGCGCGCCCCCCGTCAAAGCGATCAACGCGGCACTTCCCCATACCGCGAGGAGGACGCCAAGCGCGCCACCTGCGACGGCGAGTAGGAAGCTCTCGGTCAGAAGCTGCTGGACCAGTCGCGCGCGATTTGCGCCCAGTGCCATGCGGACGCTCATCTCGCGCCCGCGCGCCGAGGCTCGCGCGAGCATGAGGTTCGCGAGATTCGCGCAAACGATGAGCAGCACGATGCTCACTGCTGCCATGAGGATGAAGAGCGGTGCGGCCAGCAGCCGACGATAGTAGGAGAAACCTCGCGCGCCGGACTTCACCTGCACGGGCTTCTCGCGCACGTTGCTCTCGACACTCGCGCGCTCCTTGGTCGGCGAATTCTCGATGAGCGACCGATTCTCGATCGAAGTCAGCTCGGCGCGCGCCTGCGCGAGCGTCACGCCCGGACGGAGACGGCCCATCATGAGAATCCAGCTCGTCTCGCGGTCGGTGAGCGCGGGCGCGTGGGGCATGAGCGCGGGCTGCTCCATGATCGGGATCCAGAGATCCGTTCGCTGCCCGACGATGTCTCCGGGAAAGGAGCGTGGAGCAACGCCGATGATGGTGAGCGGCACTCCGTTGAGCCGAACCGAGCGTCCCACGACTGAGCGATCACCCGCGAAACGGGTTATCCAATAGCCGTATGAGAGAACGATCACGGGCGCGGCACCGGGCGATCGGTCTTCGTCGGCCGAGAAGGTGCGTCCCAAGGCGGCGGGCACCTGCAGCACGGCGAAGTAATTCCCCGAGACGAATCGTCCGCGCGGATGCTCCGGCTCCTTCTGCCCCGCATCCGCCAGCATCTCGAGGCGGGCTGCCCGTCCCGATGCATAGACGGCCGAGAGCAGTCTGGTCTGATCGCGTACGTCCGCATAGAGCGGATACGATGCGATGTCGTTGCGCGGCGTGCCCTGCGAGAGACCGCCAACGCGCGCCGGATCGCCGATCGTCACGAGCTGCTCCGGATGCGGCACGGGAAGGCTCCGGAGCACGAGTGCGTCGATGAGCGTGAACGTCGAGGTATTCGCGCCGATACCGAGTGCGAGGGTGAGCAGCACCACGGCGGTGAATCCCACGTTCTGGTGCATCGTGCGGAGTGCGTAGGAGACGTCCTGCCGCAGGTTGCTCAGATAGCTGGTGCGTCGCATGGCGCGTTCCCGTTGATGGTCGATGTCGAGGCAGCTGTCGCGGACCGTGCGCAGATCGCCGAAGCGCTCCAGCGCCTTCGCGCGCGCGGCGTCGTGCGGAAGACCGGAGGCGACGAGCTTTTGAATGCGCATGGCGATGTGGAAGTCGAGCTCCTGGTCGACGTCGCGCTCGAGGTGCCTGGCGCCGACGCCGATCCGGAAGACGCGCGTCCAGCCACCGCGCTCGCTCATGCCGTGCGAGGTGAGGCGCCCGCGTGCAGCGCGCGCGAGGCTGCCTCGACGAACTGCTGCCAGGTGGAGAGCCCGGTGCGCAGTTGCGCGCGGCCGGTCGCCGTGAGCTTGTAGAACTTCGCGTGGCGATTGTTTTCCGAGAGGCCCCACTCGGCCTCGATCCAGCCCTGTGCCTCGAGTCGGTGCAGGGCAGGGTAGAGCGTGCCCTCGCCTACGAGCAGCGCCGCACCGGTTGCCTGCTCGATCCAGTCGACGACGCCGTAGCCGTGCCGGGGCCCCCAGGTGAGTGCCTTGAGGATCAGGAGGTCGAGCGTGCCGCGCATGAGACCAACATCGATGTCTGCCATCGTCTCCACCGTGCAGTGATGGGAAGGAGCATAGGCTCCCTCCCATCGCCACGCAAGGGGAGTATTCGTTCTACGGTAGCGTGCTCTACGGCGCACCTGCTACCAGATCTTCACGCGGTCCGCGGGCGCGAGATACATCTTGTCGCCCGGCTTCACGTCGAACGTCGCCTCGAATGCGTCGTTGTTGATGAGCGGCACCATTGCACGATAGTCCCCCGGGGAATGCGGATCGGTGAGCAGTCGCTGGCGAAGCGCGTCGGGCTGGATCTTGCCGCGCCAGATCTGCGCGAAGCCCATGAAGAAGCGCTGATCGCCCGTGAGGCCGTCGATCACCGGCGCCTCCTTGCCGTTGAGCGAGATCCGGTACGCACGATAGGCCTGGGCGAGCCCACTCAGATCGCCGATGTTCTCGCCCATGGTGAGCTTGCCGTTGATGTGCAGATCATCTATCGGCGTGATCGCGTCGTATTGCGCGCCAAGCTTCGAGGTGCGGGTCTCGTACGCCTTCGCATCCTCGGCAGTCCACCAGTCGCGCAGATTGCCCTCGCCGTCGGACTTGCGACCCTGATCGTCGAAGCCGTGGCCGATCTCGTGGCCGATCACCGCGCCGATCGCGCCGTAGTTCACTGCGTCGTCCGCGTTCACGTTGAAGAACGGCGTCTGCAGGATCGCGGCGGGGAAGGTGATGTCGTTCGCGATCGAGCTGTACTGCGCGTTCACCGTCGGCGCGGTCATCCCCCAGCGACCTTTGTCCACCGGCTTGCCAAGGCGCGTCGCCATGTCCTCGTACTCGAACTCGCGCGAGCGAACCTCGTTGCCGAACAGATCGTCGCGCTTGATCGCGAGCGCGGAGTAGTCGCGCGGCTTGTCAGGCGCGCCAATTTTCACCTTGAAGTGGGCGAGCTTCTCCTTCGCCTGCGTCTTGGTCTCGGGGCTCATCCACTCGAGGCTGTCGATCCCGACGCTGTACGCGTTGAT
>JBDTXN010000077.1:0-13221 GCA_040006175.1 Gemmatimonadota bacterium | reverse complement strand
CCGGTCATCTCGGTGGGCTTCTCCACGCCGAGCATCGCCAGTACCGTCGGTCCCACGTCCCGCAATGCGCCGCCGTCGCGGAGCGCACGATCGCCATCCGGGTCGACGATCACGAGTGGCACCGGGTTCGTCGTGTGTGCTGTGTGCGGTCCACCTGTGGCCGGGTCGATCATCATCTCGCAGTTGCCATGATCCGCCGTCACGAGCACCCGCGCGTTCGCGCGCTGCGCCGCGGCGAGTACGCGCGCGAGACACTCATCCACCGTCTCCACGGCCTTCACCGCAGCTGGGATCACGCCCGTGTGTCCCACCATGTCACCGTTGGCGTAGTTGCACAGAATGAAATCGTAGTCGCGCGACGTGATCGCCTTCGTCAGCACGTCCGTCACGCCGTACGCGCTCATCTCGGGCGCGAGATCGTAGGTCGCCACCTTCTGGCTCGGCACGAGCTCGCGCACCTCCCCCTTGTACGGTGTTTCGACGCCCGCGTTGAAGAAGTACGTCACGTGCGCGTACTTCTCGGTCTCCGCGCACCGAAACTGCGTTCCGCCGTACGCCGAGATCACCTCGGCCACCACGCGCGCGAGCGTGAACGGCGGGAAGACGACGGGAAGATCGTACGTCTCGTCGTACTGCGTCATCGTGACGACGGGGATCGAAGGGCGCCCGCGAATGTCGAAGCCGTCGAAGGGCTCCTCGATGAGCGCACGCGTGATCTGCCGCATGCGGTCCGCGCGGAAGTTGAAGAGGATGATGGCATCGCCCTCTCGTACCGTCGCGATTGGCTCCCCGTTCCGCTCGATGACGACGGGCTTCATGAACTCATCGCTCTCGCCGCGCTCGTATCCGGCACGGATTGCGGAGAGGGCGTCCGGCTCGCGTGGCCCAACACCCTGCATCATCGCGCCGTACCAGAGCTCCGTACGTGTCCATCGCCGGTCGCGATCCATGCCGTGATACCGGCCGCCCACCGAGGCGACTTCCGCGCGCCCCTTTGCGCGCGCGAGCAGCTCCTCCATGAACCCGAGCGCCGATCGCGGCAGCGTGTCGCGACCATCGAGGAGCGCGTGGATCGCCACGTGCGGCACGTGCTCACGCTCGGCGAGCTCGATCAGCGCGAAGAGGTGCTTGTCGACGGCGTGAACGCCACCATTGCCTATGAGCCCCGCGAGGTGCAGCGTGCCTGCGCTCGCACGTACGGCGGCGCACGTCTCGAGCAGCGTGTCGTTGCGGAAGAAGGAACCGTCGTCGATCGCGCCGTTGATGCGCACGAGGTCCTGCGGCACCACGCGGCCGGCGCCGAGGTTGAGATGGCCAACCTCGCTGTTTCCCATCTGGCCTTCAGGCAGTCCAACGGGAAGTCCGGATGCGCTGAGCAGTGTGCGCGATGTACCGGTCCACAGCGCGTCCCACGTTGGCGTGCGTGCCATTGCTATCGCATTTCCATCCCGTTCCTTGCGGTATCCCCAACCATCCAGCACAAGCAGAACGACCGGGCGTCTGCGCGGTGTCGACATCTTTGCTCAGTGAGAGTTCGAACGTATACTGCGGCGCGACCCCAGCCTCGGAAATGTACGCGCCCCCACATTCTCCATCCAGCGATGCGCTGTAATTCGCTCGTGCTTCTGTGCGCGCTCCTCACATCGGCGGTCCACGCGCAGGCGACCGCCACGACGGCAACGGTCGTGCGGTCCGCTCCCGACGGCAAGCTGGTGGCTACGATGCACGCGGGTGCGTCGCTGAAGACCGGTGCGACGAAGTCTGCCTGGACGGCCGTGACGATCGAAGGTTTTCTGCACAAGAGCGTCGTGAGCGCGAAGAAGAATGCGATCACGATCGATGCGCCGAGCGGCGCGGCGCTGCGCGCGAGCGCGGAGTCGTCGGCGCCGGTCGTGGCGGTGATCGAGAATGGCGTGTCGGTGGATCGCGTCTCCGCGAGCGGCGAGTGGTATCGCGTGAAGCGCGACGCGTGGGTGCAAACGCGCGAGCTCAAGCTGCCGAAGGTGACGGTCGCGGCCAGCGCGCCTGCTCGCAAGACAGCGGCACCGAGCGCACCGCAGAAAGTGGCCGCACTGCCGCCGCGCACTGCGCCCGCAGCGGCGCCGGCGCCAGCTGCCGCGCCCACGCCCGCGCCGCCCGCCGCGCCCCAACGCACCGACGCGCTCGCGCTTGGCGACTTCGCCGCGTCACACCCGATCGTGCTGCGCGATGCGCCGGACGGAAAGACCGCCGGCTCCGCGGACTCCGCCGCGCGCGTTCGCATCGTTGCGCGCGATCATGGCTGGGCGCGCGTGGAGCTGCAGGGTTGGGTGCGCGAGAGCGAGCTCGTTCCAGTCGACAGCTCGTCCGTGAGCGCGGTGAGCGCCGCGGATCTGCGCTCCGATCCGGATCACTACAAGGGCTCGACGGTGCGCTGGGTCGTGCAGACGATCGCAGTGCAGCAAGCGGATCCGCTTCGAAAAGGTCTCTCGCCCGAAGAGCCGTATCTTCTTGCGCGCGGACCCGGGAGCGAGAGCTCGCTGCTGTATCTGGCGCTCCCTGCTGCCCTCGTTGCGAATGCGAAGGCGCTGCAGCCGCTCAGCAACATCCTCGTGCTCGCGCGCGTGCGCGCGGGTCGAAGCGAGCCGTCAGGGGTACCAATTCTGGATGTTCTGCGCATCGTCCCGCGCTGACGGCGCCCGGCGGCGGTACGTCGCCGTCTCCTCGAATCCTCTGTGATGTCCTTCTCCGAATTCCGTCGCCGCCACCGGACCTTCACCGCGGCGATCGTGGTCGTCATCGTCGGCCTGCTCGCGATCGACGGCTGGGTGCTCTACAAACGCGACACGTACGAGCGCGAGGTCGAGCGGCTCCGCGCCGGGATGAGTGAGTTCGAGCGCCGCCGGAGCGACGCGGTCACGAACACAAACGAGAAGCGGCTCGCCATGATGATGGAGCTCCTGCGCCGTCAGGCGAAGATCGACAAGGAGATCCACCTCGCGGTCGCCGTGGACAGCGCGAAGATGTATCTGGAGCGCGACGGTGCGCTCTTGCGCGAGATGAGCGTGGAGGTGGCGGCCGAGAAGCGCGTGGGCGCGGGGCGCGATACGGTGCACCTCGCCACGCCTCGGGGGACGCGCACGGTCGAGCGCATACTCGGCCCAACCGACGCGTGGGATGTGCCGGCGTGGGTCTACGCCGACCGTGGGCTGACGCGCCCCGCGTCGAGCGCGGAGGTTGGTGCTCTCGGACCGGTGGCGGTCGTCCTGAATGGGGGGGCGGTGATCTATTCGATGCCCACCGTCGGCCCCCTCAACGACTCGGCGTACGTCCTGCCAGGGAGCATTCGGGTGAGCTCCGAGGATCTGCGGGCCGTAACGCCCAATCTCCAGCGCGGCACAGTTGTTTATTTTTATTGAACGGCGGCTCGAGAGCCGATTCATTCGAGGGACATGAGCATACCCAACGAAGGCGTTCCGTCACCGGCACCTCGCCCCAATCGCCCACAGCTCGCGTTTCCGCAACAGGAACAGGCGAGCGGCGGGTGGAAGTGGATGGCGGGCGCGCTCGGGATCACGCTGGCGCTGGGCATCGCGAGCGGCGCACTCGTGTACTCGACGCTCCGGGTGCGCTTTCAGCGCGACATCAACCGCATCGTATTCAACCGGAATTGGGAGCTGCTCGACGACGTGAGCCGAAAGGCGGGAACGGTTACGGACTCGCTTCAGACAATGCTGGCGACGGAGCCGGACAGCACGTCCACCAAGCCGTACATCGTCGTGAGCATCGCCGATCGCCGGCTCTGGTACAAGTTCGGGGACACGACGCTCTATACCACGCAAGTGGCGGTGGGCAGCGGAAAGACGCTGGTTCAGAAGCGCGGGACGCGCCAGGAGTTCAAGTTCGACACGCCGCGGGGCCGGCTGGTGGTCCAGAGCAAGGAGATGGATCCGGTCTGGGTGCCGCCCGACTGGCACTACGTCGAGCAGGCCAAGAAGAAGGGGTTGGGCATCCTCGCGCTGGACCGGCAAAAGGCGATTCCGGTAGGCGACGGAACCATGATCGCGGTGGACGGGAATGATGTCGTTCGGCGTCAGCCCGACGGTCTGGAGGTACCCCTCGAGGCCAAGGAGGGTCACGAGATCACGGCCAGCGGCAACATCATCATGCCTCCCTACGGCACCAACCAGCGCAAATACAAGGGCACCCTGGGCGGTCACAGGCTGAACATGGGGGACGGCTACGCTCTGCATGGAACGGATGAGCCACTCTCGATCGGAAAGGCAGTCAGTCACGGCTGTGTCCGCCTGAGGAACGAGGACATCGCGTACCTCTACAGCGTGGTTCCCGTCGGCACGGCAGTATTCATCTACTGACCGTCTGGCCAGTCAAGGGATGCTTGAAGCACCGGGTTGCAGTATCACGTCCGCAGCGTCTATTGTAACATAGGTCTGTTGACGCCTGGGCCCTTTCGGGGCCGAGGACTCCTTGTAAAAGGGCACGTTGGCCTCCGCCAACACGCAAAACCAAGAGGCGACGAAGCGTCGTCCGTCTGGTTGCCAGGGAGGGCATCCCGTGAAGCAATCCACCACCCGCGCTCGCCTGTACAAGGCACGCGCTCTCGGAGTCATTGCCAGCTTGTCGTTCGTCGGCGTCGCCGCAGGCGCGTCGTTCGAGCTGGATGAGCACTCCGTCGCCGCCAAAGCCACCATCCCTCCCGTTGCCGTCGCGCCCGCTATCGCCGCGCCGGCCAAGCCGATGGCCTTCGCGTTCCTCGACTCGCTCGTCGGACTCAGCGGTAAGCTTCGCGCGCGATTCGTTGCCCGTGGCAGCGCTACGATCGGCATTCCGATCCTTGCCCAGCTCTTCGGTGACAGCGCATTGGACGTTCTCGGCGTGCACCCGCTGATGGACGCATCGCGTCCGTTCTCGCTCATCACGATGCTGCCATTCTCGGCCAAGCAGGCAGGGCGGATCGGCTCCTATCGGATCGGCAACTGGCCACATGAGCGCAGGGCGAGCGAATCCGTGGAGTACGCGAACCCGAACGGCTTCATCGAGGTTACGGCAGAGAACGAGAGCACCTTCGTCTCCGATCACTTCCGTCTCGCCGATTTCCTCACACACGACCAGCAGGATACTTGGCCGAAGTATCTCGTGCTCAACGAGCGTCTGATCGACAAGCTGGAGCTCGTGATCGAGGATCTGAACGCACACGGAGTTCGCGTCGAGCACCTCGCGGTCATGTCCGGCTTCCGGACGCCCGAGTACAATCGCCAGGGCGTGGGCGAGGGCGGCCGGGCTCGCGATAGCCGTCACCAGTACGGCGATGCTGCCGACGTCTTCGTCGACAACAATGGTAGCGGCAGGATGGACGACCTGAATCACGATGGACGCGTGGACTCGCGCGACGCCAAGGTGATTCGCGATGCCGTCGACCGTGTCGAGGCGGCTCACCCCGAGTTGATCGGCGGCGTGGGCGTGTATCGCGGCAACTCGGTGCACGGACCCTTCGCTCACGTCGACGCGCGCGGCGTACGCGCGCGCTGGGGACGCTCCTGACGTAAACGCGATCGCGCAGCTGCTTCACCACTACGCCTCTCGCTGTTCGCGAGAGGCGTAGCCGTTTCCGGACCAGCGTGGTAAATCACACGGAGCCACGTTTGTTCATTCCAACGATCAGCCTGCCATGAATCCCACCCTCCGCGATCGTATCGCCCGCACGATCGAGTCGCTCCCCGACGAGCGCGGGTACCAACTCCTCGATTACGTGGAGTTCCTCGAGTCGAAGTACGCGGAGCGGACGGCGCAAGCCCCGAACGCGCTGCAGAGGTTCGCCGAAGGAGTGGAGGACACGCTGCGAGCGGGACGCGTGTCGGCGTCGACCATCGCGGAGACGATGGGTCTCATGAACAAGGCGATGGGGGTGCTTTCCGGCGTGGCTGCCGCTGGCAAGTCAGTTGCAAGTGATGTGGTCGACGCGGCGCAGAGAAACGTTTCGCGCGCCACGACCGAGCGGCCCACCGCCGCTCCGCCGACATCACCGCCGGCCGCACCGCCGGCCGATTCTTCCGGAGGCACCACGACGTGACCGCGACTACCAGCACCGCCGACGCTTCGAGCACGCGATCACGCCGGCGCGGCTCCGCTCCCCGTACGGGTGCCAAGCGCACGCTCCTCGGCACCATCTCCCAGATCCCGTCCTACCTGCGGCTCATGGGTGGGCTGCTCACCGATCCGCGCGTTCCCGCGCTCGACAAGGTCCTCCTCGGGGTCGCGATCGCGTACGTCGTGATGCCAATCGATCTGATACCTGATTTCATTCCGTTCGTCGGGCAGGTCGATGATGTGTTCATCCTCGCGCTCGCGGTGCGCCGGCTTATCGCGAGTGCCGGCATGCGCGTCATCCGCGACCACTGGGACGGCGCGATCGAGGATCTGCATCCGAGTGCGCTGCAAGAAGTGATCGCTGCGGCGGCGTTCTTCCTCCCGCGCGGCATCCGCCGCCGCCTTCGGAAAGTCGCTCGATAGACGCCACGACGGCGGATAGTTCGAAGCTCCTCCGCCGCCGCCTTGCGGCGCTCTTCACCGTCCTCGCCACCGGCGCCTGCGCACCTGCAGGCGCCGTGCACTCACCGCTCCGCTGGGGCGGTGACGCCGAGGGCGGTGCGCCGTTCGTAGAGGCCGATCCGGCGAATCCGGCGAAGGTGCGCGGCTTCGATGTGGAGATCGCGTCGATGATCGCGCAGGCGCTGCACCACGATCCCGTCTTCGTACAGGTAGCATGGGCATCGATCGAGGCGTCGGTGGAGCGCGGCGATTTCTCCATCGGGATGTCCGGCGTCGAGGATCGCCCCGAGCTGCGCGCGAGGCATGCGGTGTCGATCCCGTACTTCGAGTTTCGCGAGGTGCTCGCCGTTCGCTTTGCGGATAGCGCTCGCTACCGCACACTCGCCGACCTCGCGCGGAAACGTGTCGCCACGCTCGGCGGCACGGGTGCGTATCAGATGCTGCTCGACCTGCAACCGCGTGGCGGTCCGGTGGCGATCTCGTACGATGACGACGTGCATCCCTACAGCGATCTCGTTTCCGGCCGCGTGGAGGCCGTGCTCCTCGACAACATCATCGCGGAACGTTCGCTCAAGCGCACGAGCGGCTTCTACATTCAGCCTGTGCCGGTGGCCACCGGGCACTACGTTGCCGTCCTCGCGCGCGCCGATACGGCGCTGCGCGATTCGGTGAACGCGGTGCTGCGCGCACGAATGCGCGATGGCTCGCTCGAGAAGACTCTTCGCGCATGGAACGTCTGGAACGACAGCGAGGCGCGGTACTTCGCGCGCGTGCTCGCGGACTCGAGTGGGGGAAACACGGCGAGTGCAGCGCAGGGTGTGCGCAGCGTGCGCTCGTACCTTCCAGCGCTCGCGCGCGCGGCCGCGATCACGCTCCTGCTCTCGTGTCTCGCGATGGCGCTTGCCGTCGCCGTTGGCATCGCGGTGGCGGCGGGGCGCGTGTACGGGTCGCGGGTGCTCCGCACTCCGCTCGCCATCTACGTCGAGGTGATTCGCGGCACGCCGGTGCTGCTCCAGCTTTTCGTACTCTACTACGGACTCTCGGGAATCGTGCGGCTCCCCGCGTTTCTCGCAGCGGTGCTCGGGCTCGGGCTCAACTACGCCGCCTACGAATCCGAGATCTATCGGGCCGCGCTCCAGGCGATTCCGCGGTCGCAGCTCGAGGCGGGGCGCACGCTCGGGCTTTCGGAGGCGCAGATTCTTCGCCTCGTACGCGGGCCGCAGGCACTCAGGCTCGCGCTTGCGCCGATGACCAACGATTTCGTTGCGCTGCTCAAGGACTCGTCGCTCGTGTCCGTCATCACCGTCGTCGAGCTGACGAAGCAGACCGCGATCTATGCCACCAACATCGGGAGCTGGGTGGTGCCCGGGCTGCTGTGCGCCGCGATCTACCTGGCCATGTCGCTGCCGCTGTCTCGACTCGCACGGCGGCTCGAGCGCAAATGGAGCCACGCATGACGCAGGCGCTCGATGTGCGAAACGTGCGCGCATCGCGCGGCTCGCAGGAGGTGTTGCGCGGGGTGACCATCGATGTCGCGCCCGGCGAGATCTGCGCACTCATGGGCACATCGGGAGCAGGGAAGACCACCATGCTCCGCGCGATCGCCGCGCTCGGCCCGTTCGACTCGGGGTCGATAACCGTCGATGGCTTCGAGCTCACACCCGGGGTCGTGCCGCCAGAGTCGAAGCTGCGCGTGCTGCGACGCAGCGTGGGAATGGTATTCCAGTCGCAATCGCTCTTCGAGCATCTCACCGTGATGGACAACGTGACACTCGCGCTCATCCACGCACTGGGCTGGGCGCGCGATCGCTCGGAGACCGAGGCGTCCGCGCTGCTCACGAGTCTCGGAGTCGGGCATCGCGCCAGCGCGTACCCGAGGCAGCTCTCGGGTGGCGAGGCCCAGCGCGTCGCGATCGCACGCGCGCTCGCACCTGATCCGACGCTGCTTCTGCTCGACGAGCCGACCTCCGCGCTCGATCCCGCGCGCCGCGGCAGCCTGGGGGAGGTGCTCCGCGCGCTGGCCAAGGAGGGGCACGCACTCCTGATCTCGACACACGATGTGGACTTCGCCGAGGCGTTCGCCGATCGCGTCGCGGTGCTCGCGAAGGGGGTCGTCGCGGAGGAGGGGTCTCCGCGCGAGGTGCTCTCGGATTCGACGCACGCGGACACGCGCGCCCTGCTCCGTTCGCCCAGCGCAGAGCCCCGCGAATGACACTTTACTCTCTCGTGATCGTGCCTTACTTTTGACTATGGCAACCTCTACTCGCATCCAATCACGGCCCGCTGTCTCCGCTCTATCGGAGGGCGGGCCGTCTCGTCTCGAAGACGAAGGCCGCGCCTCACGAGTGCGCGCCGAGCCCGCGCTCACCTTCGACGATGTCCTGCTGGCACCGCGACACAGTGTCACGCATCCGAAGGACGTGAGCACTGCGTCGCGATTCACGACGGGAATCTCGCTCAACATTCCGCTGGTCTCCGCCGCCATGGACACGGTCACGGAGTCCGAGATGGCGATCGCGATGGCACGCGCTGGTGGGATCGGGGTGATCCACAAGAACATGTCGATCGACCGGCAGGCGGCCGAGGTCGACCGTGTGAAGCGGTCCGAAAGCGGGATGATCCTGAAGCCGATCACGCTGGGTCCCGAGGCAACGCTGCGAGAGGCGAACGCGCTGATGATGCGCTTCAAGATCTCCGGCGTGCCGATCGTGGATGGCGAGAACCGCCTCATCGGTATCATCACGAATCGCGACCTGCAATTCGAGCGGCAGCTCGATCGCCCGCTCCAGGAGGTGATGACGAAGGGCAATCTCATCACCGCATCCGTGGGCACCACGCTCGACGAGGCCGAGCGGATCCTCGGCAAGCATCGTATCGAGAAACTGCCGGTGGTCGATGCAGAGGGACGGCTTGGCGGTCTCATCACAGTGAAGGACATCCACAAGCGCCGGCAGCATCCAAGTGCGAACAAGGACCAGCACGGACGCCTGCGCGTGGCGGCGGCGCTGGGATCCGGCGGTGATTACAAGGATCGCGCTCGGGCGCTGTTCGATGCGGGCGTCGATGCGCTCGTGATCGACACGGCGCACGGCCACAGTGAGGGCGTGCTGCAGGCGACGTCGGTCATTCGCGAAATGCTTCCGGAGATTCAACTGATCGCGGGCAACGTGGCGACACGCGCGGGGACGGTGGCGCTGGTCGAGCGCGGCGTGAACGCGGTGAAGGTCGGCGTCGGTCCGGGATCGATCTGCACGACGCGCGTCGTCACCGGTGTCGGCGTGCCGCAGCTAACCGCCGTGATGGATGCGGTGGAGGGCGCGGGCGACATTCCGGTAATCGCCGACGGCGGCGTGAAGTACTCCGGCGATGTGGTGAAGGCGCTGGCCGCCGGAGCGTCGAGCGTGATGATGGGATCGATGCTCGCGGGCACGGAGGAGAGTCCGGGCGAGTCGTTCCTGCTCGAGGGTCGCCGCTTCAAGATGATCCGCGGCATGGGAAGCCTGTCGGCGATGCAGGACGGGAGCGCGGATCGCTACTTCCAGGAGGGCGAGCTCTCCGCGAAGAAGCTGGTCCCGGAGGGCATCGAGGGGCGAGTGCCGTACAAGGGCCCCGTGGGTGACGTGATCTACCAGATGGTGGGCGGACTTCGGAGCGGCATGGGCTACGTTGGTTGTGCGAATGTCGACGAGCTGCGCACCGAGACGGAGTTCGTGCGAATCACGACCGCCGGACTTCGCGAGTCGCACCCGCACGACGTCATCATCACGCGCGAGGCGCCGAACTACTCGGTGTAGCGCGCGGCATACGTCCCAGCCTCGAACGATCCGGGAGTGATCACGGGGAGGCGCTGCTGGTGATCTGCTCGAGCAGCCGGCGGTGCCTGGCGCGGTTGCGCACGTTGGTGAGAGGCGTGAGCACGCGCACGGCAGCTCGCGCAGCGGGGGCGAGGCCGCGGACGAGCGTGACACGCGAATTCAGCCGCGCGCCCCGATGCAGCTTCGCGACGAGGGCGCCCGGCCCGAGATCGATGCGGGTGATCCCCTCCGCAATCGCCACCGCGACCGGATCGTAGCAAAGGCAGTGTGGCGTGAGCAGGCTGTCTCGTGTCTCATCGGTCTGGGCACGCAGGCAGAGATCGAGCCTGCCGCCCGCATCGAGAGCGACGCCCATCGCGAGCAGCGTTTTGCCCTTCCACGCGCACTGCACGCGCACGCCTTCGGAAGACTGCGCCGCGAGCTCGCGGAAGAAATTGAACGCGAGGGTGGCGACTCGTCCGTTCCTGGCGACGTATGACGCGCGATAGAGTGCATCGAAAGTCTCGGCGTGCGTACGCAGGTCGCTTTCCCACGTGAAGTGCACCCCCTGATCGTGCACCCACGCGAGCTCGTTGCGCAGTGTGCGCTGCACGCCCTTGGGCCGGGACTCGAGATACTCCTGGGGAGAGGTCCAGTCCACATCCATGACGGCTCCGGAGGTCGCGAGCCCTTCGTGAAAGCCGCGGCGGCGAGCAGCTTCGCGAATCGGCGTCGCATTCGCATCCACAAAGGGCCAAACGATCGCCTTCACGCGCTCGGCCCTCGCCTCCGACTCGAGTAGCTCGAGCGCCTCATCGAGTACTGCATCGGTGAGCACCTCGCGATCGCCAAGCACATCCGAGCTCGCGCTCAATGGCGCACCGATCGTGAGCGCCGAGCGCAACGGCGCGCCGAGCGTTGCCGCGATGCGACTCGTTGCCCCGAGCCAGCGCGAATAGGGATCTCCGTCGAGAACCTTCCTCTCGAGATACGCGGGGATGACGACGAGGAGCTGGCTCCCGCGAAAGACGCCCACGTGACGGGGCTCTGCGCCGCTCGACTCCGCGGCAGAGAACCACGCATGTCGATGATAGCCGCGGCGTGCGAGAGCGTCCCACTGTGCCCGGGGAATGTACCGGGCGGCGCCGATCATTCGAAGATTGCAGGTCGGAGCGGAGGAGAGATCCTCGGAAGCCATTCAGGGAATCGCGTGAAGAGGAGCGGGAGGCAACGTTTGCCGGGCTGAGTCGCAATATCCGCGCGCACGATGCGCAGTGCTTGACAGCGGTACTACCGCAGTAGAACGTTGCTCCACCCCACCGGGGTTGACGCCCCCGGCCAAACCGATGCGTCGTTCGCTCTCACACCCGCTTTGCCCGGAGACAATTGCATGGGTTTGTTCGCCAGAAAGAGCATCGCAGTGCTTCAGGACGAAGCGGGACAGACAGGCGCGGATACACTCAAGCGCGTTCTCTCCGCGAGTAATCTGACGCTGCTGGGCATCGGCGCAATCATCGGCGCGGGTATTTTCGTACTCACGGGCACGGCGGCGGCCTTGCACGCCGGGCCCGCGGTCGTCTTCTCGTTCATTCTCGCCGGCGCGGGCTGCCTCTTCGCTGGACTCTGCTACGCCGAGTTCGCGTCGATGATTCCGATCGCGGGCAGCGCGTACACGTACGGCTACGCCACGCTCGGTGAGTTCGTCGCGTGGATCATCGGGTGGGATCTCGTGCTCGAATATCTCTTCGGCGCGGCAACCGTCGCGGTGGGCTGGTCCGGATACTTCGGCGCATTTCTCCATCGCGTCGGCATCGATCTGCCGGCGGCCTTCATGTCCGCGCCGCTCGCGGTGCAGGGCACACACACGCTCACGCGCGTGCCGGGCGGCGTCATCAACCTTCCTGCCGTGGCGCTCATCATCGCCATGACGACTTTGCTCGTGGTCGGCATCAAGGAATCCGCACGATTCAACAACGTCATCGTGTACGTGAAGATTGCGATCGTGCTCCTGGTGATCGGCTTCGGCCTGAAGTACGTGACCTCTGCCAACTGGCACCCTTTCATTCCGCCGAACACCGGCAAGTTCGGGGAGTACGGATGGTCCGGCATCGTCCGTGCGGCCGGCGTCGTGTTCTTCGCCTACATCGGCTTCGACGCGGTCTCCACGGCTGCGCAGGAAGCGAAGAATCCGCAGAAGGACATGCCCGTCGGCATTCTGCTGTCGCTGGGTATCTGCACCATTCTCTACATCCTGATGTCGCTGGTACTCACCGGCGTGGCGAACTACACCACACTCAACGTGCCGCACCCGGTCGCCTTCGCGCTCGAGAACATTCCGGCGCTGTCGTGGCTCACGTATCTCGTCGAGATCGGCGCGATCATGGGACTCGCTTCGGTCGTCCTCGTGATGCTCATGGGCCAGCCGCGCATTTTCTTCTCGATGGCGCGCGACGGTCTGCTCCCGCCGGTTTTCGGCAAGGTGCATCCGAAGTTCGGCACGCCGTACGTCACGACGATCGTCACCGGAACCGTCGCTGCCATCGTTGCCGGATTTCTGCCGGTTGGATTGCTCGGCGAGCTCGTCTCGATCGGGACGCTCCTGGCGTTCGTAATCGTGTGCGGTGGAGTCATTGTGCTGCGCCGTCGAAGTCCGAACATGGTGCGCCCGTTCTCGACACCATTGGTTCCGCTCGTGCCGATTCTGGGCATTCTGATCTGCGGAGGACTGATGGCAGCGCTCCCGTCGGACACGTGGGTTCGCCTCATCGTCTGGATGGGCATCGGCATCATCATTTACTTCACCTATGGCCGCAAAAACTCTAAGGTGCAGCAGGGCATCGGCGCAGCCACCGACTGACCGAACTGCGAGTTAGCTTTG
>JBDTXN010000076.1:0-13541 GCA_040006175.1 Gemmatimonadota bacterium | reverse complement strand
ACGGCGCGCACGTGTATCCCGTGTCCTATCGCGGCCTGCCGCCGGACACCTTCACTGATGGCGTCGATGTAGTGCTCGAGGGTCGACTCGCACACGACGGCACCTTTCGCGCGACGACCGTGCTCGCCAAGTGTGCATCGCGCTATGAAAACGCCCCGGAGAAATATCGCAGCGTGCCCGGCTACACATCGGCACCTGCGGCGTCGCACTCATGATTCTCATCGGTGAACTATCTCTCTGGGTCGCGCTGCTCATGGCGACCTGGGGCACGGCGGTTGGATTTGCGGGTGGCTACTACAAGCGCCCCGAGCTGATCGCGAGCGCCGAGCGCGCGTCGTACGCGACGTTCGGTTTTCTGCTGCTGGCAGCGCTTGGACTGTGGAGCGCACTGCTGCACTCCGACTTCTCCTTCCGGTACGTCGCGTCGTACACGAGCGCGAACCTGCCGTCGATCTACAAGGTCACCGCGTTCTGGGCGGGGCAGTCGGGGTCGCTCCTGCTGTGGGCGTTCATTCTCTCCGCCTACTCCGCGCTCGCGGTCTGGACGAATCGTTCGCGCAATCGCGAGCTGATGCCGTACGTCACCGCGACGCTCTCCGCCATCACGCTCTTCTTCGTGATGACGCTGTGCTTCGGCTCCAATCCCTACGAGCGGCTCGACTGGATTCCGCCGGACGGCACGGGACTCAACCCGCAGCTGCAGAATCCCGGGATGGCAATCCATCCGCCGAATCTCTACCTCGGCTACATCGGAACTGCCATTCCGTTCGCGTTCGCCATCGCTGCGCTGATTACGCGACGACTCGACGCCGGCTGGCTCGCTGCAGTGCGCCGCTGGACACTCGTGTCGTGGTTCTTCAACACCACGGGCATCATTCTCGGCATGTGGTGGGCGTACGTGGAGCTCGGCTGGGGTGGCTACTGGGCGTGGGACCCGGTCGAGAACGCCTCGTTCCTGCCCTGGCTCGTGAATACTGCCTTTCTCCACTCGATCATGGTGCAGGAGAAGCGCGGCATGCTGCGGAAGTGGAACGTGACGCTGGTGGTCTCCGCGTTCCTGCTCGCGATCCTCGGCACGTTCATCACGCGCAGCGGCATCATCTCGAGCGTGCACTCGTTCGCGCAGTCGAGCGTCGGCTACTGGTTCCTCGGCTTTCTCGTCATCTCGATCGCGGTCACCGCGTATCTGGTCGCGACGCGCCTGAACGACCTCGAGGCCAAGGCGGAGCTCGAGAGCCTCGTGAGTCGTGAGGCGAGCTTTCTCTTCAACAATCTGCTGCTGGTCGGGATCGCGTTCGCCGTTCTGTGGGGGACGCTCTTCCCGATTCTGAGCGAGGCGGTGACGAACAACAAGATCACCGTCGGCCCGCCGTTCTTCAATAAAGTGAACGTCCCGCTCGGCCTCGCGCTTCTCGCGCTCACCGGTATCGGGCCGCTCATCGCGTGGCGCCGCGCGTCCGCGGAGAATCTCAAGCGGCAGTTCACCGGCCCGCTCCTCGCCGGTATCACATCTGGCGCCGCACTGTTCGCGCTCGGCATGCGCGACTTCGGCGCGCTCGTCGCGTACACGCTGTGCGGCTTCGTGGCTGGCACGATCATCCAGGAGTTCTGGAAGGGCGTTGGCGCGCGTCGCCGCATGTATGGCGAGAATGCCGTGATGGCGCTCGTGCGGCTCGTCGCGCGGAATCGCCGGCGCTACGGCGGCTACATCGTGCACGTCGGAATCGTGATCCTGTTTGCCGCCTTCGCCGGACTCGCCTTCAAGGAGGAGTTCGACGTCACGCTCAAGGGCAGCGAGACGTACGAGGCGACCGATCCGTACGGCAATCAGTGGCGCTTCGTGAGCCAGGGTGTGTCGCGCTATGACGAGCTCAATCGGCAGACGACGGCCGTGCTGCTCGACGCGTTCCGCAACGGCAAGCGCGTCGGCGTGATCAAGACGGAGAAGCGCCAATACATGGATAGCCGCGGGGTGCCGACGTTCCAGCCGGCCACCGAGGTCGGCATCATGGAAGGTATTCGCGAAGATGTGTACGTCGTGCTCGCCGGTGTGATCGGCGAAGATACCGCGGAGATGCGCATCACCTTCAACCCGCTCGTGTGGTGGGTGTGGTATGGCGGGTTGATCATGGCGATCGGCGGTCTGATCGTCATGTGGCCGCAGGCTGAACGTCGGCGTGCACAGGCGGGCTACTCCACCGTGCTGCAGCCGGCGGAGCAGTCGGCATGACGAACGCGCTACTGAGTCGCCGCCGCTTCTTCGCGCTGTCGGCGGCCAGCGCGGCAGCGATGGTCGTCGCGCGCGCAGCGGGCGCGCAGGAGGGCGAGGGGCAGGCGAACACCGGCGCCGCGAACGCGCCCATGGAGGCCGATCGCTACAAGCCGGTGCGACTGGCAGCGAAGGGCACGCCGGTGATGGACCAGGCGAAGCGCGACGAGCTCGAGCACCACATTCATTGCCAGTGCGGCTGCAACCTCGACGTGTACACGTGCCGCACGACGGACTTCTCCTGCCAGGTGTCGCCGGCAATGCATGGCGATGTGATGGCGCTCGTGGCCGGCGGCTACTCCGCGCCGGAAATCATCGCGGCCTTCAAGAACGTATATGGCGACCGCGTGCTCATGGCGCCGCCCACCAATGGCTTCGACATCGCGGCGTGGGTCACGCCGTTCGTCGCGCTCTCCGCGGGCATCGCGCTCGTGCTCGTGGTGCTCAAGCGTCTCCGCGCTCCTGCGCTCGCGCCGACGATCTCCCCTGTTCTCGTAGACGCGACGCCGGATGAGCAGGCGCGACTCGACGCCCTCGTGCGCAGCGACGATCGGTGACACCGCTCGTCGTCGGCGCTGTGCTGGCCGTGATGGCGCTGATCGTCGTGCTCTACCCGCTGTTCGGCGATCTCGCTCCGCGATCACGCCGAGCTCCCATTCGCCGGGACGAGACGCCGAGCTCCGAGGCGGTGCAGGCGCTGCGCGAGATCGAGTTCGATCGCGAAACTGGCAAGCTGTCGGACGGCGATTACGCCGCGCTCAAGACGCGCTACACGCGCGAGGCCGTCGCCGCGATGCGTGACGAGGAGTCGGGAGGCGGTCGCGATACAGGCGACGCGGTAGAAGCCGTGATCTTGCAGTACCGCCGCCGCCAGCTCGGATGCAGCGTGTGCGGGCCGCGCCCGGAGCCGGATGCGATCTACTGCTCGACCTGCGGACGATATCTGGCGGCGAGTTGCGCGCACTGCCACGCGCAAGTCACCGAGATCGGCGCGCGCTACTGCGGCGCCTGCGGGGAGACGCTCGCGGCGTAGCCGTTAGAGCTCGAGCCGCTCCAGTCGCCGTAGCGCGATGTTGATAGGCGCGAAGGTGCACAAGAGACAGAGCGCCGCTGCCAGTCCGAAGCCGAGATACATGTCTGCCGGGTCCGGTGTGCCGCCGAAAGCCTCGGCTGTGAGATAGCCATACACGGGGCGCGCCTCGAGCAGCACCACACCGCCTACGAGTCCCGCCGACAGCATCATGAACACGAGGCCGCCGAACGATGTAGGGATCTGTGCGGCGTTCTCCGTGTCGTACTGCGGAAAGACGGCGCCAAGTCCGAGTGCGAGGCCCGCGATCGCGAAGGTGAGCAGTACGATCGTGAAGATCGACACGAGAAAGATGAATTGGGTGACCTGCAGCATCGCATCCGTCACGCCGATGATTCCCACGGCCAGAACCAGCAGCGGCAGCGTGCCGATCCAGAACTTCGACCACAGCAGCGAGCGCATGGGCAGCGGGCTCGATTTGAGCAGCCAAAGCGTGCGCCCTTCTACGCTGACAGCAGGGAAGATAAATCGTGCCGCGATGGAGGCGAGCACGAATCCCGCGAGCCCGAGATTCAGAAAGGGAATCGTGTTTACCAGAAACGTCGTGATCCCCGCGCCGCTCAAGGGCAGGAACTTCACGTTGAATACGTACACGATCACGAGCACAGCGAGCAGGATGAGCTGCGACCATTGTGTCGTGTCGCGAAAGAACACGCGCACCTCCTTCATCACCAGCTCGCGCCGCAGGATGCCGAACGGCTGCAGCACGAAGTGCCCCGCACGCCGAACGATGCGGCCGCGCACCCAGCGCTGCGTGCTCTCCTGCGCCTTCGTGAACCCGGACGTGTACAGCTTCTGGTGCAGCAGCGACCCCATGACGACCGCGGCGCCCGCCGTCGTCCAGAGCAGGTAGAGCGCCAGCCAGTCCGTCTTCCCCTCGAGCGACGACATGATCGTTCGCTGCACCCACTCGCTTGGCAGATACGGCGCCGTGGGTGTGCGCAGCAGCGCGATGAAGTCCACCAGCGACTGCAACCCCTCGGGCCTCGCGAACTTCTCGGGGCGCAAGAGCCGGAACAGGAGCACCACGCCCGCACCCGTGAGCACCGCAACGATGCTCAGAATGTCCTTGGTGCGCCGCGCTGGAAATGCGTTCACGAGCAGAATCACGATCGCTGCGCCCAGCACGCCCGGGATGATCAGGAACGGCAAGAACGTCGCGATCGCAACGAGCGGAAAGAGCAGTCCGCCCTGATACACCCATCCGTACGCCGCGAAGATCGGGACCGCCATCAGGGCGATCATCCAGCTCGAGTGCAGCGTCGATTCGGTGAGCTTTGCCGCGTAGAGCGTGAGCCAGTTCACCGGCGAGGACACGAGCAGCTCGAGATCCTTCGCGAGAAAGAACGTGGAGAGCGCGGTGATGATGTTCGAGAGCAGCAGAATCATGAAGAAGCTGATGAACACCAGCCCCAGCACCTTGCCAGCGAGCAGCGCACCGATCTCGGGCGTGTTCCGAAACACCATGAGCACGCGCGTGAGCACGAACAGCACGACGCTCCAGAAGAGAAGCCCGATGGCGGCGACGATGGTCCACCGCCAGCCGTGACTCCGTTCGCCCGTTTTCGATGCGCGGCTCACGGCAGTGAGCACCTTCGCGCGCAGCAGATGCCGGTACGAGGGATTCGGCCGCTTGCCGCGCTGCGCCGGATCCGTTGGACTCTCGACCACCTCGATGACGGCCTGCCGCCCCGTCACGCGGCGTGGCCCCGTCACCTCGGCGCTCAGTCGACGCGGAGCGCTGCTGCCCTCAGGCATCGAGAACCTCGACCAGCTCGCGCGCGGCGTTCTCGCCCGTGAGCCTGAGGAAGAGCTCCTCGAGCCCCTTCGCGCCCGCGCCCACGCTCTGATAGAGCTCGTCCATCGTTCCCGCGGCACGGATGCGCCCACCGTGGATGATCGCGACGCGATCGCACACCGACTCCGCCACCTCCAGCGTGTGCGTAGACATCATGATCGTGTGGCCGCGCTTCGTGTACTCCATGAAGAGATCCTTCAGGATACGCGCAGCCTTCGGATCGAGCCCGACCATCGGCTCGTCCACCACGATCACCTTCGGCTTGTGCAGAAACGCGCTCGAGATGATGAGCTTCTGCCGCATGCCGTGGCTGTAGCTCTCCACCAGCTCGTCACGCCATTCGAGCAGATCGAACAGGGCGAGCAGCTCCGTCATCCGCCGCTCGATCACCGGTCCGTCCTGTCCGTACAGCCCCGCCACGAAGCGCAGAAACTCCGCGCCCGTGAGCTTCTCGTAGATGAAGGGCCGGTCGGGGATGTAGCCGAGCACCGCCTTCGCCGCGATCGGATCCTTCGCGACATCGATGCCATTGATGTGCACTGTGCCGGCCGTCGGACTCAGAATGCCGGCGATCATACGCAGCGTCGTCGTCTTCCCGGCACCGTTCGGTCCGAGAAAGCCGAAGAGCTGCCCGTGCGGCACCTCGAGATTGATCGCATCCACGGCAGTGAAGGTGCCGTATCGCTTGGTCAGCCCTTTCAGCTTTATCATGTGATCAACGGGTAGTCGAAGGGGGGTGCGCGTTCTTCGCGGCGTTGCTGCGATTCGCCTCGAGCGACCAGTTCTGAAATGCGAGCTCGTACGCAGTGCGCCTGAACGTGAACGTGCCCATCGGCTTCGTCTCGATCGCCCGCCCTCGTTCGTCGATCCAGCCGCTCACGAGAGAGGAGCCGTCCGTATCGAGCCTCCAGCCGCGCACGGTGTCCTGGTGCGCGACGACCCACGTGCCGCGCTCCGCGTCCATCTTCGCGCTGTCGGGGACGACGAACAGCGACTCCGCTCCGACGGTGAGCCGGATGTCTTCCGGCGTGCCCGTGGTCGGATCGTAGATCGAATACTTGTACGAGCCACCCACCTTCGGACGCGCAGCAAGCGCGAGCGCGAGGGGCACTGTACTGGGCCACATCACGGCGCGATGCACAGCGACGGTCGCCGTGTCGGCCCGCGTCTTTCCCGCCGCCGTGATCAGCTCCAACACGGTGTCCTGACTCATCTTGCCGCTCACCTTGTAGGGGCCGTGATCGCCGCCGAGCTGAAAGGTGAAGCCGTTGAGCCTGAGCCCCGCCGTGAGCGAGATCTGCGCGCGCGCCGCAAGTCGCTTCGTTCGGGAGGAGGAGTCCGGCGAGAAGATCACGACCACATCACGCATGTTGATGCCGGTGGCGCTCGTGTCTATGGACGATGATGCCCATCCCACGCGCGCGTCGCCGTTCATCACCTCGTAGTACGCAGTGCCCGGCACCACGAGGAGCGCGGCCTCCCTCAGCTGCTCCGGCTCGGCCACGAACAGCTCGCGCCTGGCGAGCAGGGCGAGCCCTACGAGCCAGAGAAAGATGATGCCCGCGCCCAGCGACTCCCGTTTCGTCATGCCGCGGTCATGCGAGCGTCAACGACGTTTCAGCGTTGATCCACATGAGATATTTCGCGAGCCCGGCCGTGACCGGAAGCGCGAGAAGCTCCGGCACCTTGTACGGGTGCAGCTCCGCAAATGCCACCTCGAGTGACTCGAGCCGCGCCGCTCGTGTCTTGAGGTAGACGATCACCTCGGGCTCGTCCGCGATCTTGCCGTTCCAGCGATAGATCGATCGCACACCGGGCACGATCTGGCCGCAGGCGATGAGGCGGCGTTCGAGCAGGGTGTTGATGAGAATGACTGCCTCATCAGCGCTTGCGACCGTGGTCATCACGACCAGGGCATCAGTCTGCGACATCTCGGATGGGAGAGGGTAAGTGCGGACCAGGCCGCATCTAAGGACGATTCAGACCGCGTTCAGCAAGCGCCCCTCCCGCTTGCGGAATGTGTCTGTCTTGTCATCCTCTCCACGGCTGGCGAAGTTACCGGGATGCCCGAAGAAAAGCTGATTGTGCGCGGTGCACGCGAGCACAATCTTCGAAATGTCGATGTAACGATCCCGCGGGATAAGCTCACCGTCATTACCGGACTCTCCGGGTCCGGGAAGTCGTCCCTCGCCTTCGACACGATCTACGCCGAAGGTCAGCGCCGCTACGTCGAGTCGCTGTCCGCGTACGCGCGGCAGTTCCTCGGCCTGATGGAGAAGCCGGACGTCGACGCCATCGAGGGGCTTTCCCCTGCCATCTCGATCGAGCAGAAGACAGCCGGCCACAATCCGCGGTCGACCGTCGGGACCGTCACAGAGATCTACGACTACCTGCGCCTGCTCTACGCACGCGCCGGTACGCCGCACTGCCCCACGTGCGGCGAGCCCGTCCAGCGTCAGAGCGCATCGCAGATCGCGGACACGGTGCTCACGTGGCCCGAGGGCACGCGCATTGAGGTCCTCGCGCCGCTCGTGCGCGGCCGCAAAGGCGAGTTCAAGGATCTTTTCGAGATGGCGCGCAAGCAGGGATTCGTGCGCGCGACGGTCGACGGAAAGCCCGTCGAGCTCGCGAATCCGCCCAAGCTGAGCAAGCAGCATAATCACAACATCTCGGTGGTGGTCGACCGGCTCGTCGCTCGCGATGAGGATCGCGGCCGCCTGACAGATTCGCTGGAGACGGCCCTTCGCCTCGCCGACGGCATCGTCGACGTCGTGCGGCACGATACGGGCGCCACGCAGCTCTTCTCGGAGCGCTACGGCTGCCCGACGTGCGGCCTCTCGCTCCCGGAGCTCGAGCCGCGCCAGTTCTCCTTCAACTCACCCTTCGGCGCTTGCTCCCGCTGCGGCGGACTCGGCGTGCAGAACGAAGTTTCCGAAGAGCTCATCCTCGGCGACGCGAGCGTCTCCATTCTCGAGGGTGTCATTCTCCCGTGGGGAGAACCGAGCGGGCATCTGCGGAAGACGATCCTCCCTGCGCTCGCCAAGCAGTTCAAGTTCGACCTGAACGCGCCGTGGGGGACGCTGTCGCAGAAGACCCGCGCGCTCATTCTTTACGGCTCGTCGGGGAAGAAGACCAAGTTCCGCGTGGACACGGGTGCCACGCGCGGAGACTTCGAGAGCGCGTGGGAAGGTGTGCTCGCGAACGTGCAGCGCCGGTACAACGAGACCACGTCCGACGGCGTGCGCGAGGAGCTCGAGGAGTTCATGATCGAGGCGCCGTGCCCCGAGTGCCAGGGTAGACGGCTGAAGCCCGAGTCGCTGGCGGTGACGATCAACGAGCTGAACATCGGCGAGGTGACGGAGTTTCCAATCACGGAAGCGCTTCACTTTTTCGACGGCGTGCCGGTGCGCGAGAACGGCCGTCCCGGGCTCGACAAGGAGATCGCGGGCCCGATTCTCAAGGAGGTTCGTGAGCGTCTGCGCTTTCTCGTGGACGTCGGACTCGACTATCTCACGCTCGGCCGCGCAGCCGAGTCGCTTTCGGGCGGCGAGGCGCAGCGCATTCGCCTGGCGACGCAGATCGGATCCCGCCTCGTCGGCGTGCTCTACATTCTCGACGAGCCATCGATCGGCCTCCATCAGCGCGACAACGCGCGACTGCTCGCGACGCTGCGCCAGCTTCGCGATCTCGGCAATACGGTGATCGTCGTCGAGCACGATGAAGAGACGATGCGCGAGGCGGACTACGTCATCGACATGGGTCCCGGTGCCGGGAAGCATGGCGGATTGATCGTTGCCGAGGGCACGGTCGACGAGGTGGTGCGAAATCCGGCCTCGCTTACTGGCAAGTATCTCAGTGGTGAGATGAAGATCGCAATCCCGTCGCGCCGCCGCGATCCGCGAAACGGCTTCGAGCTCCGCATCGAGGGTGCCCGCGCCCACAACCTGAAGAATCTCACCGCTGAGATACCTCTGGGATTGTTCGTCGCGATCACAGGCGTGTCCGGATCCGGGAAGTCCACGCTCATCGAGGACATTCTGCACAGCACGCTCGCGCGGCATTTCTACCGCGCGCGGGTGATTCCCGGCGAGCACGATCGCATCACGGGCCTCGAGCACATCGACAAGGTCATCGACATCGATCAGAGTCCGATCGGACGCACGCCGCGGTCGAATCCCGCGACGTACACGGGACTCTTCACACCAATCCGCGAGCTGTTCGCAGAGCTCCCAGATGCCAAGATCCGCGGCTATGGCCCGGGGCGTTTCTCCTTCAACGTGAAGGGCGGCCGCTGCGAGGCGTGTCAGGGCGACGGACTGGTAAAGATCGAGATGCACTTTCTCCCGGACGTGTACGTGCCGTGCGAGGTGTGCAAGGGCAAGCGCTACAACCGCGAGACGCTCGAGGTGCGATTCCGCGGCGCGAGCATCGCGGACGTGCTCGACTTGACCGTCGAGGACGCGTGCGCATTCTTCGAGAACCAGCCGCGCATCCGGCAGAAGCTCGAGACGCTGCTCGACGTCGGGCTCGGCTACGTTCACCTCGGCCAGAGCGCGACCACGCTGTCCGGCGGCGAGGCACAGCGCGTGAAGCTCGCGACGGAGCTCTCCAAGCGAGACACTGGACGTACCTTCTACATTCTCGACGAGCCCACCACCGGCCTCCACTTCGAGGACGTGCGTCTCCTGCTCGAGGTGCTGCACCGACTCGTCGACAAGGGGAATACGGTACTCGTGATCGAGCACAACCTCGACGTGATCAAGACCGCGGACTGGATCATCGATCTGGGCCCCGAAGGTGGCGCGCGCGGCGGCAACATCGTCGCACAAGGCACGCCGGAGGATGTCGCCGAAGTTTCGGGATCCCACACGGGACACTACCTGCGCCCGCTACTCGCGCGTCCGTCGCGGCAGAAGGCTGGCTGAGATGGTCTCGCTTCTCGACATCATCGGACCCGTCATGGTGGGCCCGTCATCGTCGCACACGGCGGGCGCGTGCCGCATCGGATTGCTCGTGCGCGGGCTCGTTGGCGGCACGCCGGAGCACGCGCGCATCGAGCTGCACGGCTCCTTCGCGCGTACGGGCGAGGGACACGGCACCGACAAGGCGCTCGCCGGCGGGCTTCTCGGCTTTCGCCCGGACGATGAGCGCCTGCGCGACGCACTGGACATCATGGAGCGCGAAGGGCTCGACTTTCGGTTCGAGAAGACCACACTTGCCGACGACGCGCATCCCAACACGGTGCGCCTCACCGTCGAGCGCGCAGGTCAGAAGGCGACGGTCATCGGCTCATCGCTCGGCGCTGGCCGCATCCGGCTCACGGAGATCGACGGCTACCCTGTGGAGCTCACGGGCAATCTGCCGACGATCGTGCTCGTCGCCGCAGACCAGCCGGGCTCCGTCGCACGCATTGCGGGAATTCTTGCGGAGAAGTCCGTGAACCTCGCCACGATGCGGCTCACGCGAAAAGAGCGCGGCGGCGATGCGTTCATGGTGATCGAGTGCGATGAGCCTCCGGGCGACGACGCGCGCGCGGCAATCGAGGATCTCGACTGGGTGCACTGGGTGCGCACGCTCGACAAGGTCGGGGGCTGACGCATGTACAAATCGCTGGCGGATGCGATTCGGGACGCCGAGGCGAGCGGACGCACGCTCGCCGCGACGGCGCTCGCGCTCGAGAGTAGGGATCAGGGGCGCACGGTCGAAAGCATCCGCACGGCGCTCAAGCGCGCACTCGACGTGATGCGCAGCGCTGTCGAGCGCGGGCTCGAGGGCGATCTCCGCTCGGCGTCGGGTCTCGTTGGCGGCGATGCGCTGCTCGTCGCGAAATCGAATGCGGGACCGATGTCCGGCACGCTGTTCAGCGACGTGCTCGCGCGCGCGCTCGCCGTGCAGGAGGTGAACGCGGCGATGGGCGTGATTGTCGCCGCACCTACCGCGGGGGGCGCAGGCGTGCTTCCAGCCGTGCTCACGGGGCTCGCGCGCAATCGCAGGATCGACGACGAGCAAGTGATCGACGCCCTCGCCACCGCGGGGCTGATCGGCGCGGTGGTCGCCGAGCGGGCCTCGCTCTCGGGTGCGGAGGGCGGATGCCAGGCGGAGACTGGCGCCGCGGCCGGGATGGCGGCAGGCGCCGCGACGGAGATGCTCGGCGGCACGCCTGCGCAGGTCGGACACGCGGTGTCGCTCACCATGCAGGGAACGCTCGGACTCGTCTGCGACCCGCTCGGCGGGCTCGTCGAGCTGCCATGCGTCTTCCGGAACGCCACGGGTGCAGCGCTCGCACTCGCCGGCATCGAGATGGCACTCTCGGGGATCCAGTTCGCAATTCCGGTGGACGAAGTGATCGACGTGATGGGCGAGATCGGCCGCAACATGGATGTGCGGTATCGCGAGACCGCCGGCGGCGGTCTCGCCGCTACGCCGACGGGTCGACGCCTCGCGAAGGAGCGTCTCGTCCAGATCCGCACGGCCCCGCGCTAGCACTGCCCCGGGCGCGCTGTCGCGTAGTTCGCATTCGCGCTATCTTCGTTCTCCACGGCTCGTTGCGACGCGCGGAAACCTCTGCTCGCCTCGCGCCGTAGTGTCAATCGGATACGCGCTACGTTCGCAATTTCACGATCTGTTTCCCGATAGGTGCGGCATGGTGACGAAAGAGGATCTGGAAGGCTTCCTCGACAGGCTCGCGGTCGACGGGGCCAGCCATGTAGAGATCCAGTCAGGCATGTGGGTGGTGCAGCCCGGGGGGCAGCTCGACGCGGATGTCGTCGTGCACTACTCGCCGCCGGTGGTGCTGTTGCGCCTGAAGGTGATGGATCTTCCGAAGGATGAGAGCTCGCTGGCCACACTGTCGCGCCGTCTGCTGCAGTTCAATGCGTCCGAGCTCGTGCATGGCTCGTACGGCATCGAGGGCGATTCAATCGTGCTCACCGAAGCGATGGAGCTCTCGCATCTCGACTACGAAGAGTTTCTTGCCGCATATGAATCGATGACGTTGGCGCTGGCCTCACATCTGCGTGAGCTGGCGCCATACCGCGAGGCACGCTGAATCATGGGCATCTTCGACCGGCTCTCCACGCTTCTCAAGTCGAACATCAACGATCTCATCTCCTCGGCCGAGCACCCCGAGAAGATGCTGAATCAGATTCTCGTCGACATGCGCACGCAGCTGGCGAAGGCCAAGCAGCAGGTCGCGGCGTCGATCGCCGATGAGAAGCGTCTCCACGACCAGGTCGAGGCCGAGTACAAGCAGGCGGCCGAGTGGGAACAGCGGGCGATGCTGGCGATTCGCGAAGGACGCGACGATCTGGCGAAGCAGGCGCTCATGCGGCAGAACGAACACGGCGTGCATGGCCAGCAGCTCGAGGCCACGTGGAATCAGCATCGCGCCGAAACCGAGAAGCTCAAGAACTCGCTGCGCGATCTCAACGACAAGATCGAAGAGGCGAAGCGGAAGAAGAATCTGCTGATCGCCCGTGCGAAGCGTGCCGAGGCGCAGGCGCGAATTCAGGAGACGATGTCGTCGATGTCGGAGAAATCCGCGTTCGAGGCATTCTCGCGGATGGAGACGAAGATCGAGGACAACGAGCGCCGCATGCTCGCAAACGTGGAGATCGACGAGGAATTCAGCGGCGACAAGCTCGCGAGCGACTTCAAGGTGCTCGAGAAGGGCGCCGGTGCCGCGAGCGCGGACTCGCAACTTCTCGCGCTCAAGCAGAAGATGGGCATGCTGCCGGCCGGCGCGCCGGCGTCGAACAAGCAGATCGGCGCGGGCGGATCCACGGACGACGATATCGTGCACGCAGAAATCGAGGAGCCGCCGGAACAGCAGAAGAAATCGTGACCGCCGCGAGCACCGGCCGCCTTCGCATCGGCTCGGTACTGGTTGCCGTCGTTCTCACGGTGCTCGTGCTGTGGCTGTTCGGAGAGGCGGCGCACATCTTCCTGCTGCTCTTCGGGGCCGTGCTCATCTCGCTCGCGCTCGGTGCGCTGGCCGATCTCGTCACGCGCTACACACACGTACCGCATCGTTACGCTCTGCTGATTGCAGTCCTGCTCGCGCTCGGGACTCTCATCGGCTTCATGTGGCTCATCGTGCCCGTCGTGATCGAGCAGACGCAATCGCTGCTCGGCACGCTGCCGGACCGCCTCGTCGCCTGGCAGCGTGGCATCGATGAGGCTGCCGCGCGGGTCACCGCGCTCAAGGGTGTGTACAAGCCGGGCCAGCTCCTGATGGCGAGCTACACGCAGCTCGCATCCTCGATTGGAGGCTTGTTTCCGAAGATCATCGGCATTGCGAACGTGGTGATCGAGGTCGTGGTCGTCGGGATCCTGAGCATCTATCTCTCGAATCAGCCGGGGCTCTACCGCGAGCTGCTCATCTC
>JBDTXN010000075.1:0-13620 GCA_040006175.1 Gemmatimonadota bacterium | reverse complement strand
CCTGCTTCGCGCCCTTGATCGTGACCTTGTTGAACAGGATCGTGTCCGGCTTGGCCGGGAGGTTCGGTGCAACCACGGCGAGCAGCGTCGTGAAACCATCCTTGTTGTTCGTCAGCGCGTTCACGAACGCCTGGCCTGCAGGACCCGACCGAGAACCGATGATGAGATCGATGTGCGCGACCTCATTGCCATCGCCCACGAGGGATTCGCCCAGCGAGAAATCAGCTGCCATGATCATTGCCTCCGTACCGGTGAGAAAGGATTGCTACACACGCCGTCGCGTGAACAACTCGATGAATCCATCGGGAGTTGGAAAATACCGTACAGTCGTGTGCGCTTGTGATCGCGCGCACATGTCTGGCGGGCCGTGAACATGCGTTGACCGAGGGTAGCGTGTCAAGCCAATCCATATCGCAGCCGCATCAAGATCGCGTCACGGCGGGTTCCAGACGTCGCGCGAGTTGTGCAAGTTTGGTCCATGCGAGTTCCCATCGTGACGTTTCGGCTGGCCAATGGCCTGGCTGTCACGCTCTCCGAGGATCACACGGCGCCCATCGTGGCGGTGAACCTCTGGTACCACGTCGGCTCGGCCAATGAGCGTCCCGGGCGTACCGGCTTCGCGCATCTCTTCGAGCACATGCTCTTCCAGGGCTCGGCGCACGTCGGCGCGAACGAGCATTTCGAGATCGTGCAGCGTGCTGGCGGAACACTCAACGGCTCAACCTGGCTCGACCGTACGAACTACTTCGAGACCGTTCCGTCGAACCAGTTGGCGACGGCACTCTGGCTCGAGGCGGACCGCATGGGACAGTTGCTCCCGGCGATGACGCAGCAGAAGCTGGATACGCAGCGCGATGTGGTGAAGAACGAACGTCGCTGGAGCGTGGACAATCAGCCGTACGGATCGTGGTGGGAGCGCCTCCCTGCGCTGGCGTTTCCCGCCGAGCATCCGTTTCATCACTCGCTGATCGGTTCAATGGAAGATCTGAGCGAGGCGAGTCTCGAGGACATCGCCCAGTTCTTCGCGACGTACTACACGCCGGACAACGCCGTGCTCTCGATCGCGGGGGACTTCGATGCCACAGAGGCCCGCGCGCTCGTGGAGCAGTTTTTCGGGCCGATTCCGCGGGGTGCCGGCAAGCCACCGCTGCCGCCGATGGAGCTCCCGGCACATTTCGGCGGGTGGGAGCGGCAGGTGGTGCCGGATGTGGTGATGCTGCCGCGACTCTTTCTTGGCTTCCGGGCGCCGGTGTTCGGCAGCGACGCGCACTACGTCGCCACGGTGCTCGCCACGATTCTCGGCACCGGCAAAGGGAGCCGATTCCAGCGAGCCCTCGTCCGCGATCGCGAGATCGCGTCCGAAGCATCGGCATTCACCTTCGATCTCGCGAAGGGAGCAGATCTCTTCATCGCAGATCTTACCGCGCGCCCGGGGATCAGCGCCGAGGTGCTCGAGGCGGAGGTCGTGCGCGAGATCGATCGCGTGCGGGCGGACGGTGTGAGCGAAGATGAGGTCAGGCGCGCGGTGGCCCTGCTCGAGACCGCGCTCGTGAGCTCGCTGCAGTCCGCAGGCGATCGCGCCGACAAGCTCTCGATGTTCGCCACATACTTCGGGGATCCCGGGCTCGTGAACGAACAGACGGAGCGCTACCAGCGTGTCACCGCCGCGCACGTGAGCCAGCTCGCCCGCGAGATGCTCGGCGAGGACAATCGCGTGAGCCTCGTGTATGTGCCGGCTGAGGCGACGGCAGACAGCAGCGCGCGGGCGGAAGTGGGCGAGCCGGTTGAGGCGGGACGTTGACCGCTCCCGGCACAGGCACGACGCGTCCCTCGGCAGGCCCGCCGCGCGACTATCGCTTTCCGTTCTTCGAGCGCATAACGCTGGCGAACGGGCTCGTCGTGATCGTCGCGCCGGTGCGCAAGCTGCCGATCGTCTCAGCCGTGCTCGTGGTAGATGCGGGAGCGGCATCGGAGCCGGAGGGCGCCAACGGTGTCGCGCAGCTCACCGCGCGCATGCTGCTCGAGGGCACGCGCAAACGGAACGGTGATGACCTGAGCGAGCAGTTCGAGCGGTTGGGCGCGGCGGTCGGTGCGTCCGCCGACTGGGACGCCGCGATGCTCTCGATGACCGTGCTCGCGCCGCATCTCGACGCCGCGATGTCGCTGTTCGGTGAAGTGGTGCTCGAGCCCGCGTTTCCCGAGCGCGAGTTGGGGCGGATCAAGGCTGAGCGGCTGGCCGACTTGCTTCAGCTGCGCACGGAGCCGCGCGGGCTCGCGGACGAGATGTTCACGCGCTTCGTCTACGACAAGTCTTCACGCTACGCGAGCCCGGAGCACGGCGACGTCGCGTCGGTGAAGGCGGTCGATCGCTCTGCGGTCGAGCAGTTCTATCGGTCGCGCTATCGTCCCGCGGGAGCCACGCTCATCCTCGCGGGCGACATCGGAGTGTCCGACGGTGTCGCACTCGCCGAGCGGCTGTTCGGCGGATGGACGGGGGACGGGGCGCCCGCGGCTGTGGTGAGCGAGAAGCCTGCGCGCGTGACGCGCGCGATTCACATCGTGCGCAAGGAGGAGGCGCCGCAGTCGGAGATTCGCGTGGGGCACGTCGGGCTGCCGCGCAGCCATCCCGACTACTTTCCCGCGCTCATCCTGAACGGACTGCTCGGCGGACTGTTCTCGTCGCGCATCAATTTGAATCTGCGCGAGGTTCACGCCTACACGTACGGCGCGCACTCGTCGTTCGACTGGCGCCGCGGTGCGGGTCCGTTCGTGGTGTCGACTGCCGTGAAGAGCGAGGTCACGGCGGACGCGGTTCGCGAAATTCTGCTCGAGATCTCGCGCATCCGCGCGGATGCGGTGAGCGAGGATGAGCTCACGCTGGCGACGAGCTATCTCGATGGCGTGTTCCCCATTCGCTATGAGACGACGGACTCGATTGCGCGCGCGCTCGCGGCGCTCGCCGTGTACGATCTGCCGAACGACTATTTCGACAGCTATCGCGCGAACATCAGGCGTGTGACGGCGATGGGTGTGCTGCACGCGGCAGACAAGCATCTGCATCCCGATCAGCTGCAGCTCGTGGTCGTCGGCGACCCGACGGTGATTGCGGCGCCGCTCGCGGCGCTGGACGCGGGACCGGTGAGCGTCTACGACTCCGAAGGGCAGCCGGAGCGGTGACGGACCCCAAGAGAACCGGCCAGGTTGCGACCCGGCGCGAGTACACTGGGCGGGTGGTCAACCTCGACATCGATCGGGTTCGCTTTCCGAACGGTAGCGAAGGTGAGCTCGAAATGATCCGTCACTCGGGGGCGAGTGCGGTGTTGCCGTTTCTGGGCGATCCCGCTGGAGAGGATCCCATGATCCTGCTCATCCGGCAGTACCGCTACGCCGCGGACGGGTTCATCTACGAGATTCCGGCGGGGCGGCTGGAGCCGGGCGAGCCGCCAGAGGCGTGCGCCGTGCGCGAGCTCCGCGAGGAGACTGGATGCACGGCGGCGAAGATGGAGCATCTGTACACGATGTACACGACGCCGGGTTTCACGGATGAAAAGATTCACCTCTTCGTGGCAACCGGACTGGAGCGCGGGCAGAGCCAGCTCGAGCAGGATGAGTTCGTCGAGGTCGTGCCGACCGCAATGTCGGCGGCACTTCGCCTCATTAAAGACGGTACGATCAACGATGCGAAGACCGCGCTCAGCATTCTCTACGTGGCGGGCTTCTACCTAGGCCGCTGAGCTCGCTGAATTTGGTTTTCAGCGACACGAAGTGTCCCCACAAATCGAGTTTTCTTCGTCCTCCAAAGTAGACAATGTCTTTGGGCGCCGCTAACTTTCCTTCTCGGAAGCGCTGGCGTAAACGCTTGATTCCAAGAGAGTTAGCGCGGAATCGAGGCGGGATGGAACACGAGGGCACGGCCCCTGCTTTTCAGTGCGTCCAAAGGAAGCATTGGTTGCATGAGTAGTGCTTCTTCGGGGCTCGGCGTACTCAATTTGGATCGGGGGACACCCAAGATGGCTAACCTGGCGATGGAAACGAGAGCTGTGGTACCGGGTTCGGTACGTGCCCAGCTGCAGACGCTCGAAGACGCGGAGCTCGTCGCTGCGTTCCTTGCGGGCGAAGAGCGCGCTTTCCAGGAAATCGTGGAGCGCTACCAGACGCGTCTGCTGAACTTCATCTATCGCACGATAGGCGATCGCGAGCGCGGCGAAGATCTCGTTCAGGAGGTCTTCATCCGGGTCTATCGCCACATGGCGCGATTCGACCGCTCGAAGAAGTTCTCGACGTGGATCTACACGATCGCGTCCAATCTCGCGAAGAACGAGCTTCGAAACCGGTCGCGTAACCCGTTGGTCTTCTTTCAGACGATCCGCAAGAACTGGCAGGATGACGATCGTCCGCTCCAGTTCGAGGACGCGAACTCGCGCCCAGATGATCTCTACCGCCGCCGCCACCTGCGCTCGCTCGTCGAGGCGTCGGTTGCTCGGCTCCCGGAGCACCATCGCCAGGTGTTCATCCTGCGCGAGCTCGAGGGGAAATCGTATGAAGAGATTGCCGAGATCACGAACTGCAACCTGGGTACGGTCAAATCGCGCCTTAATCGTGCCAGGAACGCCTTCGCGCAGATCATCGAGCCCGGCCTCCGGTAAGCTCGGGGCCGGGAGCGGAACACCGCTGGCGGGAGCGTGATCCCGCACACATCCTTCGGAACCCGTCCCACCTTGGTGGGTACAGTGTTCGGACTTACCGAAGTGATGTAGCCCGAATGGATTGCCTAGAATTTCGTAATCAGTACCTCGCCTTCGTCGACCAGACGCTTCCGCCTGCGGAACAGTCAAGCGCGGACATGCATCTGGCATCGTGTAGCATCTGCGCACGCCACGATCTGGCGATGCGCCGCGGGCTTTTGGTACTTCGAAATCTGCCTGCCATCGAGCCCTCGGCCGATTTCTACGCCCGCCTCACAACGACACTGCACAAGATGGAGCGTGCCGACGCGCACGCGTCGCGCTACCGCGGGCCCGGACTCGGCTCGTTCGCCGCTGTTGCCGCCGGTGTCGTCGGAATCGGCTTTATGGCTGCAGTGGCCTTCAACTGGACTGCCCAGGCTCGCAATCTCGCGCTCGCGCCCGTGGTCGCCAGCATACCAGCAGTCGCCCCGTACCCCGCCACCAACTCCAGCTTCGTTGCCAGCGCCAGCGCCGGACTTCCAATCTGGCCCGCCGCGATGCTCGTCGATCAGGCGCCCGTGCGCTTCGCCAGCGAAGAGCTGCTCGGACGATAGCGGTCAGGGCGCCGGGCGACGCTGCGGCCCGCCAGCAACGGCTCCGAGCAGCTCCGGCATGTGGCTGCCGACGAAATTGATGTTCTGCATGATGACGGGCGGGACCTTGCTCGCGTCCAGCTTGCCCAGCGACTTGAGCTGAAAGCCCTTCATCGCCTGCTGCAGCGCGATCGACGTGAGCAGGAAGTCCTTGCCGCTGATCCCCGCCTTCTGAAACGCCTCGTGCATCTTGGGCTCCGCCTCGAAGCGCTTCCCTGCCTCGTCCACCGTCTTCGGAGGCGTCTCCGCTTTCATCCGCTCCTCGATCTCGGGATTCGTCGAGTGAAGCGCGTCCAGCCCGTGCTTTGCCACGGTCCACTGCTGTAGTCGCTGCGACGTGAGCGCGAAGGTGTCGATCTCGCGCAGGGCGGTATCATGCGTCGCGGGTATCGGCTGCAGCCCGAGCTGGGCACCGGAGTCCGCGGAGCGCGTCGTCGCGGTCGTCTGTGATCCCTTCGCGGATTGCGGCGGCTTGTCCTGATAGCATGCGAGCGCGCACCCTGCGGTGACCAGCGCACCGAAAGTGGTAAGGCGGCGAATGGCGAATGAGTGCTGCAGCGTGAGCTCGGAGAGAGAGTATGAGCCGGGATGGCCGGCACGTGTCGCGCAGGATGCGGCGGCGAGGACGACGAGATTCGAGAATAGCACGCGTGGCCAGTGGGGGCAACCAAGCCCGCTCGTGATTCACGACGCGCCGCTCCACACCGCGGACACTATATTCACGAGATGCCTGCGCTCCTCGAACGCGCGTTCCGGAAGTCGCTCCAGCGCGGCGAATTCGAGCGCATCTACTACTTCCATGGGGACGACGATTTCCTCAAGGAACAGTCGGTGCGCGATCTCATCGGCGCATCGGTGGATCCCTCCACGCGCGACTTCAATCTCGACATTCGCGCTGCCGCCGAGCTCGACGCGGAAACGCTCGGAAGTCTGGTGGGGACGCCACCGATGATGGCGGAACGACGCGTCGTCGTCGTTCGCGACGTGGCGGCGCTCAGGAAGGAGGTGCGCGCCGCACTCGACCGCTATCTCCAGGACCCTGCCCCGGACGTGCTGCTCGTTCTCGTCGCGTCGGCAAGCGAAAAGGCCAAGGTCGACAAGGCGCTCGAGTCACGAGCGGCAACCATGGAATTCGCGCCGCTCACCGGGGATCGTGTGCCCCGGTGGATCACGCACCACGTCGAGTCCGTGCTCGGCGCCATGATCACCACCGAAGCAGCGGAGCTGCTGCAGCAGGCGACAGGAAATGACCTCGCGGCGCTCGCCGCGGAGCTCGACAAGCTCGCCAGCTACGCAGGCGGCGGCACGATCGACGAAGCCGCCGTCGCCGACGTCGTCGGTGTGCGCCGCGGCGAGACACTCGGCGATTTTCTCGATCGCGTCGCGTCGCGCGACGCATCGGGCGCGCTTGCGCTCCTTCCGCACATCCTCGCGCAGCCCAAGACGAGCGCGGTCTCGATCGTCATGGCGTTGACGACCCAGATGCTCGCGATCGGATGGGGAATCACACGCAGTCGCGCGGATTACTTCGGGCTGCTCAAGAGCGGAAAGGCGTTTCCGATGCGTCCCTGGGGCGAGGCCGCGCGCGCGTGGAGCGCGGCCGAGCGGCACTGGACCGACGAGGCAATCGACGCGGCGCTCGATGCACTCCTGGCCGCCGACATCGCGCTCAAGGAGACGCGCCTCTCCTCCGACACGCAGCTGCTCACGAATCTCGTGCTCGCGATCTGCGGTGCCGAGCGCTCGACGAATGCCGCGCGACTTCTCCTCTCCGCCGTTCCGGCGTGACGCATCACCTTCGCAGACCGACATGACCCGATATCTCGCTCCACTCGCAGCGTTTCTACTTTGCGCCGCCCCCGTTGGGGCGCAGGCGGCTCCATCGCCTGACACCATCGTAACTGTCGAGGCCACGGACACCGTTTTCGTTCGAGCGCAGCGGATGGCGGCGGAAGGCCAGGGCGACGCGGCGCGAGCGCTGGTGCAGCACGCGCTCGACATCGCGGCAGCGGGCTCGCCGCGCTACGTCGACGCGCTGTACTGGCGCGCCGTCGTCGCCGCGACCGCCGCCGATGCCGAGCGCGACCTGCGCCGCATCATCATCGAGTACCCACTTTCTCCACGCAACGAGGACGCGCTGCTTCGGCTCGCCCAGCTCGAGATGACGCGCGGCGAAAACGATCAGGCGCTCACGCACCTGCAGCGCCTTGTGATCGACCACCCAACGAGTCCGTCGCGCGCGCGCGCTTCGTTCTGGATGGCGCGCGTGTACTTCGACAAGAATCAGACGCCGGCCGCATGCCGGAGCCTCGCAGACGCGGCGCACTACGCAACCTCCGCCCAAGTCGAGCAGCGGAATCAGATCGACTTCTGGATGCAGCGCTGCCACGGCTCGGATACAGCGGCCGTGACGTCGAACACAACCGACACTGCGCCATCCGTGACAGCAGCGCCGAGCACCACCGCTTCGGAGTCGCCGACGGCACCGGCAGCAGCCGCGCCGCCGCCACCGCCGCCACCACCGCCACCGGCTCCCGCGCCATCCTCGACGACCACCCGCACGACGACCACGGTCAAGTCGACCACGACGTCGTCGCACGCGTCGTCCGGCACGAGGTACACCGTGCAGGTGGGTGCGTATCCCACGCGCGCAACGGCCGAGTCTCATCGCAAGAGCCTGGTCGCACGTGGGATCGACGCCCGTGTCGTCGGCTCGGCCAAGCCGTACCGCGTGCGCGTGGGCCGCTACGCCACCCGTGACGAGGCAGAGGCGGCCGCGGAGCGTTTGAAGGCGAAGAAACTTTCCGTGTACGTGACGGAGGCCGAGCCGCGGTGAGCCGTGAAACGCCGCTGATGGAGCACTGGCGCGAGATGAAGTCGCGCAATCCCGGTGCGATTCTGCTCTACCGGCTCGGCGAATTCTACGAAACGTTTTACGAGGACGCAGAGATCGCATCTCGCGTGCTGGGGCTCACGCTCACGTCGCGCAACAACGGCGCGGCAGCAGACGTGCCGCTCGCTGGCGTGCCGGCCAAGGCGATGAGCGGGTACCTGCGGCAGCTCGTGTCGCAGGGATATCGCGTCGCCATCTGCGAGCAAATGGAGGATGCGAAGAACGCGAAAGGCGTGGTGCGCCGCGAGGTCGTCGAGACGATCACGCCAGGTGCCGCGTTCGCGGACGATCTGCTCGATCACGCGCGCAACAACTTCCTCTGCGCGCTATCAGTCGTGGGCGAGCAGGCCGGCATCGCCGCAGCAGACCTCTCGACAGGCGAGCTTCGGCTCATCGTGTGCGAGACTGGAGATCTCGAGCCGTATCTCGCGCGGCTCGCGCCCAGCGAGCTGGTGCTCGTGCGTGGAGAGCGTGCGCCGTCGCTGCGCGGTCCTACGGGTGAGGGACCGCTCGTGACTGAGCGCGAGCGCTGGGAGTTCGATCCCGCGCTCGCGTCCGACGCGCTGCGTCAGCAGTTCGGCGTTGCATCGCTCGAGGCATTCGGTGTGGGCGCGAGCGACGGGGCTGCGGTCGGAGCCGCGGGAGCGTTGTTGCGCTATCTGCACGAGCTGCAGCCGCAGGGAATGCCCCATCTCGCGAGGCCGGTCGTCGAGCGCGCGGGCAGCGCGATGCCGCTCGACGAGATGACGCGGCGCAACCTGGAGCTCGTGGAGTCGCTGCGGGGCGGCGACCGGAGCGGAACGCTGATCGATGTGCTGGACCGTACGGCGACGCCGATGGGCGCGCGGCTCCTGCGCTCGTGGATTCTCACGCCACTCACGGAGCGCGGGCCGATTGATGCGCGACTCGATGCGGTGGGTGCGCTGTTGAGCGATGCGCTCGCGCGCGAAACGCTGCGTACCGCGCTCGATGGCGTGCGCGATGTCGAGCGTCTCGCGAGCAAGGCCGCCGCCGGGCGTGCCACCCCGCGTGAGCTCGGCGCACTCGGCGCATCGCTGGCCCGAATGCCAGCCGTACAGCACGCAGCGAGCCGTCTGAACGGCGCGGGAGTGATTGGCGAGCTGCTCGAGAAGTGGGATCACTGTGCGGAGCTCAGCGCGGAGCTCGCGCGCGGGCTCGTAGATCGCCCACCGGCGGCGATCGGCGAGGAGGAAGCAATTCGCGCGGGCTTCGACGCGGAGCTCGATGAGATGCGCGATCTGCAGCGCGGCGGCCGCGACGCGATCGCACGCATCCAGACCGCTGAGCGCGCGCGCACCGGGATCTCGTCGCTCAAGGTCGGCTACAACAAGGTCTTCGGGTATTTCATCGAGATCACGAACGCCAACAAGGAGCACGTGCCGGCGGACTACCAGCGTCGGCAGACGCTCGCGGGTGCGGAGCGCTACGTCACCCCCGAGCTCAAGGAGTACGAGGAGAAGGTGCTCACCGCCGGCGAGCGCATCGAGCTGCGCGAGCGCGCGCTGTTCGAAACGCTGCGGGCACATGCGGGTGCCGCGATCGGGCGGCTGCAGTGCGCCGCCGGCATACTCGCACAGCTGGACGTACTGGCTTCGCTCGCCGAGGTTGCGGCGCGGGAGGGGTACGCCCGTCCCGAGATGCGCGACGACTTCGCGCTCCAGATTGTGGGCGGACGTCATCCGGTAGTCGAGCGGATGATGCCGCGCGACAAGTTCATCCCCAACGACGTGTCGCTCACGACCGATGCGCGCATGATCATCCTCACCGGCCCGAACATGGCGGGAAAGTCGACGATTCTGCGGCAGATCGGGCTCATCGTGCTGATGGCACAGATCGGCAGCTTCGTGCCCGCATCCCGCGCACGGATCGGAATCGTCGATCGGGTATTCACGCGTGTAGGCGCGAGCGACAATCTCGTGCGCGGGCAGTCGACGTTCATGGTCGAGATGTCCGAGACCAGCGCGATTCTGCACACGGCAACGCGACGCAGTCTCGTGCTGCTCGATGAGATCGGACGCGGCACTTCCACCTACGATGGCGTGTCCATCGCGTGGGCGGTGAGCGAGCATCTTCACGACGTGATCGGCTGCAAGACGGTATTTGCGACCCACTATCACGAGCTCACGCAGCTCGCGGAGGAGCGCGCCGCCGTGCGGAACTACACGGTTGCGGTTCGTGAGGTCGGAGACGAGGTGCTCTTTCTGCACACGCTGATCGCGGGTGGCGCGGATCGGTCGTACGGCATCGAGGTCGGGCGACTCGCGGGACTTCCATCCGCCGTCGTGAGCCGTGCGCGTGTAATGCTCAAGCTGCTCGAGGCCGAGCACCACGTCGTACAGCCAGACGCGGCGCTGCGCGCGCCGAATGCTGCGACGGAGCAGCTGGCGCTGTTCGCGACGCTTCCGCATCCCGTGGTGGAAAAGCTGCGCGGGGTCGACCTCGACAATCTCACGCCTCTCAAGGCGCTGCAGCTTCTGGCGGACCTGCAGCGCGACGCAAACGGATAATCCCCGCTCGCGACTCAGTCCATCGCGAACTCGCGCGCGAAGGCGACGACGAAGGAGAACGTCTTGGCCTTGCTGCGCGTCTCCATTGCGTCCGAGATGCGCTCGAGCCGTGCGGGAATGCCCATGATCTTTTCCTGCGCCTGGCGTCCCGTCGCATCGAGCCCTTCGATAGCCTCGATCGCCCAGTGCTTGATCTGCTCCTCGACGATACGCAGGTAATCCCTGGGCCCGTAGATGCCCGCGCGGCGAATCACATCCGCCATCTCGCGGAAGTTCGGCATGCTCACCCCCGGCATGTCGATGGACGGCATGATCGCGGCGGCCGATACGAGCGCGCGGTTCGGGTCGCGCTTGAGCACTGCCTCGAAGATCTGCCGGTAGAACACGTAGTGGCGCGCCTCTTCCTTCGCGACGTTCGACAGGACGACACCGATCGTCGGCTCGAACTCCGACGCGAGCTTGCCCGTGTTCGCGTGACTCACCTGCGTCGCACGCTCCTGCAGCGTGGTGTAGACGAAGACGCGATACGGATCCTTGTCCCAGGCGGGCTCGAAGCCGGCCTTGAGATACTCGAACTGCATGCGCTCGAGCTCCGGATTGTTCAGCAACTGGCTGTCGCGCGTGTAGTCGTGAAGCACCGCGCCGTGACGATCCTCCTCGGCCGTCCACAGATTCGTCCACTTGGACCAGAAGCTGTCGCTGCCGAGGTACACCGCGAGCAGCCGGTGAAAGTGCGGTAGCCCTTCCTCGGTGAGGAGATTGAGCGCGAGCGCTACCCGCAAGGGCGTGCTTATGCCTCGCGTGCGCTCGCGCAGCTCGGCGATGTGATGATCGGGGTCGGTGTCCGGCGGCGGAGCGAGCAGCTCGCTCGGAAACCAGAGGATGCGCTTCGCCTCGTGCACCACCATGAGATCGTGGACCTGCTCTTCGAGGTCGGCCAGCACCTCGACCTTCGCCAGCATCTCCATTTCCGGAACGGTCATATACAAGCCCTTGAAGAAACATCGAGGCGGTACGCGCACTTGCGATGCGGTCCGCGGTCTCGAAGATCGAAGTCGTCGAATGAGCTCACACGCCAATGCTTCCGGACGAAGGCCTTAGCAGCAAGAGTTCCGGCAGCGTCGCCATTCTCTGGCTCGAGCAAGAAGCGGGCGCCTTTTACGCCTGCATACTACTTCGCTTCAGCTTGCCTGCACAACGGGAAGGTCAGGTCGCGCCTGACGGGAACTCGACGGTGCGTTCCGAAGCCTCCGCAATGCGGGCAATCTGATAGCCGTGATGGTGAATGTGAGCGGAGAAGAAACGAAGTATCTGCGGGATGTTCATCAATCCACTCACGGGGTGACGAAATACTCCGAGCTCGAGCTCGGCTGGCTTGCCCCGCGCGAGTAGCTGCGCGAGCTCCGTTCGCGAGTCCCTCCAGCGCTCGCGAAGCACCTCGAGAGAGCAGGTGAGATCCGGGAGAACCCTCGTCGCCGAGGGCGGTACTTTCACCTTCATCCTGGAACGAAAGGCACGATCGAGAAAGAAAAAACCCAGCCGGTCGCGCACGGTGATGCGTTGAGGGCTGAGAAGGCCACGTCGGGCCTCGGCGATAACGCCGCTCTCGACCTTGACCAGGTGATCGATCACATGGAGTGCGCACCAGGCGTCCTCTGACTGGCGGTACGCGAGCCGGCTGGCCGGCCAGCGCTCGATCAAACCCAGAATCTCTGTTTTTTGTCCTTCGATGCTAGCGAACGTCATCACTCGCCGCGCCCGCTATCGCGCCATCATGTACGCGAGCACGTCGCTTCGTGTCACGATTCCGCCCAGCGCGCCATTCGCTCGCACGAGCAACGCAGGGTTCGATTTCGAAAGAAGCTTCACCACGCTCTCCACGGTTTGCGCACCGTCGATAACGGGGAACGGTGGCTCCATCACCTCGCTCACCAGCACGTCGAGCAGCTTGCCGTTCTCGAGCGCTTTCGCCGAGAGCACGCTCTCCGACACGGAGCCGACGCAGCTATCGCCGTCCATCACAGGCAGCTGCGACACATCGTGCAGCGACATGAGGCCGAGCGCCTGGCGGACGCTCGCGGCGGGCGCGACGCTGACCACGCGCGGCGTTCCTTCCGACTTTCCCTGCAGCAGCTGGCCAATCGGCATGCGATCCGAATCGAGCAGCTGATTCTCCCGCATCCACTCGTCGTTGTAGAGCTTCGAGAGATACCGCTCCCCCGTGTCGCAGAGGAAGGTCACGATGCACGCATTCGGGTCGTCGACCTCGCGCGCCACCTGCATGGCGATGTGCGCGATGAGCCCACTCGATCCACCCACGAACAGTCCTTCCTCGCGCGTGAGCCGACGAGCCATCGCGAATGATTCGCGGTCGCTCACCGTGCGATAGTCGTCGATTACCGACATGTCGATCGTGCCGGGAATCTTGTCCTGTCCGATGCCCTCGATCTTGTACGGAACGCCCTCCGGCTTTCGCTCGCCCTTGCTCCTCCAGAACTCGGCCAGAATCGACCCGACCGGATCGCCCGCGATGATCTTCACCTTCGGATTTCGTTCCTTGAGATACTTGCCCGCGCCGCTGATCGTGCCGCCGGTACCCGCCGCAGCCACGAAGTGCGTGATCCTTCCCTCCGTCTGCTCCCAGAGCTCAGGGCCCGTGGTCTCGTAGTGCGCCTCGGGATTCGCGGGATTGTAGAATTGATTCGCGAGGATCGCATTGGGCGTCTCGCGCGCGATTCGTGCGGCCATCATCACGTAGCTGTCCGGATGATCGGGGGGCACGGCCGTCGGCGTGATGATCACCTCGGCGCCGAATGCCTTGAGGAGCCGCACTTTTTCCTGCGACATCTTGTCGGGCATCGTGAAGATGCAGCGATAGC
>JBDTXN010000074.1:0-14163 GCA_040006175.1 Gemmatimonadota bacterium | reverse complement strand
CCCGGCATGCACTTCATGCGCATGCCGATCTTCTCGTGGATGGCGTTCATCACGCAGTTCCTGATCATTCTGGCGTTCCCGGTCATCACCGTTGCGCTGACGTTCCTGCAGCTCGACCGCTTCTTCGGCACGAACTTCTACGAGGTCCAGGCCGGAGCGGACCCGCTCCTCTGGCAGCACCTCTTCTGGCTGTTCGGACATCCCGAGGTGTACATCCTGATTCTCCCCGCCTTCGGCCTCGTGTCCGAAGTGCTGCCGGTGTTTTCGCGCAAGCCGCTCTTCGGCTATCCCGTGATGGTCTACTCGGGAATTCTGATCGCCTTTCTCGGCTTTGGCGTGTGGGCGCACCACATGTTCGCGGTCGGCATGGGTCCGATCGCCGATGCGTTCTTCAGCATCACGACGATGCTCATCGCGATCCCGACGGGCGTGAAGATCTTCAATTGGCTGGGCACCATGTGGGGCGGATCGCTCCACTTCAAGACACCGATGAAGTTCGCGATCGGCCTCGTCGCCCTCTTCACCATCGGCGGCATCTCGGGCGTCATGCACTCGTCGCCCCCGTCCGATCTCCAACAGACGGACAGCTACTTCATCGTCGCGCACTTTCACTACGTGCTGTTCGGCGGATCGATGATGGGGCTCTTCGCCGGTCTCTACTTCTATTACCCGAAGATCACCGGCCGCCTGATGAACGAGAAGCTCGGCAGCTGGCACTTCTGGTTCACCGCGATCGGCATGAACCTGACCTTCTTCCCGATGCACTTCCTCGGGCTCGATGGCATGCCGCGCCGCATCTCGAGCTACGATGAGGGCCAGGGCTGGGAGAACAACAACCACCTCGCCTCTTACGGAGCCGCGCTCATCGTCGTGGGAACGCTCTTCTTCCTGTACAACTGGTTCACCAGCATGAGGCGGGGCGCGGTAGCCGGCAACGATCCGTGGGGCGGTGCGACGCTGGAGTGGGCGATCCCGTCTCCGCCGCCGGACTACAACTTCGCGACGCTCCCCAAGGTCACGTCGCGCTATCCGCTCTGGGACCGCAAGTCGCCGGAGCTGACGCGCGAGGTTCCGCACAACCGCGAGGACGAACAGAAGATCGATGTGAAGATGGCCGGCAAGCAGACGGGCACGGCTTCATCGCCAGCCGATACCGATCTCAACTCATCCACCGCGCACCCGTCCGCGAAGCAGCTCGGAATCATCATGCCCACGCCCACGATCAAGCCGCTGATCGCCGCCTTCGCGCTTGGCTTCGTGTTCGTGGGACTGATCTGGCACAAGAACTACCCGCTGATGTTCGCGGCCGCGGGCGTTTTCGTGCTGTCGCTCTACAACTGGCTCCTCACGCCGCTCGAGCCTGAGCATCACTAGTCCGAACTAATCCAAGTCTTCCGCACCTCGGAGCACGCTTTGGCTACCGCCGCAATCGATACACACGACTCGCACGCAGGCGGCGCACATCCGCCAACCAGTACGGGGCTCAACAATACGAAGGTCGCGATCTGGGCGTTCATCGGCTCGGAGTGCTTCTTCTTCGCGTCGCTGATCTCGACATATCTGATCTACAAGGGGCGGTCGCCCGCCGGACCCTTCCCGCACGACGTATGGAAGGACCCGGCAACCGGGCACGTGTTCAAGGGAATCCTGAACATTCCGGTCACCTCCGTCTCGACATTCGTGCTGCTCATGTCGTCGCTCGCCATGGTGCTCGCGCACTCGGCGGTCGTGCGCGGCGACCGGAAGTCGTCGAAGATCTGGCTCGCCTCCACGGCGATTCTCGGCGCCACCTTCCTCGGCTTCCAGGCGTACGAGTTCACGTCGTTCGTGCACGAGGGACTCACGCTCCACACGAATCTTTTCGGCTCCTCGTTTTTCGTGCTCACCGGATTCCACGGCGCGCACGTCACGGCTGGCGTCATCTGGCTGCTGACGCTCCTGTTCATCGACATGAAGCGCGGGCTCACGCCGGACGAGGCAATCAACGTGGACGTGTGCGCGCTGTACTGGCACTTCGTCGACGTCGTGTGGATCGCGATCTTCACGCTCGTCTATCTCATCAAGTAATCGGGGACTACGATGGCCGACGACCACTCGCACTCGACGCTGACGCAGGACGCGAAGGGGAACATCTCTCCGCACGAGCACACGCACCCGGATTGGGGCACGTACAAGTGGGTGGCGCTGATCCTGACGGCGATCACCGCGGTCGAAGTCTGGATCTACTACATCCCAGCGTTCACCGCGACGAAGGCGTTCGTCCCCACGCTGCTCATCCTGTCGGCGGTGAAGTTCACGATCGTCGTCATGTTCTACATGCACCTCAAGTACGACGCGAAGCTCTTTCGCGCACTGTTCGTCGGGCCACTCACGCTCGCTACGTTCACGATCGTCGGCTTGCTCTTCCTCTTCGGCCATCTCGTCATCCACTTCTGATGGTACCGCGGTAGCGCCGTCCCCCGCGCGTGAGCGACTGCTGTCGCTCGACGTGTTCCGGGGGATCACCGTCGCCGGCATGCTCCTCGTGAACAACCCGGGGAGCTGGGCTTCGATCTACGAGCCGCTCGAACACGCGCCGTGGTTTGGCTGGACGCCCACCGATCTCATTTTCCCGTTTTTCCTCTTCATCGTCGGCGTCACCACGCATCTCTCGCGAGAGGCACGCCGCGCGCGCGGTGACAGCGACGGCGCGATCATCCGCCAGACCGCGCGCCGAGCGCTCACGATCGTCGCGCTCGGGCTGCTGATGACGGGCTTTCCGTATCACCAGTTCTTCGTGCACCTCCCCGGCGGTACGGTGTTCGATTCCACCACGACGCCGCTCGACGTTGCCCACTGGCGTGTCACCGGGGTGCTGCAGCGCATCGGCGTGTGCTACCTGCTCGGCGCATCGCTCACGCTGCGCACGAACGCGCGTCAGCAGATCTGGATCGCGCTCACGCTGCTCGTCGGCTATTGGCTCGCGCTCACGCTCATTCCGGTACCCGGGCGCGGCATGGGCGCGTTGCTGCTGGCCGATCCGGGCGCGTCGCTCGCGGCGTACGTCGATCGTGCGATCATCGGCCCGCATCACATGTGGATCGGCGGGGGTGGTGTGTGGGATCCAGAGGGAATTCTCTCGAGCCTCCCCGCGACCGCCACCGTGATCCTCGGCGTGCTCGCCGGCCGCTGGATCGCGGCACCCCGGCCGCTGCAGGAGCGGCTGAATGGGCTCTTTGCCATGGGAGCGCTAGGCATGATGGCGGGACTCGTGTGGGGCTGGTCCTTTCCCATCGGGAAGAATCTGTGGACCAGCTCCTACGTGGTGTTCACGGCGGGCATGGCGTGCATTGCGCTCGCCACATGCGCGTGGCTGGTGGACATACGCGGCTGGCGCGCGTGGACCAGGCCGTTCATCCCGTTCGGGATGAACCCGATCGTGGCATTCGTCGCCTCGGGCGTTCTCTCACGCTTTCTGTACACGCTCGTGAAGGTGCCCCGGAACGGGGCGCTGGTCTCCGTGCAGAGCGCGTTCTACGACTCGGTGCTTGCCCCCTGGTTCGCGGATGCGCGTGACGCGAGCCTCTCGTTTGCGCTGATCTACGTCGTCGTGTTCTACGCGGTGCTTCACCTGATGCACCGCCGGGGTATCATCGTCAAAGTCTGAGGGTACGAAGGCGCTGGCCCATTCGGCGCCAATATGTGACGGAGGGGCGTCAAACTCGTTGTGAAAGGGTTGACCTGCGCGCCGTTGCACGAGAGCTTCCAGAGCCCCGCGCAAGCTGCATTCGTAATTCCTAACACCATGCAGGCGTTACACTTGTCTTCGAACCTCCGCTTCTGGTTCACTCCAGCGTTTCTGACGCGTGCGACAGTCGCCCTGTCGTTCATTGCTGTGCTCGCTAACCCCGGCATCGGCGTGGCAGCTCAGCGCGCGCTCAAGGCCCCATCGCTCCACCAGCCGGCCGACGACACGAAGCACCGACCCCGGCGCCGCGCGCGCCGGGAGACGAGGGCGACTTCCGCCATTCACTTCGAGCGGCCGGAGAGCGCCCTGGAGCTCGTGAGCGATCTCCACCAGCTCATGCAGGCGCGCGTCCGTAACGGCACCTGGGGCGTGGTCGTGCTCTCGCTCACGCGCAACGACACGCTGTACTCGGTCAATCCCGACGAGCCGCTGCAGCCAGCGTCGAACATGAAGCTGTTCACCAGCGCGCTCGCGCTCGACCAGTTCGGCGCGGAGCATCAGTTCAGCACCGACGTGCTCCGCGACGGAACGCTCGGGGCCGACGGCGTCTTGCGTGGCAACATCGTCCTTCGCGGCGACGGCGATCCCGCGCTCTCGAAGCGATTTATCACCGGCAGCGGGGGCGCGATGGACGCCCTTGCGCAGCTCGTCGCGAGCAGTGGCGTGAAGCGTGTGACCGGAACGCTCATCGCGGATGCGAGCGCGTTCGACACGCAGCGCATTCCCGAGGGATGGCAGGCGCGCTATCTCCAGTCCGGTTACGCGGCGCGCATCTCAGCTCTCTCGCTGAACGAGAACCTCGTCACCATCCGCGTGAAGGCGGGCGGAAAGTCCGGCGCTGTCGTCACGCTCGAACCGGCGACCACGCTGCCCGTCTCCTCGAGCGTGCGTGTCGTCGCGGGCAGTGGCGCGCACATCTCGGCACACACTACCTCGGGTGGCGTGATCGAGGTAAAGGGCACGATCGGCATGCGCGCGGGTGAGCGTTCGTACCTGCTCGTGGTGGAAGATCCAACCGCCTTTTGCGCCGGCGCCTTCCGCCGCGCGCTCCAGGCGCGCGGCATCACGATCGACGGCACCACCGCCTTCGCCGCGACATCCCCGAGCGCCGTGAAGCTCACCGGACTTCAGTCGCCGTCCATCGCGCAGATGCTCGACGTGATGAATGGCGAGAGCATCAACCACTACGCCGAGCTGCTGTTCCGCGATGCGGGTCGCAACGCAACGCCGGGCTCGGTAGGCTCCGTCGAGTCGGCGAGCAAGCTGCTCCAGTCGTTCATGACCACCAAGGTCGGAGCCGCGCCGGGCGCAGTTTTCGCCGCCGATGGCAGCGGTCTCTCGGTGCTGGACAAGATCACGCCGCGTGCGCTCGTGCAGCTCCTCGCGTACGCGAACCGCGCCCCGTGGAAGGACGCATTCCACACCTCGCTCCCCATCGCCGGCCAGTCGGAGCTGCTGCGTCACCGGATGCGCGCAACGCCGGCTCAGGGAAATCTCCACGCGAAAACCGGAACGACGAACAGCGTGATCTCGCTCGGCGGCTACGTGACGGCGAAGAACGGCGAGATGCTCGCCTTCGCCTTCATCTACAACGGCGTCGACCGCTGGAACGCGAAGTCGACCATCGACGCGATGGGCGCCACGCTGGCCTCGTTCAACCGTTGAGCGCGATCGCCTGATTTCAGATCAGGCAGCCGCGGGTGTCGACTGGCCACAGCGCCTCGACCACGCCCCGTTCCAGCCCACCGCGCACCGCGACGTACGCATCGTGCAGATTGACCGTCGGGTCGCAGTGCCCAGGCACTAGCCAGACGGTCTCCGCGAGCAGAGGGAGATCGGCCGAGCCGCTGCCGCTCGGCTTCAGCACGCCGTGCTCATCACCGAAGTTGGTCATCACGAGATCGCGGCGCCACGTGCGCGGCAGCCCGGCATCGATCGCGTATGCCTTGATCCCGGCATCGACCACGACGTGCGATGCCGCGCGGCTCATGACTTGAGATTTTACGAACAGAGCAGGCTCGAACCGCGGCGCGTGTGCCGCCTGCTCAATGTCGGCGTACTCGCCATCCATGAACAGGTAACTACCAGCCTGCAGCTCGCCATACACGCCACTCGTCGCGTCGAAGACGTACGTGCCCGTGCCGCCGCCCGTCACGAGCGGACACGCGATGCCCTCCGATGCGATGCTCGCCTGCGCCGCGCGAACGAGATTCGCCGCGCTTTTCGCTGCGGCCTCGCGCTCGACTGCGCCGTGTACATGCTGGGCTCCGCCCTGATAGCCCTGCAGCCCAGCGAAGCGTAACCCGCGCGCGACCACATGCTTCGCGAGCGCGCCCGCTGACTCTGGCGACACGCCGCAGCGGCCTTGGCCAACGTCGATCTCGACGAACACACTCGGCGCGCTGCCCGCCGCCTTGCACGCCAGCGCGAGGCGATCCACGCCAGGGATCGAATCAACCGCGATCGCGAGCGTGATTCGCCCGGCCAGTGCGGCCACGCGCATCAGCTTTGCCTCGTCGATCACTTCATTGCTGATGAAGATGTCCGTAATGCCGGCATCGGCCAGCACCTCGGCCTCGCTGAGCTTTTGCACGCAGACGCCAACCGCACCAGCGGCGATCTGCGCCTTCGCGAGCGCCGCACTCTTGTGCATCTTCGCGTGCGGGCGCAGTCGAATTCCGTGCGAGCTCGCGAACACCGCCATCGCCTCGAGATTGCGCTCCATTGCATCGAGGTCGATGACGAGCGCCGGCGTCGGTACGGCAACGACGGGGTCGCCGACGCGGGCGCCAAGACGCGCGAGAGATCGCTGCATGGTGTTTACGGCTTGATGGTCGTAGCTAGATCTCCTTGACCTTCACGCCGCGCTTCCCGAGCTCCGCGATGTACTTCGCGGCCGGAATGCATTCGTCCGGTGTGAATACTCCTGGCTTGATCTCGCCGCTCGCCTGCATCTGCCCCGTGATCGACAACGAGTAGCCCGTCGTGCGCATCATCGCGCTGATGCCGCGCGATTCATCGTAGTAGTCGAGCAACTCCCAGCCGACTTTTTTCGCCGCGCCGCCCTTCGTTCCCTCGACCACCACACGCAGCGCCACGAGATCGCGCCCCTTGGGCTTCGTGAGCCGGGGACCCATCGTGGCCACCGTGACATCGCGCGGCACCACCTTCGTTCCCTTCACATCCACCGGCGCGAGATCGAGCAGCCCGAGCTCGCGAATCGCTTCCATGATGTGCGCGTGTCCAGGGTAGCGAAGCGTCTTGTACTCCATGGACGGAATCTTCCCCTCGTAGCGCCACGCCATCGTCGACAGTCCGCCTGCCGTGTGGAACGCCTCGAGCTCTCCCACCGGATTCGGGAACATCACCGGCTCGCGCTCGGACAGCGCCTTCACCTGCGCGCGCTTGCCGTCGCGCACGATCCACGACAGCGTCGTGTAGTAATCGAGCACACCCTCGAGCGAATACACGATCTGGTAGCCGAGGGGACCTTCGGGATGCTGCGGCAGCCCGCCGACGAAGATCTTCACCGACTTCGTATCGTCGAGCTGCTCGATGCCGTACTGCGCGAGGATGTTCACCATCCCGGGCGCCAGCCCGCAATCCGGCACGACGCTCACCTGTGCCTTCCGTGCGTCTCCGTCCAGCTCCTTCTGCTGGAACACGATCTCCGTGTTCCCTCCAAGATCGCAGAAGTTCGTACCGGCCTGCACGGCGAGGCACGCGAGATCGAGATTGAAGTAGTACGGGATCGCGCTCATCGTCGCCTTGCTCTCGCGCATCACCGCGAGCACTGCTTCGCGGTCGCGAACATCGAGCGGCGTCGGAATCAGGCGCTTGCCGGAATACTCGTGCAGAAATTCCGGAAGATGCGAAACGTTCAGGTCGGCGAGCCGAACCTCGGTAACGGCGGGATTCTGGAGCAGGTCATACGCACAGGCCGAGCCTTGCAGGCCCGCACCAAGCACAAGCATTCGCATTCGGGGGATCTCCTGGGAGCCATCGTTCGTTGAACAGCCATGAAAGCTAGCTCTTCGGGCAGGTGCATGGCGAGCATGGATTTCGCCCTCGTTCCACCCACGAGCGCCTGCACACCACGGAGGAACGATGACCGCAAAGCTCGAGGGGCCGATCAAACGGGAGCTCAAGCTCGGCGATGAGCTCTACACGGTGAGCATGTCTCCCGATGGCGTGAAGATCGCCCTGAAGGGTCGCCGGAAGGGGCGGGAGATGAGCTGGGAGACGCTGCTGAGCGGCGACGCCGAGCTCACGCAGCAGCTCAAGATGTCCGTAGACGCCTTTGGAGGAACTAACGACGAATGACTGATGCCGTACGAGATGCCGACGTCGAACATAGCGACGCGTGGCGCGCGAGATTGCTCGAGACGCGCGCGGAGCTCCGAGCCCTGCTCGAGCGCACGCATCGTATAGCGGTGCTCGGAGTGAAGACACCCGAGTCGGGGCAACCCGCCTACTACGTCCCCGAACACGCTCACCGCGTGGGCTACGAGGTGATCCCCGTGCCCGTGTACTATCCCCAGATGCGCGAGCTGTTCGGGAGTCCGGTCTATCGCACGCTCGCGGAAATCCCCGGCGACATCGACCTCGTGGATGTCTTCCGCCGGCCGCAGGATATCCCGAAGCACGTCGACGACATACTGGCGAAGCGGCCGAAGGCGGTCTGGTTTCAGCTGGGGATCCGTCACGACGCGGTGGCGGAGCAGCTCGCGCGCGCCGGGATCGAGGTCGTGCAGGATCGATGTCTGTTGGTGGAGCTGCAACGGATCGGCCGGTAGGTCGCAACCCTAGAGTGAGTTCGGCACCCCGACGCTGTCCACCAGCACCTCGCCGCGCTTCGCGTCGAGTGTCCACCGCGAGTTCCTGAAGTAGCGCTGCACATCGGGGTGGCCAAGCGGGAAGATCGTCTCGCCCTTCACGACGTATACGCCGCGATCGTTCGTGATCGTCGCGATGCGAAGCCCCGGGAAGGTAGTCGGCAGCCGCCCGCTCGCGCGAAGCATCACCTTCCCCGCACGCGGATCGAAGCTCGGCGCGAGCTGGCCGATGAGATCGAGTCCGATCGTCGCGCGCGTGGCGCTCTTCTGCAGCGCGAAGTGCGTGGGGACGTTCGTGAACGTGTACGCCCCGAGCGCCACGCTCGGCGTCACCGCGTCGACGTCGCGCACGTTCGTATTGCGCGCGGCGAAGCGTCGGAGCTCCTTACGCCTGGCCCACGAGGTGTCGAGCACGAGCCCCGAAGCCCGCGCATCGATCGTGGCCATCACCGTGTCCGCACCGATGAGGAGCTGCACGCGCCCGAGTAGCTGGCTGTCGTTCACGATGTAGCTCACGGATCCCGAGTCGGGTCCGGTGATTCCCGGGCGATTGTCGCGCAGATATTCCGCGCGCATGCGCGTACCGTACGGCACGGCACTCGCCGGCAGCGCGGCGAGATGGTTGTACTCACCGAGCCGCGAATAAACCGGTGCGAGCTCCACCGCGATGCGCGCGGGATCGCCGCCGAAGTAGCGCGCCTCCTCCATGAGCACTGCGCCCACCTTGAGCGCGCCGCGCTGCGCGAGGTAGCGGCCGAGCGCAAAGCGGGCGATGGGATCTCGCGGGCCGCGCCGCACGGCGATGTAGTACAGCGATTCGGCGGCGAACACGCGCCCGGCTATGAGCAGTGTGTCCGCTCGCGCGACGATCGCCGTGTTGTCCACCGCGGCCTGCGCCGCGAGAGGCATTGCGGTGAGCAGCGCGGCGAGAGCCATTGCGACGAACGCCCAGCGCGAGACGTACCTCACCGTCGTGCGTCGCCCGATGTCACGGCGCGACGCGGTAGATGGAGCCGCTCTGATCGTCCGAGATGAGCACCGAGCCATCCTTGTACACCTGCACGTCGGCCGGACGTCCCCAGCGCGAGCCGTCGGCCCGCTGCCATCCACTCACAAAATCGTCGACGCCCGTCGGAACACCTCCGGCGACATGCACGCGAACCACCTTCGCTCCGGTGGGTTGATCGCGATCCCACGAGCCGTGAAAGGCGACGAGGAGATCGCCGCGATAGTCGGCCGGCAGCTTCGTCGCGCGATCCAGAAAGGTCATTCCGAGCGGCGCGGAGTGCGCCTGCATCTCGAGCGCCGCGCTCACCGTGGCGGAGCAGCGACCGGGATTGTTGTACTCCGGATTCGGTACCGGTGCGCCGCCGTGCGAGTAGCAGTACGGCCATCCGTAATCCTTCCCGTCCTCGAGGATGTTGATCTCCTCCGGCGGAAGATCCTGGTGATCGGGCTCGATGTTGTCGCGCTCGTTCTGCGACGCCCAGAGCTTGCTCGTGGCAGGATTTACCGCGAGACCCACCGCATTGCGCAGGCCGCGAGAGAACACGCGTCCGTTGGAGCCGTCCTCGTTGAAGCGCACGACTGCTGCGCGCTCTGAATCCGTCTCGACGCAGAGATTGCACGATGAGCCGACCGACACGTACATCGCGCTGTCAGCGCCGAACACGATCGTGCGCGTCGAGTGGCCTCCACCGCCGGGCAGCGAGTTCACCGACGCCACCGAGCCCACCAGCTTCCCGTCCCCGTCGAGCTGCGCGCGCACTACTCCATCCGTGTTCGCGATGTAGAGATAGCCCTTGTGAAACGCGAGCCCTGACGGCCCGTTGAGCCCACTCACGGCCGTGCGCGAGCTGTCCGCGACATTGTCCCCGTTCGTGTCCCACACACGCGCAACCTTGTTCGCGCCCGTCTGGCTCACATACACCGCGCCATCGGGTCCCATCGCCATCACGCGCGCACCGGCGACCTTCGCGAAATACTTGATCTGAAGCCCCGATGCCACCGTGAGCGGGCTCGGAAACGAATCGCCGGGCGGCGGCGTGACGGGCGTATCGGTGCTCGATCCGCCGCACGCAACTGAAACTGTCGCTATTCCGCAGACCGCTGCGATCGCGATGAGTGCTCTCATGATGACTACTTCCCCTGATGGTAGACGTCGCTCAACGCGTCTTCGCCGCGCGGCATCTTCTCCTCGCGACTGACGAGCGCTTCTTCCTCCGCCCTTCCCACTTCGAGCTCGATCTCGAGCTCTCTATCCTCGAGCCGCTCCCGGGAGATACCCCGGGCGACCAGCCACTGTTCGTACATCGGGATCGGATCGCGCCGCCCCCACGTTCCGAACAGCTCGGAATCGAAGGTGCGTCGCGCTTCGTGCTCGTCGTGCGTGGCGTGTCCACCCATCCGGAACGTTTCGGCGATCAGCAGCGCCGGGCCCTCGCCACGCCTGCAACGCTCGGCCGCGAGTGACGTGAGCGCGTAGCCATCGAGCACGTTGTTTCCGTCGAAGACGCCGCCCCAGACTCCGTACGCCCTGGGCCAGTTGGCGAAGCTCTCGGTGGCCGCCGCGAGGTGATGCTGGGCCAGACGTGTGCCAAGAGCCACCTGATTGTTCTGGATGATGAAGATCGCCGGCACCCGTCGCACCGCCGCGAGGTTCAGCCCCTCGTGAAAAACGCCTGTCTTCGTGCTTCCGTCACCAATCCATGTCAGTACCACGTTGTCCCGCCCACGCGCCTGCATGGCGAGCGCAATCCCGGTCGCGACGGCCGCGCAATCGCCCACGATGCTCACCGGCGGCAGGATCCCGCGCGAGAAGTCGCCATAATGCCCGTCGCGGCCGCGTGAGGGCCCATCCGCGCTGCCGATATAGGCGCGGAACACGTCCGCTGCCGGCATGCCCATCTCGTTGCAGGCGCCGGAGTTACGGATCATGGGCGCCACGATGTCGGCATTCGGCCCGCGCCTGAGCGCGTGCACGGGGCCAACGGTGGCCGCCTCCTCACCGGTGCCCAGCCAGGCCTTCGAGATCACGCCCCGCTTCACGAATCGCTTGAGCGCGACGTCGATCAACCGGGTTCGAACGAGCCCGCCGTACAGGTCCAGTAGCTGCTCTTCGCTGAGCGAATCGATGATCGCCGCACGCTCCGGATGCGCCGCCAGCGTCGCATCAAAGCGCTCGCGCTCGCCCTCGTCCGGCGTCCAGGCGACATACTCGGGTGGCTCGAACGCCGCGTATCTCTTCATGCGTGGAAATTTGGGCGCGCGCGGCGAAGTGCTGCAATGGGCGTGCGGCGAGCGTCGATGGCGGTCCCGTCAGCGACCGAGAATTCTGTCGAGCACGCCGCTGGCCAAGCCACCGGACTTCGCGGCGTTGCCGAGCGCCTCGGCGAACTCCGGCGCCGATTGATAGCGGTCCGCCGGCTCCCGTTCCATGCTCTTGAGCAGCACCTTCTCCACCGCGGCGGGAAAGTTGAGATCCGGCCGCGCCGCACGGATCGCCACGGGTTCGCTTCGCAGGCGCGCGATCATGATCTCCTGCTGCGTACGTCCGACGAATGGCAGCTTTCCCGTGAGCATCTCGTACGTCATGAGTCCGAGCGAGTACACGTCGGTCCGCGGATCGAGCGCCTTGCCGCGAAGCTGCTCGGGACTCATGAACTCGGGCGTACCAAGTACGATGCCCGTGGCGGTGAGCTTCTTGATCTCGGCGCTCACCTGTCGCTCCTTCGCGAGGCCGAAGTCCATCACGATGGCCCGCTCGCTGCCGTCGGAATTCCTGCTGATCATGATGTTCTCGGGCTTGAGGTCCCGATGCACGATCCCGAGCGCGTGCGCCACCTGCAGCCCTGCCGCGATGTCGGCGACGAAGCTCACGGTGAGAGCGAGCGGCAGCTGCTGCGCGCGATTCGTCACATCGCAGAGCAGCTCGCCCTGCACGAAGGGCATCACCACGTACACGAGGCCGTTGCTGGTTTCGCCGAGCCTGATGATGTGGCAGACGTTCGGATGCGCGAGGCGCCCGCCGAGCTCCGCTTCGCGACGGAGGCGCGCCATCGCGGTACGGTCGTGGCTGAGTGCAGGCGACAGGATCTTGATCGCCACCAAATCCTTCGTGATCACGTCGTCCGCGAGATAGACGAAGGACATTCCGCCCTCGCCCACTTTGCGAGTGACGGCGTAGCGAAGGTCGAGCGTCTCGCCCACGAGCTTCGAGTAATCGAGCGGCCTTCCCGCGGGCGCGCTGGCGCCGGCGCGCTGCGAAGTCGCGCGGAGCTCCGCGGCCAGCGGCTGGAACACGCGCGCGTGCGTCGAAGGCGGTGGTGGTGACGGCGGCGAGGAAGACGGTGCTACAGGTGGAATGAACGGCGGCGCCACGGCGCTTCCCGAGGGATGCTCGACGGTCTCGAGCTTCGTTCCATCCTTCGGACAGAATCTGGCGTCGGCCGCATACGTGGCCTGACAGCTCGGGCAGCGCGTGCTCATGCCGGAGCTACGTGCGCATCATGTGCACACGCGATTGCGGCCCTGTGCCTTCGCGCGATAGAGCGCATCGTCCGCGAGCGCGATGAGCTCTTCGGGTGCCTGAATTTGCGACGAGAGCACCGTGGCGACACCCACGCTCACCGTCACGGCGGGCACTGGCAGCAGCCCCTCGCCTGCCTGCTCCGCTACGCGCGCACGAATGCGCTCCGCCACTTTCACTGCGCCCTCCTCTCCGGTTTCCGGGAGAATGACGACGAACTCCTCACCGCCATAACGCGCCACCACGTCCACCGAGCGTGCCTCGCGCTGCAGCACACGCGCAACGCCCCGCAATGCCTCGTCGCCAGCCAGATGTCCGAAGCTGTCGTTCACGGCCTTGAAGTGGTCGAGGTCGACCATGAGCAGCGACAGGGACAGCGAGTACCGGCGCGCGCGATCGAGCTCCGAGTCGAGGCGATCCATGAGTGCGCGGCGATTGAGCGTCTGCGTGAGCGAGTCCGTGAGGGCGAGCACCTCGAGCCGCTCGTTGTCCGCACGCGTGCTCTCCATCGCCTGGGCACGCTGGATCGCGCTCACTGCCGCCTTCACCACATCGTCGGCGAAATCGACATCGCTCGCCTTGAGCGATGGCTCACCCTCGAGCGTTCGCAGAAAGACGACCCCGGCCTCCATCCCGTCAATGCGGAATGGCAACGCGATCACGGAGCGCACCTTCACATCGTTGCGCTCGATTCGCCATTCCTCGCGCGCCTCCGCGTATAACGGGTTCGTCGCTACATCCTCCACGAGCACCGGCTCCGATGTCTCGAGGGCGGCGCGGATCTCGGGATAGCGTTTGAGCTCGATCTCGAGGTGGCGCAGCCCGGGCGTCTCGTACGCGGCCGCGACGATGCCGACGTCGTCGCCCGGCTTCGCGAGGACGAGCGAGCAGTGCGAGATGTCGAGCGCGTGCGCGACGCGCCGCGTGAGGATGTGATAGAGCTCCTCCGGCGAGAAGTCGCCGTGCACTTCCTGGAGGATGTCTACGAGCTGGCGCCGCTTCTCCGCCTCCGTTCGCACCTGCGCGAGCTCGTTCTCCGTGGAGCGCAGCGTGTGCCGCGCATGCAGGATCTC
>JBDTXN010000073.1:0-14521 GCA_040006175.1 Gemmatimonadota bacterium | reverse complement strand
CCCTGGACATCGATGTCCATGATGACGTGCTGGCCCATCTTCAACACGCGCTCGACTTCCGAGCGCAACGTGCCGTACAGGTTCCCGTGCACCTCCGCCGACTCCGCGAACTCGCCGCGCTGCTGCCGCGCGAGAAACTCGCCGGTGGACAGGAAGTAGTAGTCCTGCTTGTTAACCTCGTCTTCGCGTGGCGGCCGCGTTGTACACGATACCGAGTATCCCACGTCGTCGCGCAGCTCGAGCAGCCGCCGCGCGATCGTCGTCTTGCCACCCCCGGACGGCGCCGAGAGGATGATGGGGAACATCTTCATTCGATGTTCTCCACCTGCTCTGCAATCCGCTCCAGCTCCTCCTTCACCGCGACCACATCGTGCAGCATCGCGGCGTCTCTCGATTTGCTGCCCGTGGTATTCGCCTCGCGAAGCATCTCCTGCAGCAGAAATCCCAACCGCTTTCCCACGGGCTCCTTCTTACCACTCATTAGCGTCTCGCGAAACGCCGAAACGTGCGAGCGAAAGCGATCCACCTCTTCGCTGACATCGAGCCGGTCCGCGAGCAGCGCGACCTCCTGCGCGAGTCGTTGCTGATCCAGATCCACGCCTTCCGTCAGCTCCCGCACCGCCTTCCCCAGTCGCTCCCGCTCGGCCACCAGTCGCTCCGGCGCCCGCCGGGCAATCCGGCTCAGCGCGGCCTCCACCGTGTCGATTCGCTCCTCGAGCAACGTCGCGAGGCGGGCCCCTTCCATCTCGCGCATGCGGGTGAGCGCCGCCAATGCCTCGGATGCCAGTTGTTGCACCTCGGTGGCCGTTCCCGCGCTTTCCTCACTTTGTGCGCTCGCGAGCACGTCGGGAAAGCGAAGAATCGTCGCCAGGTCCACGGGGCCGTCGAGTTGATGCCGCCGCTGCAACCCGCGTAGCAGCTCGGCATACCGAGCGACCTTCTGCTCGTCGATCGCCTGAACGTCGTTCGCAGATCGCTCGATCCGCGCGGTGGCGGTGACGTGCCCGCGGGCAACGCCTTTGCGCAGCTGCTCTCGCAGCTCGCCCTCCCACTGGGAGAGCGCACTCGGCAGCTTGATGCTGGGATTGAAAAAGCGGTGGTTCACGGTTCGCAGCTCGAGCGTCACCTGCTGCGTTCCGATTGGGCCGGCGGCGGCCCCGAAGCCCGTCATGCTTCGTATCATGTGGAGTCGCGTAACTTACGGCTGCACAAGGAGCTTGTCAATTCCAGAACTGCCAGCGAATGCCGTACTCCAGGCGCTGCGGCGGGAGCAGATAGCCTTTCACCTGTTCCACCCGTGTCGGTGAGATTCCGGAGTACGAATTGAAGAAAATCGTCGCATCGAGAATGTGGAATTCGATTCGGCCCACGAGCGCGTGGCTGAAGATCACCGCCGCTCCGGCCGGGTCGGCCAGAGACTCGAAGCCGCCAGCGACGGGGAACGCCACATCCTTCCTGTACTCGTGCGCGATCCCCGCCACCAGTCCGAAATGCTTCGTGGGGAATCGCTTCAGCCACTGCGTGTCGATGTAGAGCTCTTCGTGCGACTGGAGTTGCGGGCGATAATATCCCGAGCTGTTCCAGCGCACTGCCCAGATGTTCACCCCGATGTCGCGCCAGATCTTTCCGCGAACCGCCCCGAACGGTCCGGTGGCCGCGATCGTCCGCGCGCTCGAGTAGATGGTGTCGAACGCGATGAGTCCCGGAACCACTGCTTGCGCCCGTCGCCAAATGCCGGCCGAGAGCCAGGCCCGGTGAAATTTGATTCCGGCCTCGAGGCGCGCGGACACCTCGTCCTCGTCGCCGAATGCCGTGCCGCCGTGCCGGCGCGCGACGGTGCCTGCGACCGCGAAGAACGGGAGCGGTGTGAGTCGCGCTGTCGCCTCCTCAGTCGAGCTGCTGTCCGCACCGCGACGCTCGGCGTAGAGCGACAGCGCCAGCAAGCGATGCTCGAAGCTCGCGCGCAGCTCCGTCGCGCTCACGCCGCCAGTCTGCAGCTTGTGGTAGCGCTCGGCGCCACTCAGTCGCAGCCCCCAACGCGTGAATCCCCCCGTCGCGATGTACTGCGTGCTCGTGCGCGAGGTGTCCGCGGAGTCCGTGGGGAGCGTGGCGAGGGCGGTGAAAGGTGTCTTCTCGGCGAAGTTGGAATGGGCGACCATGGCCTGCACCCACACGCCGCTGTCGGGATCTCCGCGACCCGCACGGAGGTACATGTCCGCGCGCGTTCGCTTCTGCCTGGGAATGCCTGCCTCGAGAAAGTCGTTGGGAATATCCTGTCGGCGCAGGTCCCGGTCGCGAGCCGCGTGCATCAGAAAGCCGTCGACACTCCAGTTTCTGTTCGCCCACCCGAGGCGCGCGAACAGCGAGAGCTCGTTGCCGCCGCCCACCGCCTGGTCGGATGATGTGCCGTAGTTCTGCCCTCCGACCTGCAACACTTCGCCGTGGCTGTAGCGCTTCCCGAAGAATCCGCGATAGAGATTGGTCCGCTGATCGCCCGTGAGCACGTCGATGCGCGTGGACGTGGTGGTACGCTGCACGCTCCAACTCCGGCAGTAGACGCGAAGCTCGTCGGCGCCGCGCTCGATGGTGATTTGCTCGAGCGACCAGAGCTGAAGCTCCGCGAGGTCGAGCGCACCGCCGGTCCGCGGATCGAGATTGTCGATCTCAAGTCCGTCGAGAAAAATGCGTAGGCGCCCGGGATTTCCCGCGTACGCCGCGAATTGCGGCGACGCGAGATTGCCTGTCGTGAACGTCGTCGCACCAGGAACGAGCTCGAGGAGCTGTGTGAGCGTGAGCGCGCCCGTCGAGAACATCTGTTCGCGATTCCACGTGAATTGCTGGCCGACGCCGAGCACCGGCGGCAGTTCGGCGTGCGTGATCGGTGCCTTGATCGTGTCCTTCGGAATCTTCGTGGCGGTGTCGCCGGGATGAAGTCCGAGCACGCTGACGCTGTCGGTGTCCGCAGACGTGCGGAGCGAATCCGGTTTCCGGCGCGCGGAGTCAGCGCGCGCGCCGATGCTGTCGAGTGTCGCGCCGTTCGGACCGGGCACCCTGTTCGTACGCGCGGAGTCCGGATACGGCGTCGTGTCGCGCTGCACCTGCTGCGCCGGTGCGCCGGAGGCGAACGTCAGCGCCATCATCGCTCCCGCTACGCAGCCGCGCATGCGCGCGGCAACGGTGGTCAGCGTGCCCTCCCCCGTACGAACTCCACGAAGAGGCTCACGGGAACGCCCGTCGGACCTTTCGGGATGAAGCCGAGATCCGTCTCCGAGAACGCGGTGCCCGCGATGTCGAGATGCACCCACGGAAAGGTCTCCGCGAACTCCTTCAGGAACATCGCGGCGGAGATTGCGCCCGCAGCGCGGCCACCGGTGTTCTTGATGTCCGCGGAGTCGGTGAGGATGAGATCCTTGTAGTCGTCGAACATCGGGAGCTGCCAGCCGGTGTCGCCGGATGAGCGGCCCGCAGCCAGCACCTCATCGATGAGCGACTGGTCGTTGCCGAAGACGCCGCTCGCGGAGTGGCCGAGCGCGACGACGCACGCGCCGGTGAGGGTGGCCGCGTCGATCACCGCCGCGGGGTTGAAGCGGCGCGCGTAGGAGAGCACGTCCGCGAGCACCAGCCGACCTTCCGCATCCGTGTTCACGATCTCGATGAACTTGCCGAGGTGACTGCGCACGACGTCACCGGGATTCATCGCCTCCCCCGATGGCATGTTGGTGGTGCTGCCGACCAAGCCCACCACGTTGATCGGAAGATTCAGCGCTCCGATCGCGTCCATCGCGCCGAGCACGCCCGCGGCACCGCACATGTCGAACTTCATGTGCTCCATTCCCTGCGCTGGCTTGATCGAGATCCCGCCTGAGTCGAAGCACAGGCCCTTGCCCACGAGCACGACGGGCTGGCTGCCCGCAGGGCCCTTCGAGTACTCGAGCGCGATGAGCTTTGGATCCTGCGGCGTTCCCTGCGCCACGGCGAGGAACGAGCCCATTTTCTCAGTCTTCATCTCCGCGCGCCCGAGCACGGTGACGCTCATGCCGCGACGCGCCGCGATGTCGCGCGCGGTGTTCGCGAGATATTCAGGCGTGCAGATGTTGCCGGGGAGCATTCCGAGTTGACGTGCCAGGTTGATGCCCGCACCTATGGCAGCGCCACGCTCGACTGGCGCATTTGCGCCCTGTTCGTCCGCAACGAGAATCTGGGCGCTTTCGAGTGTGGGCCTGCGCTCATCTTCCGGCGGCGCGCTGCGTGTCGTGGTGTACTCCCACGAGCCGATTGTCAGCCCGATGGCGACTGCTTCGACGGCCGCCGCGCTCTGTTCTTCCGAGTAGAAGGCGACCGACGGAGCGCCGATCTTCCGCGCCTGCCGCGAACCAACGCTCGCGGCACGACGAAGCGCGCCGGCGATGCTTGCGGGCTTGCCGAGGCCGACGAGGAGCACGCGTTGCGCGCCTTTGGCACCGCCGGGGACTAAAAGCGTCTCGTCTCGCGCGCCGCGAAAGTCCTTGCGCTCGAGCGCGCGCGCGAGCGCTCCGCCGAGCGCGGTATCGACTGCGGTGAGAGCGGGTGAGAGACTGGCGCCCGAGGCGAGCGCGAGAACGAGCAGAGGCGCGTCAGCCGTGTCCGGCTGGGCGCGGCGAGCGGTGACCCGGAATTCCATCGAAGTTGCTCCGAACGAAGTGCCCAAGGCGGGACTCGAACCCGCATGGCCCGAAAGCCACTGCATTTTGAGTGCAGCGCGTCTACCAATTCCGCCACTCGGGCGAGTGTAGTCGTACCCCACGAACAGTGATCCGCTCGCTTCCGCCTTGCAGCTGTGCGAGGCTGAAAACGTGCGCCCGCGGCCCGTAAGGTTAGCACGGACTGCGGCGTTCGTCCACGCTGGAGGGAGTCTTTGCGGCGCCGGCCTGGCGTGCCCGAGCGCGGCGGCGAACGCCCCTCTCAGCGCAACGCGACCTCCGCTGGCTACTGCTCTCCCGAGAGCGCCTTCGCGATCGCCCTCTTCACGGTCACGCGAGGCTCGGCTCCGACCCGGGGGAGAAGTTGCCAGGTGATTGCGCTGCGCGTGCGTGGGATGGCAGAAGCCCGCCTGATCGGCGCGCGACGAATCAGTCTGTCGTGTCGTCCATTCGCCGGAGCTGGCGAAGGCGCCTGCGCTGTATTTGCGTGAGGCCATTCTCCTGACGTCGCTGCCTGAGCTGCTCGACCTTCTTTCGCAGTCCCTCCTGCAGCGTGGCGTACTTGGCACGCTGCACGGGAGTGAGGAAACGCGCGAGCTCGCGCTGCTCGCGCGTGAAGATGTCGATGCGCTGGCGCTGCACACCGACAAGCTCGTCGAGCTCCCGCGCCACCTTGTCCTGATCCGCATCCGCCTCCTTCAGCACCTCGGCCCGAATCGCCTGCCGCGCATCTCGGTCTTTCTGATTCAACGCGCGCCGCTCCTCCTGATACGTGCGATTCACAACCACGAGCTGACGCATCTGATCATCGGTTGCGCCGAGCGTGTGTTGTACGACTTCCATGATGCGGCGCTGAAACGCCTGGACGACAGGCCGCTGTGAATTGTCAGCGGCATCCTGCGAACCGAGCGGAGAAGCGATCGCACATGAGAGTGCGAGCACCAGATATCGCAGGCGCATCAGGAGCCTCCTCCCGAAAGATCTTCCAGTGACGCGCCAAGTGGGTCGATCCCAGGCGCCGGATTCGCGTCGGGCACCGGTGAGAGCTTGTCGAGCGACGCGGTGAGCAGACGAACATCGTCGTCGGAGAGGTCTGAGAGGTTCTCGAGCGCGCCCGCGCCGGAGACGGAGCTGGGCCGTCTCGTAGGTGGCGTGACTGCGATCTGCTGCGGCGGAGTCTGCACACGCTCGGAGCGACGAGGAGACACAGTGGGCGCCTGCGTGAACGGGGGCGCCGGTTCGCTGCCCGTCGAGGAATCACCCGAGGAGTTACCCGCCACGTGCGGCAAGCCATGGGTCGCCGCAACTTCCCGCATGCCGCGCGGGCGATGCGCAAGCCCGAGGTAGCCAAGCGCACTCACCGCGATGAGTGCTGTCGCGGCAATCGCGAGCCTCCACCACGTGGTGCCCGCGGTGCGCGCGTGCACACGGCTCGCCGCACCGGTCGTCTGCGCGCGCACCGCGGACGCGATTCGCTGCGTATCGACCACCGGTGCGCTCAGGAGCACGGGCCGGAGTGAGCGGAGCAACACGAGCTCCTCAGCGCACTCCGTGCATGCTGTCACGTGCGACTCCACCGCGGACTGCACTTTCGTGCTGAGCTTGCCGTTCACCAGCTCTGGTAGCAGGTCCCGCATCGCTCCGCTTGTGCATTCACTCATCGATCTTCTCCCTGATGACACGCATCGCGTTGTGGTAATGCACGCGCGCCGCGCCTTCCGTGCTTCCAACTGCCATCGCGATCTCCTTGTACGACATTCCCTCCGTCACACGCAATGTGAAGATCGCGCGTTGCATTGGCGACAGCGTCTCCACCGCCTCACGCAGCCGCTGCTCCGTCTCCGCCGCCACCGTCCCCTCGAGTGCGTCCGACGTGCTGACGATATCCTCGTCCTTGATCTCGACGTGGCTCCTGGAGCGCTTGCGCCCGCGCTGGCGATCACGCACCAGATTTCGCGCGATCGTCAGCAGCCATGTCCGAAACGTGCTCTCGCCCCGAAACGAGTCCAACGATCCGAATGCACGGACGAACGTATCCTGAACGAGCTCTTCCACTTCCTCACGCTCGCCCAGACTCGCCACGAAGCGTGCGATCCCCTGCGCGTGCTGCCCAACGAGCGTCGTAGCCGCACGCTCGTCCCCACTCCGCCAGCGCGCAATCAGCGCTGCGTCATCCGGTGGGAGCTCGCTTTGGGAGTGGTCGGTCATGCGGTCACGTAATGAGACGCTTCCGGACACGAGACGTTAAGAGGGACTGCAGGGGCTGCCCTGCCCGCCGTTTCAAGGGGTGCGCGGAGCCTGGCCGCGCACCAACTTAGACGAGTAGCCCTTTCTGCCCGGCACCGGGCGTATCCGCGTTCTCACCGGAACTACCAGTCACATGACCGACGCCGTCATCGTCGACGCAGTCCGCACTCCGATCGGCCGCCACGGTGGCGCGCTCGCACGCGTGCGCCCCGACGATCTCGCAGCCGTTCCGCTCCGCGCCCTTCTCGAGCGCACGCGCATCGATCCCGCAGCGATCGACGACGTCCTCATGGGCGCCGCGAACCAGTCGGGCGAGGACAACCGGAACGTCGCCCGGCTCGCGCTCCTGCTTGCCGGCATGCCGATCGGCGTGCCAGGGCAGACCGTGAACCGTCTGTGCGGCTCGGGGCTGCAGGCAATCGCGAGCGCCGCTCACGCGATCAAGAGCGACGAAGGGCGCTGCTTTATCGCCGGGGGCGTCGAGAGCATGTCGCGTGCACCCTGGGTGACGCTCAAGCCCGAGACCGCCTTCGCGCGCGGAGCGCCCGCCGTGGCCGACACGACGCTGGGATGGCGCTTCGCGAATCCAAAGCTCCCGGCCGATTGGCTGATCTCCATGGGTGAAACCGCCGAGGTAGTCGCGCGGCGGTGCAACATCTCGCGTGAGGATCAGGACGCCTTCGCCGCCGAAAGCCAGCGCCGCACCGCGGCGGCCGTCGCCGCGGGAAAATTCGATGACGAGATCGTCCCGGTGTCGGTGCCAGGCACAAAGGGAGCGACGATGGTCGATCGCGACGAGCACCCGCGCCCCGATGCGACGATCGAGAAGCTCCGCCAAATGAAGCCCGCGTTCACAGCGGATGGAACCGTCACCGCCGGCAACGCGAGCGGGATCAACGATGGTGCGAGCGCAGTGCTCGTGATGTCGTCGGACGCGGCCGAGCGGCTGGGCGCGCGCCCGTTCGCGCGTATCGTGTCGAGCGCCGTCGCGGGCGTCTCGCCGGAGGTGATGGGACTCGGTCCGGTACCGGCATCGCGTCTTGCGCTCGAGCGCGCCGGGCTCACGATCGACGACATTGATCTCATCGAGCTCAATGAGGCGTTCGCATCGCAGGCACTCGCGTGCATCCGCGCGCTCGGCGCCGATCACGCGCGCGTGAACGTCAACGGCGGCGGGATCGCCCTTGGACATCCGCTCGGCTCATCCGGCGCGCGCATCGTCACGACACTCGTTCACGAAATGCGTCGGCGCGACGCCCGCTTTGGGTTGGCGACGATGTGCATCGGTGTGGGCCAGGGAATCGCGATGGTCGTGGAACGCGTCGGAGGATGACCGCTCGCGCAACACCGATGTTGATCGGACATCGCGGCGCTCCCCGCGAACGGCCCGAGAACACGCTCCCTTCCTTTTTGCGCGCGCTCGAGCTGCAGGCCGACGGCATCGAGCTCGATGTGCATTGCACGAAGGACCGCGTGGTCGTCGTGCACCACGACGAGATCCCGCGCGCGACGCCTCCGTCGGGACGTCTCGCCGGCAAACGCATCGATGCGCTGACGTTCGACGAGCTACAGGGGTTCTCCGTTCGCGGACTCGCCCTGATCTCCACGCTCGCCGAGGCGCTCGCTGTCATCAAGGGGCGCGCAGATGTGTTCATCGAGCTCAAGGGCGAACGCATCGAGCGTGAGGTGGTCGATGTCATTCGCGCATCGATCGCGCCCCAGCGGTGCGCGATCCACAGCTTCGACCACGCGCAGATTACGCGCGCTCGGACACTCGCGCCGGAAATTCGTGGCGGAATCCTCTTCGACCGCCCCGTATCGGATGCCGCTGCCGCAATGCGCACCTCCGATGCGCTCGATGTGTGGCCGAGCCGGGAGCACGTCACCGGGGCGCTCGTGCGCGCGGTGCACGACGCGGGAGGGCGCGTCATTCCGTGGACCGTGAACGACCCGAAGCAGGCGACAGCGCTCGCTGCGCTGCACGTCGACGGGTTGTGCACGGACTTTCTGCCCGTGCTGCGCACCGCGCTCTGACAGTTCACCGCTCACCGCAGGTGGCGTCGCTCGGGTGCCACGTCTACGTTCCACTGTTCCTCGTTCATCACGTTCAGCGGAGGCCCGTCCAGCAATGCGCACTGTCGTGTTCGCGACTGCTCTCTCCGTGCTCGCATGTGCACACGCGAAGGGGAGCCAGGCTCCCGCGCCCAGTGCCACGCAAGGCGGCGACAGCACCCATTCGAAGGCCAAGGATTCGACGAACGCGGGGCGCGGAGCGCTCTCGATGCCGAATGCCGATCCATTTCCGAGCACCTACAAGCGGTTTCCGTCGAAGACGACGGTGATCAAGAACGTCACCCTTCTGACGGCAGCAGGTCCGCGCATCAACAACGGCGCGATTCTGCTCAGAAATGGTAAGATCGAGAGCGTTGGCGCCAGCGTGAACGCTCCCGCGGACGCGACGGTGATCGACGGCGGCGGCAAGTTCGTCACGCCAGGCATCATCGACATCCACTCGCACCTCGGGGTCTATCCGGCGCCGGGTGTCGAAGCGAATAGCGATGGCAACGAGGCGACACGCCCCGTGACCGCGTTCGTGTGGGCCGAACATTCGGTGTGGCCGCAGGACCCGCAGTTTCCACGCAACCTCGCCGGCGGTGTCACCACGCTGCAGGTGCTTCCCGGCTCGGCGAATCTCATCGGCGGCCGGAGCGTCGTGCTCAAAGTCGTACCGAGCCGCACCGTGCAGGGAATGAAGTTCCCCGGTGCCAAGTACGGTCTCAAGATGGCGTGCGGCGAGAATCCGAAGCGTGTGTACGGCAACAAGGGCGGACCGTCCACGCGGATGGGCAACGTCGCGGGATATCGCACGGCGTGGATCGAAGCCGAGCAGTACCGGCGCAAATGGGACAAGTGGAACGCCGAGCACAAGGGCGATCCGCCCGCGCGCGATCTCAACCTGGAGACGCTGGCCGAAGTTCTCCGCGGCAACATTCTCGTTCACAATCACTGCTACCGTGCGGACGAGATGGCGCAGATGATCGACATCGCACACGAATTCGGATACAAGATCCGCGCGTTCCATCACGGGGTCGAGGCATACAAGATTGGCGACCTTCTCGCGAAGGAGAACATCGGCGCGGCGATCTGGGCCGACTGGGGCGGCTTCAAGATGGAGGCGCTCGACGGCATTCGTGCGAACATGGCGCTCGTAGATCAGGCGGGCGCGAAGACGATCGTGCACTCCGACGATCCGTCCGGTTCGCAGCGCCTCGTTCAGGAAGCGTCCAAGGGCATCGAAGCGGGCAAGGAGCTCGGCATCGACATCTCCGAGGATCAGGCGATCAAGTGGCTCACGATCAATCCCGCGTGGTCGCTCGACCTCGACTCGAAGATCGGATCGCTCGAGCCCGGAAAGGATGCGGACGTTGTTCTCTGGTCCGGCGATCCGTTCAGCGTGTACTCGCGCGCGGAGAAGGTCTGGGTGGACGGCGCGCTTCTCTTCGACCGCGACGACATGTCGGGGCAGTGGCGGACCGACTTCGAGCTTGGTTTCGTTCCGCAGGTAGGAGGTGCAAAGTGAAGCGGACTTCGAGTCGCGCGCTCGCGCTCGCGGCACTGTGTGGAGTCTCCGGCGCGCTCGGCGCGCAGACGGTCGCGATCACCGGCGGGGAAGTGTATCCGGTGAGCGGCCCCCCGATTGAGGGCGGCACGGTGCTCATGCGCGACGGGAAGATCGTCGCGGTCGGCAAAGACATCACTATCCCGAGCGGTGCGCAGCGTGTCGACGCGACGGGCAAGTGGGTCACGCCCGGGCTGGTGAATTCCAACACGTCGCTCGGCTTTGGTGACGTCGGATTCTCCGGAGGACCGCGCGAAGTGAGCGCGAAGGGGCACGAAGGGATTGCCGCAGGCTTTCAGGTTTGGCTGGGCTTCAACACGCAGTCGACGATGATCGCACCCGCTCGCGAGGGCGGCGTGACGACTGTGCTCGCGGCGCCATCCGGCGGGCTCGTGTCCGGGCAAGCCGCACTCCTCGATCTGAACGGCGCGCTTGCACTCGGCGACGTACTCGTGAAGGCGCCGGCGACGATGGTCGCGCAGATCGAGGACAACGAGAGCGCAAAGGTCGGCGCTGCGGGAGAAGCCGTCGGGACGCTCCGCGATCTCATCGAAGACACGAAGGCGTACATGCGCCGCAAGCCGGAGTTCGAGCGCGCGCAGACGCGACAGTTCGTGGCGACGAGACGCGATCTCGAGGCGATGATCCCTGTGGTCGAAGGGCGCGAGCCGTTGACCATTGTGGCCGATCAGGCGGCGGAGATTCGCGAGGCGCTGAGCATCGCGAAGGACTACGGGATCAAGGTGGTGATCCTCGGCGGCGCGGAGGGGTGGACGATGGCCGACAAGATCGCGGCTGCCAAGGTGCCGGTACTCACGGGCGCGGAGAACAACATTCCCGGAAGCTTCTCGACGCTCGGCTCGCGGCAGGAAAACGCGGCGCTGTTGCGGAAGGCCGGTGTGCAAGTCGGGTTGATCGGCAATGGTGCGGGTGACGAGGAGCTCTTCAACATCCGCAATCTCCGATACGAAGCGGGCAACGCCGTTGCCTACGGCCTGTCGTGGGACGACGCGCTGCGAGCGATCACGCAGGCGCCCGCGGAGATCTATGGCGTGTCGGACAGGATCGGATCGCTCAGAGCTGGGCTGGAAGGAAACGTCGTGATCTGGAGCGGCGATCCATTCGAGTTCTCCACCCGGGCGGAGCAAGTGTTCGTGCGCGGTAGAAAGATCGATGCGCCGTCGCGACAGGACATGCTCGCGAAGCGCTACAGGACGCTGCCTCCGAAGTTCGATTCGCGGTAACGGAATACTGGTGAAGGCAGATGAGAGCGGCCGGCGTGAGAATACGCCGGCCGCTTTTGCTTTCCACCTCGCCTTGCCGCTCTGCATGACCGCGGCGTCCCGCTCATCGTACGGGTCCACTCGAGGCTGCGCGTCCTCTCGACAGTTGCGTCACGATGCGTCGCGGGCTGGGAAGCGCAACGCGCGATATCTCGACAGCGCAGGAGGGAGGAGGATGTAGCATTTGATTGTACACGAATCTTAAAAAACAAAGAGACGAATCGAACCCGATCCGGTGGGAGTACGTAACCGCCGCTCGGCTCTTCCGTTTTTCTTTGTTCCAGACCTCGGGCCCGGTGGATAATAAGTCAAAGCTCGATTTCGAAGGCGAGAAAACAAAAAGCATGTCCCTCGAATGGCGCGTACGCCCTGCCCCGCGTCGGGTTCGATTCGTCTTTTTTTTTTAGGATTCGTGTACAATCAGTTGCCTATTCCCTACTACTCCGCACAAAAAAGCCTCGCACCGTATATCGGGCGAGGCTTTGTATACTGCAGTGCGAGGCCAGTTACGCGGCGGGAGCGTTCTCGGTCGCGACGGGATAGACGCTCACCTTGTAGCGCGCCTTGCTCTTGTGCTCGAACTTCACCACGCCTTCGATGAGCGCGTAGATCGTATAGTCCGAGCCGAGGCCGACGTTGCGTCCCGGATGGAACTGCGTGCCGCACTGGCGGATGATGATGCTGCCCGGGGTGACCTGCTCACCGCCGAACTTCTTGACGCCGCGATACTGCGGATTGCTGTCGCGGCCGTTGCGGGTCGAGCCGACCCCTTTCTTGTGAGCCATTGGAAAAAGACCTCAGCCGAGCGTGATGTCGTTGATCTTCACTTCCGTGAAGCCCTGACGATGGCCCTGCTTCTTCGCGTAGTTCTTCCGGCGCTTCATCTTGAAGACGACGATCTTGTCCGCCTTGCCATGCCGAACGACTTCGCCCGTCACCTTGGCGCCGGAGAGCAGCGGGACACCGGCATGTACGTTCGTTCCGTCAGATCCGAGAAGCACTTCCTCGAAGGTCACCGTCGAGCCAACCTCGGCGTCGAGCGATGGGATTCGAAGCGTCTTCCCCGGCTCGGCGCGGAACTGAAAGCCGGCGGTGCGAATGATGGCGTAGGACATGTCGGCGATGCGTAGTGGTCAGGGTAACTGGTACAGACAGAACAACTTAAGGGGAGCGAGATCCACTGTCAACCAGTCGAAGACGGCGCGCCTCCGCCCCCAGAGGCGTGATTCGCAACGTGCCCCGTTGCCCCTGGCTGCAAGTGCGGCGCTCCCAGGCTTCGCCGCAGCGCCGTCAGCATTCGCCCCACCTCGTCGCCCAGCTGCATTCCCGTCTGAATATGGTCCGCCGAGAGAAGACAGACGCGCGTAGCCGCGAGCAACAGCGTCTCGACCTCGCGCAGCGAGGCCGTCGCCCCCGTGAGCGACTCCAGGAACTCGGCGCGCTCCCTCGCGTGACCGCCAGCGATGTGCGCGGCCACCGCCACCGCCGCGCGCTCCAGGTGCGCGCCCAGCGCGTACGTCTCGCTGGGCGGAAGGAGGCGTGCGACTCGATAGCACTCGGTGAGCAGATCCATCGCCCGCTGCCAGACGATGAGATCGCGGTAGCTCTGTATCGGCATCTGAATTCCGGCGAGGGTGGCAGCGCGTACTCCGTCGAAGCAGAGTAGCGCCGAAGCCCCAAATCCGGGCATCAGGCCATCGCGTATTGCTGCGTAACGTCCCGCTCGGCGCCCTTCACCACCAGCTTGAACTCATCCGGCTTGAGCAGTGGATCATCACGGACGTCGAGCGAGAAGCCCACTGACTTCTCGAGCTTGTGGATGAGATCGTGCTCGTGCTCCAGCACGTAGAGCGCGACTTCCGGGTGTACCTTCACGATGAGGCTGTCCTTCTTCCCGTCCGATGCCATGCGTCGCACGGACCGCTCGAAGCGGCGCATCGTGCTCTCGGGGGTGAACACGCGCCCAGTGCCTGCGCACACCGAGCAGAACTCGGTCATGTTCTGATAGTGGCTCGCGCGCACACGCTGTCGCGTCATCTCGATCAGCCCGAGCTCGCTCACCGCGAACGCCTTCGTGCGCGCGCGGTCGCGCGAGAGATTCTGCCGCAGCTCCTGCAGCACCTTGTCGCGATTCGCCTTCGTCTCCATGTCGATGAAGTCGCAGACGATGATGCCGCCGATGTCGCGCAGGCGAAGCTGGCGCGCGAGCTCACGCGCTGCCTCGGTGTTGGTCTTGAAAATCGTCTTCTCGGGATCCTTTTTGCCCGTGTACCGCCCGGAGTTCACGTCCACACTCACGAGCGCCTCGGTCTGCTCAATAATCAGGTAGCCGCCGCTCGGCAGGTCGCACCGGCGTTTGAACAGATCGCGAATCTCGGGCTCGATCCCCGCCTTGTCGAAGATGGGGATCGTGTCCTCGTAGAGCTTGACCCGCTCCGTGAGCTCGGGGGCGATCCCCTTCAGGTATTCGTTGATCTCGTTGAACACCTGCTTGGAGTCGACCTGCAGTCCATCAATCTTCGTGCTGAACAAGTCGCGGATGAGACCGCGCGTGAGGCTCGTCTCGCGGTGCACGAGCGCCGGTGCGTGCTGAAAGTGCGACTTGCGCTTGATCTTCTTCCACTGCTGGATGAGCGTAGTGATCTCGCGCTTGAAGGTTTCCTGGGTCACATCCTCGCCCACCGTTCGCACGA
>JBDTXN010000072.1:0-14693 GCA_040006175.1 Gemmatimonadota bacterium | reverse complement strand
AGAAGTTTTTCGCGCGTCGCAGTCCCATCTACGCGGCCTTCCTCGAGAAGGAGGGACCATCGTATCTCACGTTCCGCGGGCAGGGCGGTGAGGAGCTGGTCATTGGCGTCACCGCCACGGATGCTGGAACTATTGTGCGCGGATCCACGTACCTGTTCGATCAGCAGATCTCGCGCTTCTTCTCGATGCTTGATCCGATTCCCGACACCGAAAGTGACTACGGCATGACGAAGCCGACGCCGGCGGAGACCACGTGAGCGAGCCATTCGTCGCATCGCTGCGTACGTCGCAGCACGCTCCGATCGTGGTCGGAACCCCGGGCGCGGATGCGCTGACGATTCGCGTCGAGGTGCCGGAGCGCTGGGATGTCGCGCTGCTCACCGCTGCGCCGACGGCGAGTGTGAGCTCAGTGAAGCACGCGGCGCTCGCGCAGGTGTTGCCGGAGGCCGACGCATCCGAGTACGTCATCAAGCTGCGCGGATTCGAAGTGCTCGATGAGAACGTCTCACTCGCGAATGCCGGAGCGCGCGACGGCTCGATCTTTCTGCTGACGTTCCGCCGCAAGCGGCCCGTTCGGTGAGCACCGCGAGTCCACGCGCCGCCGCCGATCAGGACGAGCGGGCGACGCTGGGCCACGCCGCAAGAAAGCTGCGCGAGGAAGTCGCGAAGCGCATCGTCGGTCAGGAGACGGTCGTCGAAGAGATCCTGATGGCCATTCTCGCCGGCGGACACGTGCTGCTGGTCGGCGTGCCCGGGCTCGCGAAAACGTTGTTGATCCGAAGCGTGGCGGAGGCGATGCGGCTGGACTTCAGGCGCATTCAGTTCACGCCGGATCTGGTGCCGAGCGACATCACGGGCACGGAGATCATGGAAGAGGATAGCGCGACGGGTGCGCGCAGCTTCCGCTTCGTGCGCGGGCCGATCTTCGCGAACATCGTATTGGCGGACGAGATCAATCGCACACCGCCGCGCACGCAGGCCGCGCTGCTCGAGGCGATGCAGGAGCACAGCGTCACGGCTGCCGGCGAAACGATGCGTTTGCCCGAGCCCTTCTTCGTGCTCGCGACGCAGAATCCGATCGAGCAGGAAGGAACGTATCCACTTCCGGAGGCGCAGCTCGACCGGTTTCTGTTCGACGTACGCATCAGCTATCCCGCGGAGGACGAAGAGGTCGCGATTCTGCGTGCGACCACTGGGAGCGCAGGGGCGGCGCTTACGCCGGTGCTCGATGCGTCGCACGCGATGGGGCTGCAGCGGCTGACGCGCGAGATTCCGGCAGCGGAGCCGGCGCTCAGGTACGCGGCGCGTCTCGCGCGCGCGACGCGTCCCGACAGTCCGGATGCGCCGGAGCTCGTGAAGCGCTACGTGCGCTGGGGCGCCGGGCCGCGCGCGGGGCAGTCGCTCATCCTCGGTGCCAAGGCGCACGCGCTGCTCGCGGGCAGATTCGCCGTCGCCCCGGAGGACATCAGGCGCGTGGTGCACCCGGTGCTCCGGCATCGCGTGCTACCCAACTTCGCGGCCGAGGCGGAGGGGATCACCGCGGAGCAGGTGATCGACGAGATTCTGTCGCGCATCTCGCCGCCGCGGAGCGACATCGGGCTGTAGCATGCCGCTCGCGGGAAGCTACGGCGCGCTGCTCGACGCGCTGCGCGGCGTGACGTGGCCTGCGCGCCGCACGATTCGCGGGCCGGCGGCCGGCACGCATCGCTCGCGGCAACGCGGCATCTCGCCGGAGTTCACGGAGTACCGGCCGTACCGGCAGGGCGACGATCCGAGACGGCTGGACTGGAAGCTCCTCGCGCGTACGGACCGCGCCTTTCTCCGCATCACCAACGACCGCGCGACGTTCGGCACGATGCTCATGCTCGATGCATCCGCATCGATGGCATTTCCTGTAGCGACGAAGGGGAAGTGGGAGCAAGCGTGCCGGGTGGCGATCGGGCTCGTGGCCGTTGCGCGCGGAGCCGGAGATCCGGTTGGTGTCATCGCCCCGGGCGAGCGCGGCATCGCGCAGCTTCCGGCGCGCACGCGTCGCGGTGTGATCGGTGAAGCCGCACGGCTGCTCGAGACTGTCACGCCCGGGGGCCGCGCGTCGCTCGTGCCCGCGCTCGCGATCGTGCGCCCGACGCAACGCATCGTGCTGATCTCGGACTTTCTCGGTGACGACGACGCACTGCTGCGCGCCGCGCGCGAGCGGATCACCGCGGGTGCGGACGTGCTGGCGATCCACATCGTCGCGCGTGAGGAGCTCGAGCCATCCAGTGCGTCGATCATCGCCGTTGATCCCGAGCATGCGGAGCTCAAGCGGTCGCTCGTCGACGAGACGCGCGCCGGCTATCGCGATGCGTTTGCGGCCTGGAGGAGCGAGCTCGCGCGCGCGTGGCGAGGTGCGGGGGCCGCGTACGTCGAGGTGGCGACCGACGAGGCGAGCGATCATGCGGTGCGCCGAATCGCTTCGCCGGCGATCGCGAGTGGCCAGGCGAGGGAAGCGTGACCTTTCTCGCCCCATGGGCGCTGTGGGCCGCGGGAGTGGTGAGCGCGGCCGTGATCGCGCTGCATATCCTCGCAAGCAAGAACCCTCGAGTCACGCCGCTGCCGACCGCGAGATTCATTCCCGATGTCCCGCTGCGGGCGACGGCGCGCGCGATGCGGCTGTCGGATGTGTTACTGATGCTCTTGCGTGTGGCCGTGGTGATGCTGGTGGGAGTGGCGTTTGCGCGACCCGAGATGACGACAGGCAAGAGGCCGGTCGGACGCGTGGTGATGGTGGATCGGTACCCGGCCGAGAGCGACAGGGCAGCGGCCGACAGCGCGCAGAAATATTTTCGCGACGGCGATCTCGCCTTCGCGTACGACAGTGCCGTGCATCGGCTCCCGGGCAAGGCGCCGTTCGCGAACGTCAGCGCAGCGAGCGTCGAGTCGGGGTCCGGAGGCTCGCTATCCGCTGCGCTCGCGGGAGCGATGCGCGCGGCGAGCACGCTTCGTGGGAGCGCCGATTCGGTCGAGATCGTGATCGTCTCCACCTTCAACACCAGCGAATTCGACGCGGCCACCAGTGCGATTCGAGCCGTGTGGCGTGGTCGCATACGAGTCGTTCGCGTCTCGCGCGACTCGTTGCCGAACGATGCGCAAGTGATCACCAACGTGGATGCGCGGGCGAATCGCGACGTGCGTGGGTCGCCGCCCGATGATCCCCTGCGCGCATCCATCGCATTCGTCGAGAATACGGGCGGCCGGCGCGCCGGAACGGATTCCGTACGCATGGAACGCGGGAGCCTGTCCGGGATCGATACCTCGTGGACGCAACATGGAGGCACCCTCGTTCGATGGCCTGCAGCGCTCGACTCGAGTGGATTTCCGGCGCACGCGCGCGCGGACACGGCGGGCGCGGTCGTCGCAGGGAGTGGCTCGAGCCGCGCGGTCGTGGTAGCTCCGTTCGTTCGCGTCGTCGATCCGCCGGCCGGCCGTGTGGTCGCGCGATGGGCGGACGGCTCGCCCGCGGCGACCGAGCGCACAGTGAAGGAGGGATGCGTGCGGGATGTGGCGATCCCGCTGCCGCGCGCCGGAGACCTCGTGCTTCGCGAGAGCGCGCGTCGCCTCGTCGCCGCGCTGTCGTCGCCGTGCGGTGCACGTGCGATCACCGCCCCAGCCACCGACTCCGCACTCGACCAGCTTCGCGACACCGGCCCGCTCGTCGCCACGCGCGCGCTCCAGGCGCGCACCGACTCCTCGAGCACGTTCACGACGTGGATGCTCGTTGCCGCGTTCGTGCTGCTGCTCGTCGAGCCGCTCCTCCGTCGCCAGCGAGCGGCCGCATGACCGCGCTCGAACGCGTCGCCTCCGCGCGCCGCGCCCTCGGCGCCGCAGTTGGCGTCCGCGCTGCGCTCTGGGCGAGTGCCGCGGCCGTCGTCTTCCTGGCGGGCTTCGGCATCGTGGACTGGACGGTAGGCGCGCCGCGTGCCGCACGCATTCTCGCGCTCCCTTTTGCCATCGCGCTCGCCCTCGCGGCCGCGTGCTACGCGCTCTGGCGCGGTCGTCGCGTGCGCTCGCTCGCCGCCGTGGCGCTCTGGCTCGAGGAGCGAGTGCCTCGGCTTCGGTACGCCCTCGTCACCGCGCTGGACGCTCCACACGCGAGCCCGCTGCTGGAGCGGGACATCGCCGCGGTGAAGTGGACGCCAGTGATCCGCCGCGCGCTGGGCCACGCGCTGCTCCCACCGCTGTTGGTGCTCGCCGTTGCCGCAGCGCTCCTCTTCGCGCTTCCTGCGGGTATCCGCGCACGAATCTCCGCGCCGCACGCCGGCGACACGCTGCTTCGCGCGGCTGGCGCGCCAGCTGCGCTCCGCAACCGGCTCACGCCGCTCGTGGCGGAGGTGGTGCCGCCCGCGTATACAGGTGGGCGTCGCGTCACGGTGGATGAGCCCTCATCCATCGACGCACTCGCGGGCAGCCACCTCGTGCTTCGCGGCCAGGGCTCAGCCTCCGGAATCGCCGCCGCGCTCAACAACGCGACCGTCGCGCCCACGCTGCTTCGCGACTCCGCCGATCAGTGGCGCCTCGACATCGTGGTGCCCGCCCTGCCCGCGGCCCTCGAGCTCCGCGATCGCTCGTACGCCCGCACCGTCATCGTAGCTCCCCATCCCGATTCGATTCCGGTCGTCACGCTCACCGCTCCGGCGCACGACTCGGTGATGCGTACGCCCAAGGGCGCCTTCACGCTCACCGCCACTGCGACCGACGATTACGGACTCGACGCGAGCTGGTTCGAGTACATCGTGAGCTCGGGGGAAGGGGAGACGTTCACCTTCAAATCCGGCGTCGTCCGTCGCGTGAGCGCCGGCAATGCGCGCACCGCGAGCCTCACTGCGGCGCTGAATCTCGAGTCGCTGCAGCTCAAGCCCGGCGATCTCATGCACGTGCGCGCGGTCGCACGCGATCGCAACAACGTCACGGGTCCGGGTGTGGGCGTTTCCGAGACGCGCACGATTCGCATTCCGCGTGCAAGCGAATACGACTCCATCGCCATCGAGGGCGCCCCGCCTCCGGGAGTCGACAGCTCGCAGATCAGCCAGCGCATGCTCATCATGCTCGCTGAAAAGCTCCAGGCTCGGCGCGCGAAGCTCGCGCGAGCCGACGTGGTGAAGGAGTCGCAGCGCATCGGCAGCGACGAGGCGCGTCTCCGGCAGAAGATCGGCACGATTGTCTTCGCGCGGCTCGGCGGTGCGCAGCAGGGCGAGGATGCGGGAAGCAACGATGCGTCGGGGCATCGCACGCCGGAACAGCTCCTCGCGGCAGCGAATGCGGCGACGCAGGCATCTGCCGGCACCACGGACTTCGAGGGAGACGAGACACCGGTCGTCGCCGTGAACCGTCCGCTGCTCGAGGCGTACAACGCCATGTGGGACGCGAGCCGTTCGCTCGAGGTCGGCGAGCCGGGCGCTGCGCTGCCGCCCATGCGCGCCGCGCTCGAGGCGATCCAGCGCGCGAGGAACGCCGAGCGGCTGTATCTGCGCGGCAAGGCGCCGGTCGTCATCGTCGACGTTTCGAAGGTGCGTCTCGCAGGAAAGCGCGACGACGCGAAATCGTCCACCCGGCTTCCGCGCGCGACGCTGGACAGCTCGTCGGAGCGCCGCGCCGAGCGCTTCGACGTGGCAATCGACCTTCTCGCATCGAACCCGGCCGCGGCGATCGACTCGCTGCTCGCGCTCCGCGTCGACGCGCTCTCGAGCGCACCCACGCTCGCAGGCGCGCTCGCTCCCGCCATCGACGCGTTGCGCGCCGGACGCGACGCGACCGATGCGCTGGTCCGCGCGCGGAGAATCGCCGCTGGCGGCACGCTCGCTCGCATGGAGTCGGCGTGGGGAAGCGCCTGGTGACTCGCACACCGACCACGTTTACCTTCGCCACCGCGCAGTACGAATCCGGCGACTGGGATTCTGCGCCGCTCGTGCCGCCGAACATCATCGACACGATCGCGCGCTACACCGAGATCGCGGTCACACCTGCCGGCGTGATCGTGTCGCTCGCGTCGCCTGATCTCCTGCGGTATCCGCTCGTCTATCTTACGGGCCATCTTCCGGTGCGCTTCAGTGACGCGGAGCGGCGGCAGCTGCGGGAGTTCCTCGATCGCGGCGGGATGCTCTTCGTCGACGATCACAATCACGATGTCGACGGAGTCTTTCACAAGACCGCCACCGAGGAGATCACGCGCACCATCGGTGAGCCGAAGATGCTGCCGAACACGCATCCACTGTATTCCGCGTTCTTCAAGTTCGACGAGGGTCCGCCGACGACCAGTCACGAGCTGAATGGCTGGGGCGACAATCTGGTCCACAAAAATCTGTTCGCCGTGATGCGTGAGGCACGCATCGCGGTTCTCTACAGTAGCAAGGACTACAGCTCCGAGTGGGGCTATCATCCGGATAGCAAGCGCTTCCAATCGGTGGACAACACGAAATTCGCCGTCAACATCGTGGTGTATGCGCTCACGGCCTGACCTCCGGCGCATGCTCGAGCTCGCGGCGCGCTGTGGCGCGCTCGTGCTGCTCGCCTTCATGATCGTGCGCTCCGCCGCACCACGCGACAGCGCTGTGGTGCGCGAGCGCACCGATTCTCGTGCGCTCGATGCGGCGCTGAACGCATGGACGCTTGCACCCGAGCCGACCTCCGTACACGTGACAGCGGCCTTCGCACCGGCGCAGAAGGAGCGCGAGTGGCTGCGCGCGCTCGCACGCGCCGGCGTTCGCGTGAGCTGGAGCGGCGACTCGCTTCCCGCGACTGCCATCGAAGTCGCAGCGCGTGCCGATCCCGCGGGCGGCGTGCGCGCGTACGTTGCCGCGTCTTCGGGCTCGGGCGCGATGCTCTCCGACGCAGTGGGGCTCATCGATACGCTGGACATCACGCGCGGCGCGAACGTGCTCGCGCTCCGCGTCACTGCGGGCGCGCTCGATCTTCGTGTCGGCGATCAGCACGCGCGCGCCTTCGCGCCGGACTCGCTGCTTCCGCGGCAAGTCGTTGTGCTCGGCCGCGCGGGGTGGGAAGGGAAGTTCGCGATGGCGGCGCTCGAGGAGCGCGGCTGGAAGGTGAGCTCGCGCCTTCGCGTCGGGCCGAATGTGTTCGTCACGGAGGGAGCGCCGCTCGCGCTCGACACGGCGCGCACCGCCGCCGTGATCGCGCTCGATTCGAGCGCCGCGTCGTACGCGAGCGCAATCGCGAGATTCGAGCGCAGCGGCGGCGGTGTCGTGCTCGCGGGCGACGCGCCGCAAGCCCCCGCGCTCCGCGCGCTCGCGCCGGGACGCGCGGGCACTCGCATCGCGGCCGCCTCGCTCTCCTTCGCCGGCAGCACGCCGCGTCGCGCTCTTGGCTTCTACCCGGTCGTCGGGCTCGCCGGCGATGCCGTGCCGCTCGAGTCGCGCGACGGCTACACCATCGCCGCCGCGCGTCGTGTCGGCGCCGGCCGCGTCGTGCAGCTCGGCTACGACGACACGTGGCGCTGGCGCCTTGCAGGCACCGGCGACGCGCCGGGGGCACACCGCGACTACTGGTCGTCCGTCGTGTCCGCGGCGGCGTACCGGGCAACGAAGCCCGTCGAAGGCGCGTCACGATTGGGCGATGCGGCGCCGCTCGCGTTGCTGTACGCCGATCTCGGCGCGCCTGGCACTCCGCTGGCGGCCGCGCTCCAGGGCGCGCCGGGGCTTCGCTGGTGGATGTTCGTAGCGCTCGCTCTGCCGCTTCTGTCGGAGTGGGCTTCACGCCGGCTCAGAGGTGCGCGATGACCGTCGCCTTCATCTCGCACTCCGACTGCGGGCGCCACGATACGGGATGGGGTGCGCCCGAGCACGTCGGGCGGCTGCGCGCCATCACGCGCGCGTTCCGCGAGCGCCCCGAGCTGTTCATGGAACTCTTGCATCATGATGGCAGGCATGCGGAGCCGGAGGAGCTCGCGCTCATACACGACTCCGCCTACATCGCTCGCATTCAGGAGATCGCGCGAACCGGCGGCGGGCGTCTCGATCCCGACACCGTCGCCAGCGAAGGCTCGTGGCTCGCGGCGGCTGCCGCGGCGGGATGTGTACTCGATGGCGTGGACATGGCCTTCGACGGACGTGCGGTTCGCAGCTTCTCCGCGGTTCGCCCTCCCGGGCATCACGCAATCCGGGATTCGGCGATGGGCTTCTGCATCTTCGGCAACATCGCGCTCGCGGCGCACTATGCGCGGCGCACGCATCGCGCGGATCGCGTGCTCATCGTCGACTGGGATGTGCATCACGGGAACGGCACGCAGGCGCTCGTGGAGAAGGATCCGGGCATCCACTTCGTGTCGATGCATCAGTGGCCGTGGTATCCTGGTACGGGAGCCGCAAGCGAGCGCGGGATCGGGAATCTCTGGAATGTCCCGATGCCGGCGGGACAGCCGCCCGAGCGATACGTGAACGCGCTGCGCACGGCGATCGATCAGGCAACGGAGAGCTTCACTCCGGATCTCGTGCTCATCTCTGCCGGATTCGACTCGCTCGCGGGCGATCCGCTCGGCGGCTTCACCCTGGAGATGGAGCACGTCGCTCTGCTCACGCGCGAGCTCGTGCAGCGCGCGGATTCGTGGTGCGGAGGGCGCGTCGTGAGCGCGTTGGAAGGTGGATACGCGCCCGAGCGGCTCGGCGAAGCCTGCATGGTGCACCTCGAGCAGCTCGGCTGAGCACACGCGACGCTTGATCGGCGCGCGCCGCACCCTAACTTAGTCGCGTGACGCCGCTTGAGCTGCTGGGCCTGATGATGGTCGCGCATGACGATGTGGCGCCGCCGGCCCCCGGATCGTTACTCATCCGTGTGCGCGAACTTGGAGCCGTCGCTCGACCGGCGCCCGCAGCCGTGTATGATCCCGACAAGGATTCGGGAGAGTACGAGGCGCTGCTGGAGGCGATTTTCGCGCGCGGCGCTGTTCTTCCCGCGCCGCCCGGTCTCGTCTTCCGCAGCGCCGAGAAGTTGCGATCGTGGATGGAACAGAACTACGTGGGTCTTACGGAGGGTGTCGGCTTTCTCTCCGGACGATGCGAGGCGCGTGTGCACGTGCGCACCACGGGCCATGGCATGACCACCGAGGAGGTTGCCGCGGCGAAGGAAGAAGCGGTCGATGCGATCCGCGCGTTGCGGCATGGGGCCGTGGCCACGGTCACGCTGGGCGAGTGCCAGGCGCCGGAGCTCGTGAGCGTCGCCTTTCTCCTCAAGGCGAGCGAATGGGGCACGTTCAGCGAGTCGGTGCTCGAACAGGAACGCCGCTACACGCATCTGCGCTTCGAGCAGACCGGCCCGTGGATCCCGCACGATTTCGTGCGACTCGACCTCGGGGTCTGAGCGATGTTCTGCCCCGATTGCGGCACATGGAATCGCAGCTCGGCGGTGATCTGTGCGCGCTGCTCGCACGAGCTCCCCGAGGTGTCCGACGCGCCCTCGGAGAAACCCGACGAGGAGATGGATCTGCTGCGTCGCGCCGCCGGCGGCCGCTATCGCATTTTCCGCCGCCTCGCGACCGGTGGTATGGCGAGCGTCTACGCGGCGAAGCACGTGCAGCTCGGGCGCCAGCTGGTGGTGAAAGTGCTGCTCGGGCACCTCGCGCGCGATCCGGAGATGCGAGAGCGATTCAAGCGCGAGGCCGAGGCGAGCGCGCAGCTATTTCACCCGCACATCTGCTCGATCCTCGACTACGGCGAGCTCGAGACCACGGTGTATCTGGTAATGCCGTACATGGCGGGTGGTTCGCTCGCCGATCTCATCGTGCGCGGTGGCACCGTGCCGCCGGCCGTCGCGGCGAGTGTGTGCGCACAGGTATCCATCGCGCTCGACTATGCGCACCGCCATGGGATCGTGCACCGCGACGTCAAGCCGGACAACATTCTCTTCGACGAGGATGGCAACGCCCTCATTACCGATTTCGGCATCGCGACCGCACGCTTCCACCAGCGGCTCACGATGACGGGGCGCGCGATGGGCACGCCGCATTACATGTCGCCCGAGCAGGCGATGGGGAAGATGGTCGATGGCCGGAGCGACATCTACGCGGCTGGTGTGCTGCTGTACGAGATGCTCGTCGGTTTCCCGCCATTCGATGGAGCGGACTCGTACTCGATCGGCTACAAGCACGTGCACGAGGATGCGGCATCGCCCGACATCGTGGACTCGCGCACGCCGCCGGCCCTCGCGGCGATCACGATGAAGTGTCTCGCCAAGGCCCCGGCAGATCGCTTTCAGCGCGGCAACGATCTGTCGGATGCGCTGATCGCTTATCTTTCCCAGACCGCCGGCGGGGAAGCGCTGCGAAACGCGTGGCTCTCGCGCCGGCTCGGAATAACGCCAACCACGAAATGAAGCTCACCCACGAAATCGTTTCCCTCCGCACCAAGCACGCATTCACGATCGCACGCGGCGGTGGGAGCGAGTATCGCGCCAATCTCGTGAAGATCACGGACACGGATGGCGCGGAAGGCGTGGGCGAGGCGAATCCCAGCCGCTACTACGGCGAGAATCCCGACACGGTCGCCCTCGTGCTCGACCAGTTCGCGCCGATTCTCGAAAAAGCCGACGCGTGGTCGCTCGATGCGATCGAGCTCGAGATGAACAGGATGTGGCGCGGCAACGGCTCGGCGAAAAGTGCGGTGATGTCTGCGCTCTACGATCTCATGGGCAAGCGCCTCGGCGTGCCGCTGTACAAGATGTGGGGGCTCGATCCGGCGACCGCGCCACTCACGAGCTTTACCATCGGCGTTGCGCCCGAGGCCGAGCTGCGCTCGAAGGTGCAGGAGGCGGCCGAGTATCCGCTGCTCAAGGTGAAGCTCGGCACTCCCGACGATGAGGACATCATCCGCATCATTCGTGAGGAGGCGCCGGACAAGACCCTTCGCGTCGACGCGAACGCCGGCTGGACGCCCAAGCAGGCGCTCGACATGATCGCATTGCTTGCCGAGTACGGTGTGGAATTCGTCGAGCAGCCGCTAGCGCCGCAAGACGTCGAGGGGCTTCGCTTCGTGCGCGACCGCTCGCCACTGCCGATCATCGCGGATGAGTCGTGCCTCGTCGCCAGCGACATCCCGAAGCTCGCGGGCGCCGTCGACGGCATCAACATCAAGCTGGCGAAGTGTGGCGGACCGCGCGAGGCACTCAGGATGGTCGCCGTTGCGCGTGCACACGACATGCGCGTGATGATGGGATGCATGATCGAGACGAGCGTCGGGATCACGACCGCCGCGCACCTCGCACCGTTGCTCGACTACGCTGATCTCGATGGCGCCGCGCTGCTCGCGGCGGACCCGTATCGCGGCGCCACGATTCACGGCGGCGTGTTCAGCATTCCCTCCGGGCCGGGGCTGGGCGTTACGGCTGCATGACCGCCCCTCGCTTCATCGAGGTCGCACTACCGCTGCCGCTGTTCCAGACATTCACGTATGCGATAGGCGACGGCCCCGCTCCTCCAGCAGGCTCGCGCGTGCTCGTGCCCGTGCGCAATCGTCGCGCAATCGGCATTTCGCTCGGCCCCAGCACTGGAAGCGGGGTCGCACGTCCGCGCGCGATCATCGAGGCACCGGATACGGAGCCCGTCCTCTCGGCCGAGATGATGTCGCTGTGCCGGTGGATGGCCGAGTACTACGTCGTGCCGCTCGGCGTGGTGATGCGGAGCGTGCTTCCGGTGCTGCTCACAGGCGAGCGCGCACCTACGCCCTCGACCAAGACGATTCGCGTGGCGACCATCGTGTGCGAGCTGCCATCGCTGCAGGAGCGCGACCTGATGTTCAAGCGCGCGCCGCGGCAACGCGCATTGTACGAGGTGCTCGAGCAGATGGGGGGCCGCGGCGAGGTGCCGCATCTGACTTCGCAGCTCGGCTTTGGCGCAGAGCTTGTGCGCGCACTGGAAGCGCGCGGACTCGTGACCATCGAGACGAGTGTGGTGGCGCGCGATCCGTTCCGGACGCGCGAGCGCATCGCCGCGACGCCGCACGAGCCCTCCGCGGCGCAGCGTGCTGCGATCGATGCGCTCGTGGTGGGGAAGGGTGGCGATGTGTTCCTGCTGCACGGCGTCACGGGAAGCGGAAAGACGCTCGTCTACATCGAGCTCCTTCGCGAGATCGTGATGAATCGCGGACAGAGCGCGATCGTGCTCGTGCCGGAAATTGCGCTCACGCCGCAGACCGTCGATCGCTTTCGCGCGGTGTTCGGCGATGAGGTCGCGGTGCTGCACTCGGCGCTGAGCGACGGCGAGCGCTACGACGCCTATCTCGCGCTTCGCCGCGGCGAAAAGCGGATCGCCGTCGGCGCTCGCTCTGCGATCTTCGCTCCGCTCGCGAATCTCGGCGCGATCATCGTGGACGAGGAGCACGAGGGGAGCTACAAAAATGGCGAAACGCCGCGCTATCACGCGCGCGAGGTCGCAATGGTGCGCGCGCGTGCGGAGGGCGCGGTCGTGGTGCTGGGAAGCGCGACACCGAGCCTCGAGAGCTGGGAGAATGCTGCGCAGGGGAAGTACGCGCTGTTGTCGCTGCCGGAGCGGGCGGGTGCGGCGCGACTTCCCAGCGTGGAGGTAGTGGACCTGCGGCACTCGCAGCGACCGGTGAAGAGCGCACAGCCGGTCGACCCGTCACGCGTGCCCTTTGGCTATGTCTTCAGTGAGCCGCTCGAGGCCGCGCTGGGCGAGCGGCTGCAGCGCGGCGAGCAGAGCATCCTGCTGCTCAACCGTCGCGGCTACGCATCGTTTCTGCAATGCGACGACTGTGGCACGGTGCGCAGCTGCCCGAACTGCAGCATCACGCTCACGTACCACCGAAGTCCGGAGCGGCTGATCTGCCACTACTGTCTGCACGAGGAGATGCCCGAGCGTGTGTGCCGGAAGTGCGGCGGCGCAACAGTGCGGCAGCGCGGGCTCGGTACGCAGCAGGTGGAGCGGCTGATCGCCGAGCGATATCCGTACGCGCGAATCGCGCGCATGGATGTGGATACGACGAGCGGAAAGTGGGCGCACGCGGAGATCCTCGATCGCGTCGGCCGCGGCGAGGTCGAGATTCTGCTCGGCACGCAGATGATCGCCAAGGGGCTCGACTTCCCGAACGTGACACTCGTCGGCGTGATCGATGCCGACATCGGCATCAATCTCCCGGACTTTCGCGCGTCCGAGCGCAGCTTTCAGCTACTGAGCCAGGTCGCCGGACGGGCGGGCCGCGGCCCCAAAGGCGGAGAGGTGATCATTCAGACGCGTGTGCCGACGCACCACGCCGTCCAGTGTGCAGTCACGCACGACTATCTGGCGTTCGTTCGCCAGGAATCGCCGGCGCGGCGCGATCCGCTGTATCCGCCGGCGATCCGGCTCGCAAATGTGATCTTCAGTGGCTCGAGCGAGAATGCGACGGCCAAGCTCGCGCTGGACGCCGCCGAGTGGCTGCGCAATCTGTTGTCCTCGCAGGGGATCGCGGAGGTGACCGTGGTAGGACCCGCACCCTGCCCGGTGGACCGCATCAAGCAGCGGTGGCGCTGGCATCTGTTGCTCAAGAGCGAGCGGGCAAGCGCGCTGTCCAAGGTCGGAAGATATTTTCTCGAGCGCTTCGCGGTGCCGTCGTCGCATTCCCTGCGGGTGGCGTTCGACCGGGATCCCGTCTCGCTGCTCTGACCTGCCGCGACTGCCAGCCCCGCGCTACCTTAAGGCGTGCCTACATTTCTTCATCCGGAGCTGACCGCGCCCCGTTTCGCGGGCGCCCCCGATGCGCGCTTCGTCCCCGCGCCCGCCGACGGTGTGCTTCCCGAAGGCTTCTTCTCGACGACGAATCTGCCTACGTACGTTCGCATCAAGGGCGAGTGGCGCATGCCGCGTGAGCCGCGAATGGACGGCGTGCTCATGTTGGCGAAGGACGGCGAGCTGTGGATCCGCGAGATGCGGCGCGTGCGCGCGGGTGAGCTGATCGCCGTCGGCGCGGCCGAGGATGGGAGCGAGGGAATTCTCGTTCACGCGCAGGCGTTCCTTGGCGACACGGGCGAGGGCGAGTTCAAGTTCATGTCGAGCGAGGTGTCGCGCGAGAAGCCGATCGACTATGCGCTCATGGCGCGGCTGTTGATCGAGGAGCGCGAGCGCGGCGGGTATCCGATCTGGGTGACGGGGCCGGCGCTCGTGCATTCGCGTGCGCGCTCGGACATGGCGTGGTTCATCGCGAACGGATTCGTCGGCGCGCTGCTCGCGGGTAACGCGGTGGCGGTGCACGACATCGAGGCGTCGATCTTCAAGACGACGCTCGGGATGGACTCGCAGGGAGGCTCGACGCAGGGCGGCCACGGGTTGCACATGCGCGCGATCAACAGGGTGCGCGCGGCGGGCTCGATCGAGGCCGCGGTGGCGAACGGCACGATCACGGACGGGATCATGCACGCGTGCGTCGTGCACAAGGTGCCGTACGTGCTCACGGGCTCCATTCGCGACGACGGGCCGCTCCCCGGCGTGCTGAACGACATGGCGCACGCGCAGGACGCGATGAAGGCGCACACGATCAAGGCGACGATGGCGATTCTCGTCGCGACGGCGCTGCACGCCATCGCGACCGGGAACATGCTCCCGGCGTTCGTGACGGAGCCGGACGGCACGCTCCGCGAGCTGCCCACGATCTGTGTCGACTCCTCGGAGTTCGTGGTGAGCAAGCTGAAGGATCGCGGCACGCACCAGGCGTTCGGCG
>JBDTXN010000071.1:0-14784 GCA_040006175.1 Gemmatimonadota bacterium | reverse complement strand
GTGATGGAGCTCCAGCCGCAGTACCAGAAGAATCTGGACGCGCTCGGTCTCCTTTACGTCCACTCGGCGACCGGCGATCTCGTTCCCTTCGGCTCGCTCGCGCGCGTGGCGCCGGGAACGGGACCGGCGACGGTCAATCACTCAGGGCAGCTTCCCTCGGTGACGCTCTCGTTCAACCTGCAGCCGGGGGTTTCGATCGGCACCGCCGTCGCCGACGTGAATCGCCTCGCGGCGCAGACGCTTCCGTCGAGCGTCACGACCGCGTTCTCCGGAACGGCACAGGCGTTCCAGGCCGCGCAGCAGGGACTGCTCGTTCTGCTCATCCTCGCGATCGCCATCATCTACATCGTACTCGGCGTTCTCTATGAGAGCTTCGTCCATCCGATCACGATTCTCACGGGCCTCCCCTTCGCCGGATTCGGCGCGCTGCTGACGCTCTGGATCTTCCACATGGAGCTCAGCGTGTACGCCTTTGTCGGCATCATCATGCTGATCGGGCTGGTGAAGAAGAACGCGATCATGATGATCGACTTTGCCATCGAGGCGGAGCGTAAAGAAGGGAAGTCGGCGCGCGACGCGATTCTGGAGGCGTGCAGCGTACGATTCCGTCCCATCATGATGACCACGATGGCGGCTTTGATGGGCACGCTTCCGATCGCGCTCGGGGCCGGCGCGGGTGCGGAATCCCGGCGTCCGCTCGGTGTCGCGGTGGTGGGCGGCCTGGCGTTCTCGCAGATCATCACACTGTATGTGACGCCGGTGTTCTACACCTATCTGGACGCCTTCCAGAAGCGCTTCGAACGGGCCGAGCATCGCAACGAGGATCGTGCGCACGGTACGATTGCGGGACACGGGCCGCTGCCTGCCAGCGGCGATTAGGCTGGCGGAGCGTCGCCCTCGGGAGCGATGCGTGCTTGACGTTTGTTTCGATCCGTGGTATAGGGGGTGATCTTGCGGAACAGTCGCTATGATTCCGCGGTTCACATCGAGGTCGCGAGGCATACGAAGTGCAGCCGATGCGCCCTGCAGATTTCAGTGAAGCCACTCCCAAGGTCTAGAGCTTCGTGATCAATAACATGAAAGGAGGCAAGCATGTCGCGTGGTGATGAGTACAACGAAAAGCTCTACCTGTCGGAGCACGACGACGACGAAGAAGACCTGGGATACGGTGGTGGTGGCGGCGCTTCCTACGATGACGATGATGAGGAGGAAGGCGCCGGCTGGGGCATGACCAAGACCACCGGCGAAGATCTCTGGGACAGCACGGACGACGAGGAGGATGAGGACGGCGAAACGCCCGCCGTCGTCGTCGAAGAGGAGGAGGACGACGACGTCGCCCCCCTCACGTCTGCTCGGGCGTCGCGTGCGGCGAGCAAGGCCGAGCGTCAGGATGCGAAGAACGCGGCGGCGGCCGGGAACGGGGGTGCGGGCTCGTCGTCGGGTTCCTCCGGCGCCAAGAACGCCTCCAAGTCGGCGCCTGCCAAGCATGCTTCCAAGTCGGAGTCGAAGGCGGGAGCCCAACCGTCCAAGAGCGCGCCCGCAGCCAAGAAGAGCGCGGCGAAGGCTCCGTCAAAGAAGACCACCGCCAAGAAGGCCCCGGCCAAGAAGGCGGCCGCCAAGAAGGGCGCGGCAAAGAAGGGCGCCGTAAAGCGGGGCGGAGCCAAAAAGGCCTCGGCCCAGAGCAAGTCGTCCACACGCAAGGGTGGCAGCAAGGGCGGGGCGAAGAAGGCGACGCGCCGGAAGTAGCTTTCTTTGGTCCGCACGCATTGAATACGGCGGGGAGCGCGATCGTGCTTCCCGCCGTGTTTGTTCGCCGTATATTGATCCCCCATGGCCGAATCGCCTGTCCCACTCCTCCGCGCGCACTCGCGACACGCGCCGTGGAACTCGCGCGGCCTCGCGGCGCACGCGACGGCACTCGTCGACGCCGCCGGCATGCGCCCGACGAACGGCGCCGCGCGCGCGGAGCCGAGCGCGCGCGCCGTGCGCTTCTACGTGTCGACCGGACTGCTCGATCACCCGGATGGCACGGGCACCGCAGCCACGTACGGCTATCGCCACCTGCTGCAACTCCTCTTCATCAAGATCCGCCAGCGCGAGGGGCTCACGCTGGAGAAGATCAAGGTCGAGGTGACGGCGCTCACGGGCGACGCGCTCGAGCGCCGCGTCGCATCCTCCCTCGCCCCCGCACTCGGCGCGCGCGCGGACGGTGTGGTGGCGGACAACGGCGCACACGACGCTGTCTGGCATCGCGTACACGTCGCGGAGGGTATCGAGCTCCACGTGCGCGACGACTCGCCGGCGTCGAGTGAGGAGGCGGTCGTGGCGATGCGCGAAGCCGTACGCGCGGCGCTCGGGCGGGCGGATATCCGGTAGGGGCGTGTTCGGTTGATTCGCTTTTTATCAAAACATTCTGGTCCTTTCCGCCGAGAGCGTGCTCCGATTGTACTGATTCGATTCGTCAGTTTTCTTTTTCTATTCGTGTCCAATCAGTTGGCTATGCGCTCCCCCGCCACAGATCACAACCGGTAAAACACTAGCCCGTCGGTCGCGCGACGCCACCCCGCGTCCATTACAGCGTCCGCGTGCGCACTCGCGCCGGCTGGTTCCCCGTTGATGGTCTCAATGCGCGGGTCGCGCACCGCTCGCGCGCCAGGCGCAGCGCCGCGCGAGAGATATTCCCCGAGCAGCCGCGCCGCGGCCGTGACATCCGCATCGGACGCATCACTCGCGATCGAGATGCGACGTCCCCGCCCTTCCGAGTTCATGAGCACCGAGCCTCGGCGTGTGAGCAGCAGCGCGCCCGCGCCGCGCGGTCGCACGAGTGAGCCCGGAACAATCGATTCCAGCGCCAGCGAGTACGGATTCGCCGGGTCCGCTGCGGACATCACAATGATCGGCGCCTCCGCGTCCATCTCCGGTTGCTCCCGTAGCCGCTCGACCGCCTCCGGCAGCGCGAACTGCGCACCGCCCAGCCCCTCGACGAAGTAGCCGCGCCGCACCTCGCCCCGATATTCGAGGCGCTTGAGCTCACGGTAGATCGCGCGCCAGCTCACCGGCGGCCGCTCGCGACGCCACCAGTCGCGCGCAACGATCGCGTAGCGCTCCAGCCACTGCCGCGCGATCCGCTCCGCATGCTCCTCTTCATCCGGGCGCGTGCCCCACGTGCCCGGCGTGCGCAGCAAGGACCAGCGCCCAACCCAGCCCGACACGGGTCCCGGCAGATCGGGGCGTCTCCACTTCGGCAAACGTCGCTGGCTCGGCACCCGCGAATACACCGGCCGCCCGGGTGTTGCCTCGAAGCTCTCGGGAAGCCAACGCGTCGGGTCCTGCAGCGGCTGCCCGCGCGCCGCACGCGACTGCCCCGGAACGGATCGAGTGCGCACCACCTCTCGAAGCGCCTCGATGCTGTCGTTCGTCACGAGTGCGGCCGCCGAGAGCTCGCGCAAGGCGTCACGCACGGCGAGTGAGGTGAGCGCGGTGCCAGCCTGAATGTCCGTGATGAACGAGGCGCCTATTCGTTCGAGCGCATCGCGTACCGCACCGGCGTTTGCGCTGAGCGGCGGATCGTCCGCGTCGTCGAGCCAGATCGCGCCCTCGCCACGCGGAAAGAACCGCACGCTCGAGAGCGACGGCGCATCGCCGGGATCGGCGCGGCTTCCGCCCGCCCACACGATCTCTCCGTTCGACGCGAGCTGCGCGAGCCACGTGGGATCGTAGCGCTCGAGTCGGGCGGGGATGATGTCGCGCTCCCACGCGCCCGGACTTCGTGACAGCCCACCCATCTGCTGCAGGATCGCACTCACGCCACTCGCCCCGTCGAGATGCTCGCGCGGATCGAGATGCTGCCACCGCTGCAGGAACGCGGCGAAGCTCCCCAGATTCACCGCCTGGATCTGCTTGCGCAGCGCTGCGAGCGCGCGATTGCGCGCAAGCTCCACCAGCCGACGAGTCGCCCACTCGGATGACTCCACGTCCCGCCGGAATCGTCCGCGTACGAGTCTCCCGTTCCCCTCCCAATCGGCGATTCGCTTCTCGATCCACGTCGCGGGCCATCCGTAGCGCGCGTGTATTTCGCTCACGGTCACCGGCCCGGCGAGCGCGAGCCAACGCGCGAGAATTTCGCGGCGTGCGACCTTGGGCTCGAGCACGACATTGCGCATTGCAGCCGGAACCGCCTCGTCGGCGATGCGCTCTACCAGCGCTGACGTCGCACGCACGCGTGAAATACTTTCGGGCGCGCGTGCCGCCGCGTACCGGCCCAGCGATTCGGTGAGCACGATCCGCCACTCGCTCTCGAACGGGATCGCCACCGCGCGCCCCGCATCCAGCAGCTCGGACATCGGATCGTTCGCGCCGAGCCAGCCGTCCGCCTCCGCCACGCGCGCTCGCAGCTCCTTCGCCGAAAGGTCGCCCGCGCGATCGAGCAGCACTGCCAGCTCATCGGCGGTGCGCGCCTGCCGCCCCGGCACCGTCCCGCGCCGTTCCGCGAGCAGCTGTTCGATCGCCTCGAGCGTTCCCTCGTCCGCCCCCTCGGTGCCCATGACCTCATCGAGCAGGCCACGATCGATCGACAGAAGCGCGGCCTGCCGCTCCGCACGCGGCGTGTCATCGCCGTAGAGCCAGTCCATCACGAACCCGAACTGCAGGCTTGCCGCAAAGGGCGATGCGCGCTCCGTCTCCACCGTGCGAATCGCTATGCGTCCCGCACCAATCGAGTCGAGCACCTCCTTGAGCGCCGACATGTCGAACGCGTCCTGCAAGACCTCGCGATACGTCTCGACGAGAATCGGAAAGCTCGGAAGGCGTCGCACGGCATCGAGCAGGTCGAGCGCCTTGAGCCGCTGCAGCCAGAGTGGCATCCGCCTTCGCGGCGATCCGCGCGGCAAGAGCAGCGCGCGCGCCGCGTTCATCCGAAAGCGCGCGCCGAACAGCGACGTGCTCCCGACCTCGTCCATCACGCGCGTCTCCGCCTCACCCGCCGAGAGATGCATGAGCGCGGAGAGCGGTGCGGTGCCCCCCAGGTTGGGGAGCCGCAGCATGATCCCGTCGTCGGTCGTCTGCACCTGCACTTCCATTCCGGGCAGCGCCTCGCGCACGCGCTGCGCGAGCGCCATTCCCCAGGGCGCGTTCACGCGTCCGCCGAACACCGAGTGCAGGATGATCCGGAGCGCGCCCATCTCGTCGCGGAATTGCTCGAGGACGAGCGTCCGGTCATCGGGTACCACACCCGTGCTCGCGCGCTGCTCCGCGATGTACGACCGCAGCGACTGCGCGCACGCCGCGTCCACTCCGTAGCGCGCCGCCAGTCCCGCGTTGACCGAGTCATCATCAATGTCCACCACGGCGAGCTCGCGCCGTAGCGCCCCCACGCGCTGGCTGAGCGGCACCGAGCGCGTCGAAAACTCGCCATGCCAGAACGGCATCCGTGCCGGCGCGCCAGGCGCTGGCGTCACGATAACGCGATCGTGCTCGATCGCCCGGATACGCCACGTAGCGGAGCCGAGCTGAAAGACATCGCCTACGCGCGACTCGTGCACGAACTCCTCGTCGAGCTCCCCCAGCCTCGTCCGATCGGCAAGGTTCACGGTGTACAGCCCGCGATCGGGAATCGTCCCCCCGGAGATCACCGCCATCATCCGCGATGCGCGCGTGCCCGCGAGCCGATCGTTCACGCGATCCCACGTCATGCGCGGCTCGAGCTCCGCGGCCAGCTCCGACGAATACTTCCCCGACAGCATCGCCAACACTTCATCGAATGCCGCACGCGTGAGCCGGTGATACGGATACGCGCGACGCACCAGTGCGAATGCGTCGCCCGCCGTCCAGTCATCCACGCTCACCATCGCCACGATGCTCTGCGCGAGCACGTCGAGCGCGTTCTGGATCGCGCGCGTCGGCTCGACATCGCCCGCGCGCATCGCTTCCACGATCGCCGCACTCTCCACGAGATCGTCGCGAAAGGTGGGCACCAGCACGCCGCGACTCACCGCGCCCAGATTGTGCCCCGCGCGTCCAACGCGCTGCAGCCCCGCGCTCACGCGCTTCGGGCTCTGGAGCTGGATCACGAGATCCACCGAGCCGATGTCGATACCCAGCTCCAGTGAGCTCGTCGACACGAGTGCCGGCAGCTCGCCAGCCTTGAGCGCTCGCTCGAGCTCGAGCCTCCGCTCGCGCGCCAGCGAGCCATGATACGGCCGCGCGAGCTGCTCTTCCGCGAGCGCATTCACTCGCGCCGCGATCCGCTCCGCCTGCGCGCGATTGTTCACGAACACGAGCGTCGTGCGCGACTGGCGGATGTACTTGAGCACGAGCTCCGCCACGGCGGGCCACACGCTTCCGCCCACCTCGCCCAGATCCGGCACCGGCGACACGACGCTCAGCTCCATCGTCTTCACCAGCCCGCAATCGACGATCGTCACCGGGCGGAACTCCTGCGCGGCACCGTCCTCGCGCGCCGCACGCATGCCGCCCAGAAAGTGCGCGACTTCCTCCAGCGGCCGCTGCGTGGCCGAGAGGCCGATGCGCTGCACGGGCGCCTCCACGAGCATCTCGAGTCGCTCGAGCGTCAACGCGAGGTGCGCGCCGCGCTTCGTCCCCGCTACGGCGTGAATCTCGTCGAGAATCACCGCGCGTGCGGTGCTGAGCATCCCGCGCCCGCGCAGGCTCGTGAGCAGGATGTTCAGCGACTCCGGCGTCGTGATCAGGATGTGCGGCGCCTTGCGCAGCATCCGCGCACGCGCCGAAGCGGACGTGTCGCCCGTGCGAACGCCGATCCTGATCTCCGGAAACTCCTTCCCTTCGGCCTCGAAGCGCGCGCGCAGCTCCGCCAGCGGCTGCTCCAGGTTGCGCTGCACATCGTTGCCGAGCGCCTTGAGCGGCGAGATGTAGAGAATCTGTACCGCGTTCGGCAGCGGCGATTCGAGCCCGCGCACGATGAGCTGGTTCAGCTCCCACATGAACGCCGCCAGCGTCTTACCCGTACCCGTGGGCGCGAGTATCAGCGTGTGCTCGCCACTCGCAATCGCCGGCCATCCCAGTCGCTGCGGCTCGCTCGGCGCACCGAACCGCTCCGCGAACCAGGCGCGAACGATCGGCTGAAAGGAGGCGAGCGGTCCCGCGGCAGCGCGGCGTGGCATCCGTGAAAGTTACGCCACGCGAAACCCTACAGCAGCCGCGCCAGCGCTGAGGAACCGATCTCGAAAATGCGCTGCAGCAGGCCGCGCTTCTCGAACTCCGCGCGCGTGATCTCCTTCGAGTACTTGAGATCGTTCATGAACACCGAGTCGAGCGTCGCTCCGATCACTGGATCGAGGACGTTGAGATTCGACTCGTTGTTGAAGACCATCGAGCGGTTGTCGAAGTTCATCGAGCCCACACTCACCCACACCCCGTCCGCGACGAGCGATTTGGCGTGCATCATTGTGGGCTCGAATTCGAAGATGCGCACGCCACCCTTCAGCAGATCGTCGTACTGTTTGCGCCCGGCGTAACGCGTGATCTTCACGTCGGATTCCTCGCCGACCGTGAGAATCCGCACATCGACACCGCGCTTCGACGCCTCGATGAGTAGGTGCTTGAAGTCGTAGTTCGGGACGAAGTAGGAATTGGTGATGAAGAGCCGGTGTCGCGCGCCCGCTATGCTGAGCGCCAGGAATCGCTCTGCTGGCGTGCTCCCAATCGTTGGCTGCGCGTCGAGCAGCCCCGCCGTCTCCGCAGGCTCCTCCTTCATCGGCTCCTTCGGAAAATACTGCTCGCCGGTGAGCAGCACTCCGGTGGCCTCCACCCATCCGTCCGCGAACGTCGCTTGCAGCTGCGACACGGCGGGACCGGTGAAGCGAACGTCCGTGTCGCGCCACTGATCCTTCGCGTGGCCGTTACCAAGCCACTTGTCCGCCACACCGAAGCCTCCCGTGAATCCCACGCGTCCGTCGACGACGATCACGCGATTGTGGGAGCGGTTCTGCAGCTTCTGCATCTCGTACCAATGCACCGCACGGAACTTCGAGAAGTGAACGCCTGCCACCTTTAGCGAGTCGATGTATCCCTTCTTGATGTTCTGGCCGCCGAAGGCATCGACCAGCAGATGCACCGCCACGCCGCTGCGCGCGCGCTCCCGCAGAATGGCGGACAGTGTGTCGGCGATCTTCCCCGGCTCGAAGTAGTACATCTGGATCGTGATCGTCCGCTTCGCGCCACGCAACTCTTTCCAGATCGTCGGGAAGGTCTGGTCGCCGTTGAACAGCACCGTCACGTGGTTTCCATCCGTGAGATGCGTTCCCGTGAACATCTCCATCGTGCGCGTGAACAGCGAGTCGCCGATCGGCGGTGCCGCATTCCCCACACCCTGGAGGCGCGAGAGGTGCGAGCCGTGGAACGTGAACTCCATTCCGATGACCGTGAACAGCACGAGCAGGAGGGCGCCCACGGTGATAGCAACCTTTTCCGCGAGGCTGCGTTCCAGTGCGCCCGTGGACTGCTCCTTCGACGATCGATTGGGGGTCTTTTTCATGTCCGCCTGCTAATGCAAGGCTGAAGCCGCTACGTAAACCGCCGCCCTTCCTCGTCTTGTCCCCCCCGCACCAGTAGTCCACCTTTCCGGCACATGGTTCTCGCCTCGCGACGCCGAACGGCTGCGCGGACGATCGCGCTCGACCGGTCGCTCGAAACCCTCCCGATCTTCCGGCTCAGTGACTCAGCGGATGACTCGGCGATCTCGTACCAGCCGCCCACGGGCGGCCGATGGCGCGTCCTCCCGAATCCCGGCGACCGCCTTCCCGGCACCTTCGACCAGGACGTCTACGTCGAGCTGTGGCGCCGTTATGAAGAGGCAGGCTCTCCCTCCGATGGAACCGTCGCTTTTACGCTACATGCGTTTCTCCGCTCCATCGGACGGCGAGTCGATGGTCGTACCTACGAGCAGCTCCGCTCCGCTCTCGCACGACTGCAGCACACGACGCTCGAATCCCAGCAGGCCTACTTCGACGGCGCCGCACGAACCGTCGTAGACGCACGATTCAGCATTCTCACCGCAGTCGTCATCGAGCGCCGCCGCTTCGCCGACCGCGATCAGCTCGGACTCTTCTCCGCCTTCCCGGCCTCCGAGCCCGGCGAGGCATCCGTCACGATGTCTCCCATCGCACGCGCGAACATCGCCGCCGGGCACACCGTGCTCCTCTCCGCCGCGCAGTACATGGCGCTCTCCTCACCGGTCGCTCGCCGGCTCTACAGACTGTTCGAAGTCGCGCACGAGGAAGGCATGGACGGCTGGCGCGTGACTCTCGCCCATCTAGCCGAACAGCTTCCCCTGGCACAGCGTTACCCCTCGCACCTGCAGCGCGTTCTTCAGCCAGCACACGAGATGCTGATCGCAGCGGGACTCTTACGCGACGTGACGGTGCAGCAACACGCGCGTGAGTGGTATGTTGAGTACACGCTCGCAGACCGAACTCACTCGTAATGCGCGCAGAATTTTTGCGGTGCCCCGTCGTTGTCCCCTACCCTCGGAGTGCTCGTCATGGCGACAAAGCTCGAAAAGACACTGAAGCGTGAGATCGACATCGATGGTGCGGCGTACATGGTCGCGATCTCTCCCGATGGCGTGAAGCTCACGCAGAAGGGCTTTCGCAAGGGACCCGAGCTCACCTGGAAGCAGATCCTCACGAGCGGGGGTGGCGCGACACAGTCCGGAAGCGAAGGCGGCGGGGAGTAGCTTCACGCGCGCGAGCGAGATGGGAACTATCTCCTCGCGCGATCGTATTTCAGAGGAGATTGATTCTCCTCATTCCAGGTATTTATGTCTCGACTTCGTACTGCGGCGTTGCTCGGCGTCATCGCGCTGCCTGTCGTCATCGGGGGCGCTGCCATTGAGCGTCAGTCCACCCGCGATGGCGCGCACGTGTTCGACCAGGTGCTCTCGCTCGTGAGCGACCGCTACGTCGACACGCTCCAGCAGAATCAATTGTTCGAGAAGGCTGCCCGCGGTCTCGTGCAGCAGCTCGGCGATCCATATTCGGAGCTCTACACTCCGGCCCAGCTCAAGCGCTTCTCGACCATCGCCACCGGCAAGTACGGCGGCATCGGCATGCAGATCGAGCAGCAGGAAGGCGCCATCGTCGTCGTTCGCGTGTTCGATCACACACCGGCCGAGCAGGCGGGCGTGGCCGAGGGCGACCACATCGTCGGCATCGATACGGCGTCCACGCGCGGGTGGACATCGCAGCAGGTCTCCGATGTGCTCGTTGGGACGATCGGGACGAAGGTCAAAGTCAAGTTCGCGCGCCCCGGCATCGCGACGCCGATCGAGCACGCGTTCACGCGCGCGGAGATCCACGTCCCCGCCGTGCCGTACTCGCTCATGCTCGCCAACAAGGTCGCGTACGTTCCGCTCCAGCAGTTCAGCGAGAACTCCGCGGCAGAGCTGCGCGGCAACGTCAACCGTCTCGTGCGCGAAGGTGCGAAGGGAATCGTCCTCGATCTGCGCAACGATCCGGGCGGCATTCTCGACCAGGGTCTCGACATCGCCGATCTCTTCCTCGGTTCCGGCCAGACGATCGCCAGCGTGCGCACACGCCAGGGGCCGCCGCAGGTCTTCACGACGCACGGCGGACCGCACATCGGCGACATTCCACTCGTCGTGCTCGTCGACGGATACTCCGCGTCTGCGAGTGAGATCGTCACGGGCGCGCTGCAGGACCATGATCGCGCGCTCGTCGTCGGCACGACGTCGTATGGCAAGGGACTCGTGCAGACCGTGTTTCCGCTGGACGGCGGCTGGGCGATGAAGCTCACCACCGGCAAGTGGTACACGCCGAGTGGCCGCTCCATTCAGAAAAACCGCAAGCACATCGATCCCGACTCGGTGGTCGGCACCGTTGCAGCGGAGGACACGAAGCCGGATTCGCTCGAGCAGGATTCGGTGAAGAAGCACCGTCCCGTGTTCAAGAGCGACGCAGGCCGCACGATCTATGGCGGCGGTGGCGTCACTCCCGACATCATCGTGCCGGAAGACACCGTCACCACCGCGGAGCAGGATTTCGCGAAGGCCGTGGCGCCGAAATTTCCGGCGCTGCGGACGGTGCTGTACGGCTACTCGTTCGAGCTGAAGGATCACGTTACCAAGGATTTCACGGTGACGCCCGAGTGGCGCAATGAGCTCTTCAAGCGGCTCGAGGCAGCGAAGATCGTCACCGATCGCAAGCAGTACGATGCGGCAACGCCGCTGGTGAATCGCTGGCTCTCGCAGCAGGTCGCGCGTCTCGCATTCGGCGACTCGACGGCCTTCCGCCGCACGATCCCCGAAGATCCGCAGCTCAGGAAGGCGCTCGAGGTGCTCCGGAAGGGGCAGACGCAGAAGGATCTCTTCTCCATCGCTCGGGCGGACGCGACACCCGGACATTAGCTTTCGGACATGCGATACGCGCGTCCGGTAATGACCGCGGCCACGATCGTGGCCGCGGTCGCTTGTCATGGCGCAGCCGCACACCCCGCTGCGCCACCCCCCGCCCCCGCTGCTGCACCCCGCCTCGCCGAGGTGCACCTCGCCAACATCCGGCAGCTCACTCACGGCGGCGAGAACGCCGAGGCGTATTTCAGCACGGATGGCAAGCGCCTGATCTTTCAGAGCACGCGCGACGGCCGAAGCTGCGATCAGGAGTACGTCATGAACGCCGACGGCTCATCACAGCAGCGCATCTCCGACGGCACCGGCAAGACGACGTGCGGCTACTTCTTCGCGTACAACACGAAGGTTTTCTACGCCTCCACGCGCGCGGCGGACAGCGCATGCCCGAAGAAGCCCGATCCATCCAGAGGCTACGTCTGGGGACTCGACAAGTACGACATCTACACGGCGAACCCCGATGGCAGCGGCACGCAGCGACTCACGCGCAACAACGTCTACACCGCAGAGGGCACCCTTTCGCCGGACGGCAAGACGATCGTGTTCACGTCGCTCAAGGACGGCGACCTCGACATCTACTCGATGAACGTCGACGGCTCGAACGTGCGACGCCTGACGAACGTCCCGGGCTACGACGGCGGGCCGTTTTTCTCACCCGACGGGAAGCGCATCGTCTACCGAGCCTTTCATCCGACGGACTCCACCGAGCTCGCCCAGTATCGCGAGCTGCTCGGCCAGTCCATCGTTCGCCCGAACAAGATGGAGATCTGGGTGATGAACGCGGATGGCAGCGATCCGCACCAGATCACGCACCTGGGCGGCGCGAACTTCGCTCCTTTTTTCACTCCCGACGGCAAGCGGATCATCTTCTCGTCCAACTACAGGAACCCGCACAGCGGCGACTTCGACCTCTACCTCATTCACGACGATGGCGGCTCGCTCGAGCAGGTGACGAGCGCGACCGGCTTCGACGGGTTTCCGCAATTCAGCCCCGATGGCAAGCAGCTCGTGTGGGCTTCGAGTCGCAACGCCACCGGCGAGCACCAGCTCGATCTATTCATATCAGACTGGAAGCCCTAGCATGCATGGGCTGACCTCAGACTCGGAGCATCCATGATCGGCTTTGGCGCAGGCGTCTTCTTCGTTCTCATCTTCCTCGCAGTGGTCACGATCGCCAAGACGGTCAAGATCATCGGCCAGGCCGAGGTGATGGTGATCGAGCGGTGGGGACGATTCAACCGCATCGCCCGCTCGGGACTCAACGTCCTGATCCCGTACATGGAAAAGGGGAAGACGATCGACGTCCGCTACTTCGAGGCGGATCCGGGGGGCGTCAAGCGAGTCACCTCGGGCTCGACGTCGCGCATCGACCTGCGCGAGCAGGTACTGAGCTTTCCGAAGCAGCCGGTGATCACGAAGGACAATGTCACGATCGACATCGACGCCGTGCTCTACTATCGCATCGCGGATCCGCAGAAGGCCGCGTACGCGATTCAGAATCTGCCCTTCGCGCTCGAGACGCTCACGCGCACCACGCTGAGAAACATCGTCGGCGACATCGAGCTCGATCAGACGCTCGCGAGCCGCGACATGATCAACAAGCGCATGCGCGACACGATCGAGGAAGCATCGATCGGCTGGGGGGTCGACGTCACGCGCGTCGAGCTGCAGGCGATCGAGCCGCCGCGCGACATCCAGCAGTCGATGGAGCTGCAGATGCGCGCCGAGCGCGAGCGTCGCGCGGCGGTCACGAACGCCGAGGCATCCAAGCGCGCCGCGATCCTCGAGGCGGAGGGCGTGCAGCAGTCACAGGTGAGCCGCGCGCAGGGCGAATCGGAAGCCGCCGTGCTCCGCGCCAAGGGCCTAGCGACTGCGCGTCTCGCGATGGCGGAGGCCGAAGCGCAGGCGATCGCGCGCATCGCGTCTTCGCTTCCCGAAGGTCAGGCCGCCATGTACCTGCTCGGCATGAAGTACCTCGAGGCGCTCCCGCAGCTCACGCAGGGCAAGGGTTCGACGATCTTCCTCCCCGCCGAAGCCGCCGGTGTGATGGGCGCGCTCGGCGGCATCAAGGAGCTGCTCGTTCGCTCGTCAGGAGACGTTCCGAGCCAGGCGGCGCCACGCCAGTCCGCGCCGGGAAGCTCGCGGCCACAGCTCTCCGCGGCGACAGGTGTCCCGTGGAATCCGTACACGCCACCCGCGCCGCCCACGGCACCAACACCCCCAGGCCCACCCTCGCCGGAGGATGGGAAATAGCAGTGGCCAGAATCACACGCGAGCGCGCCGAGCGAATCGCCCGCGGGCATGCCTGCGAAAAGTGCGGCGAGTACAGCTACAAGAAGTTGTCGGTGAAGCCCGCGTCCAAGGAGGAGCGCGACGGAGTCGACGTGGCGTGGGTCGCGTCGAAGACGTGCGGCGTGTGCGGCGCGGTGCACGAAATGGGCATCGACGCCGAGGGCGAGATCATCTACGGCGCGTAGCGACCGAGCAGCGCGCGGCTTCCGCTCACGCCGATCCACAGATTGCGGTAGCGTCTGCCCTCCCACGGCCAGAAGGGCTTGTGTGCGTACTGGGGGCCGAAGACGGTGGTGAGGAGGGAGTCCGGGTCGGCGGTGCGCCCGATCGCGGTGAGCTGTGCGCCGAGCACGAGGGGACGCGTGAACTCGAGGTAGCGCCCGAAGCTGTGGCAGAAGCAGAGCGGGCCGCGGCTCGAGAATCGGCCGAACCAGAGATCGGGGAGCACGTACGTCATCGCGTAGAAGATCTCGAGCGACTTGTCGCGTGGCAGATCGGAGGGCCGGGTCCCCCGCGGGAGCGAACCGTGCTTTCCCCACTGTACATTTACACCGAGCTCACCCTTCCCTCGCCAGTTGGCGTGAAGGATATCGCCGTGCCAGTACGTCCAGAGATCCGTCGGAGCGAACGAGGCGTCGTAGCCAACCCAAAGCTCCTCTTCGTCGGGTCCCTGCGCGAACGGTGACCAGCGGGCCGCGATGTCGTGCTCGTACGCGAGATAGTAGGCAATTACGCGGCGCGTAGGGTGCACTACTGCCACGGCGCGGTCGAGTGGGAACGATTCATCACGGTGCAGGTACAACACTGGCGCTAAATCCCTTGCGAGCACCGCCGCAGGGTCGCTCGACGGTAGCGAGTCGGGGAGTGCGTGAGGCAGTGTCGGAAAGTGGGTGCGAGGACCGCAGGCTGTGAGAAAAACGGCCAGGAAGAGGGCGAGGCCCAACGGTCCGCGTGTGAGCAACGTACTTTGCCGTAGGAGCCCTTCTCGGGCGTACGGGAGAGGGCATTCGATCGTCTCCAGAGGTCGGGGAGACCAGTTGAGACTTTGGAGGGGTTCATGCGAAAGCCACGTCCGGCCACGTACAATCCTG
>JBDTXN010000070.1:0-15005 GCA_040006175.1 Gemmatimonadota bacterium | reverse complement strand
CTGATCGTGAGTCCCTTCGTATGCGCCTCGTAGATCACCGTGCGATTCCACGGCGTGCGCGGAGGCGCATCGTTCCCCCAGGTGAACGCGTTGTCGATGACGACGCTCTTGGGCATCCCACCGGCGCTGTCCGCATGGCTCATCTCGAGATCCTCGCGCGGGCTCCCGAACTGATACGCGAACAGCGCATCGCTCCACTGAATCGCACCGCTGATCGCCTTCGCGTACGGGTCGATGAGCAGCTGATTCGGGTTGAAGCGATGCCCATCCTGCGGCGCGTACGGACCGTCCACGCGATAGCCGTAGAGCTGCCCCGGGCGCACGTCGGGGAGATAGCAGTGCCAGATCTGGTCGCTGCGCTCGAGTATCGGGATGCGATGTCGCTCCTTCGCGTCGTCGGCCGCATCGAAGAGGCAGAGCGTCACCCCGGTCGCATTCTCCGAGAAGATCGCGAAGTTCACACCCTCTCCGTCCCATGTGGCGCCGAGCGGATAGGGCTGACCGGGCCAAACGCGCGTCAAGCGACCCCGTTGTAGTAGAGGGTGGCGGAGAGCGCGGGTAGTGCGACCATCGCTCCGGCCGCGAGCACATCGCCTCGAGTGGCCTCGCCGGTAGTGAAGCGCGCGCGCCAACCGCCGCCGTCCTCGTCGCTCAGCGGAACGGAGCGCTGGCTCGTTGCGAGATTGAACAGCACGAGGAGGCTCCGAGCGCCCTGCGCGTCCAGGCGCATCGCGATCCAGCGTGCGCCCGCGTCGCTTCGCACCGTGATGCGCGCCGCACCAGGGCGCAGCGCGGGCTCTTCGCGCCGGATCGCGAGCAGCTCGCGATACATGGCCCGCATCTGTGCGTGCTCTCCTTCGCACCCCAGCTCGAACTTGATGCGCGACCGCCCGAAGGTATCTGCCGACTGCGGATCCGGAACCTCTCCTGCCCACCCGAACGACTCGAACTCTCCGTGCCGTCCCCGTCGCACCGCCTCGACGAGATCGCGATCCGAGTGGCTCACGAAGTACTGGAACGGCGCAACTTCTCCGTACTCCTCGCCCATGAACAGCATCGGCACGTACGGAGCGAGCAGCAGTAGCGCCGCCGCGAGGCGCAGCGCGTCCGGTGGCACGAGCACGCTCAGTCGGTCGCCGGTAGCGCGATTCCCGACCTGATCGTGATTCTGAATCGAGATGACGAAATGATCGGCGGATATGTCCATCGCGGGCGCGCCGTGACGGCGCCGCCGATGCGGTGCGTACTGCCCCTGAAACACGAAGCGGCGTGCGAGCGCTTCCGCGATGGCCGCGATGTCGCCGTAGCGCGCGTAGCCTTCGTAGTATCCGGAGCTCTCGCCCGTGAGCGCGACGTGTACGGCGTGATGGAAGTCGTCGCTCCACTGCGCGTCCATCGCATACCCACCCTGCTCGACCGGCCGCAACACGCGCGGATCGTTCAGGTCACTCTCGGCGATCACTTTCACCTCGCGGCCAATCTCCTGCGCCCGCGCGTGCACGCGCGAGGCGAGCTCCGCCAGCACGTGTAAGGCCTGGGAGTCGAAGATTCCGTGGATCGCGTCCAGCCGCAGCGCGTCCATGTGAAACTCGCAGACCCAGTAGCTCGCATTCTCGGTGACGAGCCGCCGCACTTCGTCGCTGTCCGGACCGTCGTAGTTGACGGCCGAGCCCCACGGCGTGCGATAGACGTCGGTGGAGAAGGGACCATACTCGCCCAGATAGTTTCCCTCCGGGCCGATGTGGTTGTAGACGACATCGAGCACGACGGCCAGCCCCTCGGCATGCGCGGCATTCACGAGACGCTTGAGCGCATCCGGCCCGCCATAACTGTTCTGCGGCGCGTACAGCTGAACGCCGTCGTAGCCCCAGTTGCGCTCACCCGGAAACTGCGCGACGGGCATCAACTCGATGGCGGTAATGCCGAGCTCGCGCAGCGCGGCGAGGCGCGGGCTCACCGCGTCGAACGTGCCTTCAGGCGTGAACGTGCCGACGTGCAGCTCGTAGATGACGTAGTCCGCCATCTCGATTCCCTTCCAACTGGCATCGCTCCACTCGAACGCATCGGGATCGACGACGCGCGATGCACCGTGGACGCCGAACGGCTGCCAGCGCGATGCGGGATCGGGGCGCTCGGCACCGCCATCGATCCGAAAGGCATAATCGTCTCCGGCCCTCACGCCTGGAACCGTCGCGGTGAAGACTCCGTGCGCGTCGCGCGCGAGCGGATGTTCGCCGGCGGCGGCACCGGTGCGCACGCGGACGGACAGCTCGTGGGCCATCGGAGCCCACACGGTGAATCGCGTTGAACCATCCTGTGGGCGGGCTCCGTACGTCGGCTCCGCCGTGGTGGAGGCAGCGGTCATACGACGCTCGCCGCCAGCATCTTCTCGATGCCGAGCAGTGGAATCCACGCCCAGGTGGGCCGGTTGTTCAGCTCATAGGCGAGCTCGTAGAAAAGTTTCTCGAGCTCGAACAGGTCGATGAGTGCGGGCACACTCGTGTCGCCGTAGCCGCGCAGGAATGCTGCACGCGCCATGGCTTCCCAAAGCTGCGCGCGCTCGCGATCGGCATCATTGTGCGAGGCGGCGGTGGCCGCCGCGTACGCGAAGGAGCGCAGCATTCCCGACACATCGCGTGCCGGGCTGTTGAGCGCGCGACGCTCGGCGAGCGGGCGCACCGGTTCCCCTTCGAAGTCGATGATCATCCAGTCGTGATCGGTGCGCAGCACCTGCCCCAGATGATAGTCGCCGTGATGACGCGAGAGGATTCCCGCCGCCGCGGGGCCGCCGAGCGAGCTCACGATGCCGTCGAGCTTTGCGTATGCGTCCATGCGGCGGCCGCAGGCCGCGAGCGCGAGAGGGCGCGAACGCGCATCCAGGGTGGGCGCGAGTCGCTCGAGGAGCGCGAAGCCGTGATCGACGGAACGGCGCGTACTGCCGGCCCAGCGGGCAACATCCGCCGCTGTCGCATCACGCGGCGCAAATGCGGGATCGTCGGTAGGCGATGCGAGCGCGCGGTGGAGCTCGGCCGTGATACGGCCAAGTTGCTCCGCCTCGGCCTCGAACGGATCGTGATGTACTTCTCCCTCGCCGTGCGTGAACGCGCGCGCACGCGCGAGCGCGTGGGCCCACCCATCCATCGCGCCGACCACGAGCCGCGACAGCATTCCCGCGACGGAGCGCTCGCCGTTGTGATCGAACACGAGCACCGCGTACAGCTCGGGCGTGTGGCGGAAGCTCGTGTGCGCGGTGAGATAGCGCGCGATCTCGACGTCCGGGCTCTCGCCGCCCTCGAGGCGCCGGAAGAGCTTGAAGATCGCGGACTCGCCGAAGATGATGGAGCTATTGCTCTGCTCCCCGCCGATCACGTGCGATGCGCCGCTGAGCCGCGGACCGCTGCGCGCGACCTTCTCCGAACGGAGCGTCGCGTCCGGGCCCGCGAACTGCTCGCCTTCGGACAGGGCGCGCGCGATGCGCGCACGAAAGGCGGGATCGTCGATCGCATCGAAGAGCAGCCCTTTTTCCACCGACGACTCGACGTGCGCGAGCACCGCCGCCGGCGCATGTGCGCGGCTCATCTCGCGCTCGCGAACGGAGAGCGGGAGCTGGTAGCTCGCGACGGCGCCGTCGGCGAGCCTCACCTCGACGCGTGCGACAGCCCATCGCTGGCCGTCGCCGGCCACCGGGATCACGTCGACGATGCGCGCCTCGAACGAATGCTGCGACTTCTCGCCAAACCAGCGGCGCTCCCGGAGAAACGCCGAGAGTGTGGCCGAGTCGAGCGACCGCAGCACGTCGGGCTCGAGCGCATTCTCCAATGCACCCGTGATCGCGAGCGTCAGCGTCTTCCCTCCCCGCGCCGCTCGGGCGCTTCATCCGCAGAGGCGAGCTTGAACCAGTAGAAGTTGTGTGGCCCGAGCGCGAAGAGATATGGATTCTCCGTGATGGGCGGAAAGCGGATGTTGCCGATCATCTCGACGGGCACCATCCCGATGAACCGCTGGAGGTTGATGCGCGCGGGCTGCACGAAGCGCGAGAGATTGTTGACGCAGAGAATCGTCTCGCCCTCGTACGAGCGAAGATACGCGAGCACCGAGCGGTTCTCGGGGAGGAGCATCTCGAACGCGCCGCGGCCGAATGCGCGATGCTGCGTGCGCACCTTCACGATCCGCCGCATCCAGCGGAGCAGCGATGTTTGCGTGCGTTCCTGGGCCGCCACATTCACGCCCTGATAACCATACGGCGGGTCCATGATGAGCGGAAAATAGAGCGCCTGCTGATCCGCGTCGGAGAATCCGGAGTTCCAGCCTCCGTTCCACTGCATCGGCGTACGCACGCCGTTGCGATCGCCGAGGAAGACGTTGTCACCCATGCCGATCTCGTCGCCGTAATAGATGATCGGCGTCCCCGGCATCGTGAGCAGCAGCGCATTCATCAGCTCGATCTGGCGGCGGCCGTTGTCGAGCAGCGATGCGAGACGGCGGCGGATGCCGATGTTGATGCGCATCCGCGACTGGCTCGCGTACTCGCGGTACATGTAGTCGCGCTCCTCGTCCGTCACCATCTCGAGCGTGAGCTCGTCGTGGTTGCGGAGGAAGATCGCCCACTGGCACTCGTCCGGAATCAGCGGCGTCTGCGCGAGAATCTCGACGATCGGGCTGCGATCCTCCTTGCGGATCGCCATGTACATGCGCGGCATGAGCGGAAAGTGAAATGCCATGTGGCACTCCTTGCCGCCGCCAAAATACGGAATCACGTCGCTCGGCCATTGGTTCGCTTCCGCGAGCAGCAGCTTGTTCTCGAACTCCGCGTCGAGGGCCGCGCGAATCTCGCGCAGCACTTCGTGCGTCTCCGGGAGATTCTCGCAATTCGTACCGTCGCGCTCGATGAGATACGGAATCGCGTCGAGCCGCATGCCGTCGACGCCCATGCGGAACCAGAAACGCATCACCTCGATCACTGCCGCGAGGACTTCAGGATTATCGAAGTTGAGATCGGGCTGATGGCTGAAGAAGCGATGCCAGTAGAACTGCTCGGCCACCGGATCCCAGGTCCAGTTCGAGACCTCCGTGTCCGTGAAAATGATGCGCGCATCCTTGTACTTGGTCGGATCGTCTGACCAGACGTACCAGTTGCGCTCCGGTGATCCGCGCGGCGATGTGCGAGCACGCTGGAACCACGCATGCTGGTCGGACGTGTGGTTGATGACGAGCTCGGTGATGACGCGAATGCTGCGCGCGTGCGCCTCGTCGAGCAGCCGCTGAAAGTCCTCGAGCGTGCCGTACTGCGGGTGCACCGATTCGTACTCGGCGATGTCGTAGCCATCATCGCGCAGCGGTGACGGATAGAAGGGCAGGAGCCAGAGCGTGTTGACGTTGAGCGACTGGATGTAGTCGAGCTTCTGGATCAACCCCGGGAAATCACCGAAGCCATCGCCGTTGGAATCGCGGAATGCCTTGACGTGCGTCTGGTAGATGATCGCATCCTTGTACCAGAGTGGATCGTTTGCGGTGGCGGATTGGGTGACTCGGTCGGGCATCGGCAGGTGTCAGGGCGGTGGGGGTCGCGATCAACGCTGAAGCCGGAGGATGTGCCCCGGCTGGAGATTCGGATCGAGGCGAACGTAGTTGCGTGCGCCGCGCCAACTGTAGCGCGCACCGGTGAGCAGATCCTCGACGATGTACGGGAGGTCGGGATCGAGCCCGAGCTCCGCGAGGGGCACGGTGATGACCGTCTCCTGCGGACGCGAGGGATCGAGATTCACGACGACGAGCAGATCGTTCCGCCATCCTGGCGCCATCTTCGTGAAAAAGAGGATCTGCGAATTCTCGGAGTCGCGGAACGTGAGGTTGTCCATGCGCTGGAGCGCCGAATTGTCGCGACGAATCGCGTTGAGCAGCGTGATGTCGGCGCCGAGACTGCCGGGCGCGTTCCAGTCGCGCACTCGAATCTGATATTTCTCGGAGTCGAGATATTCCTCGCTGCCGGGTCGCACCGGAATGTTCTCGCTGAGCTCGAATCCGCTGTAGATGCCATAGAGGGGCGACATCGTTCCCGCGAGCAGCAGGCGCACGCGGAAGGCGGGGCGGCCATTGGTCTGCAGATACTCGTGCAGAATATCCGGCGTGTTGGCGAACAGATTGCCACGCATGTACTCGAGCGCGGCGGGATTGTGCATCTCCGCCCACCACGAGCGCAGCTCGCTCGCGGTGTTCTTCCATGTGAAGTACGTGTAGGACTGCGTGAAGCCGAGCTTGGCGAGGAGCTTCATCGTGCGCGGCCGCGTGAACGCTTCGGCGAGGAACACGACATCGGGATGCTTCGCCTGTACCTCGTTGATCACCCACTCCCAGAAGGCAAAGGGCTTGGTGTGCGGGTTGTCGACGCGGAAGGTGCGCACGCCGTGCTCGATCCAGAACAGGAGGACATCGCGGCACGCGTTCCAGAGTCCTTCGCGATCGTCGCACCAGAAGTTCAGCGGATAGATGTCCTGATATTTCTTGGGGGGATTCTCCGCGTACTTGATCGTGCCGTCCGGCCGCACGAAGAACCACTCGGGATGTTCCTCGAGCCACGGGTGATCGGGCGAGCATTGCAGCGCGAAGTCGAGCGCGATCTCGAGTCCGAGCTTCGCCGCGGCGGCGACGAGCGTGTCGAAATCCGCGAGTGTGCCGAGCCTCGGCTCTACGGCCGAGTGACCACCGGCCACGTTTCCGATTGCCCACGGGCTCCCGGGATCGTTCGGGCCGGCGGCGAGGGAGTTGTTCGGCCCCTTGCGCGCGGAGATGCCTACCGGATGAATCGGAGGGAGATAGACGACATCGAAGCCCATTGCTGCGATGCGCGGGAGCGCCTCAGCGGTGGTGAGAAACGTTCCGTGTTTCTCGGGACCCGTCGTCTGCGAGCGGGGAAAGAGCTCGTACCAGCTGGCAAATTCAGCGCGCTCGCGATCTACCCACACCTCGAGCTCGCGCGTGTACGACGTGAGATCCAGGGGCGAGTAGTTGTCGTCGAGCAGCGTGTGCAACTGCGCATCGAGCGCGGCAGCCACACGCTCGGCGGCGGGTAGGCGCGCGTCGCGAATCTGCAGCGCGGCCGCACGGAGCGCATTGCGCGCATCGCCGAAGCGCGCGCGCCTCGCAGCGGTGTCAATCAGCTCGGCGCCCTCGAGCAGCTCCGACGACACATCCTGCCCCGCGCCGACCTTCTTCTGGAGCTCGCTGCGCCACGTGCCGAAACGATCCGTCCATGCATCGACGGTATAGACCCACCGTCCAGTCCGGTCCACCTTGAAGCCGCCTACCCACTGGTCGGAGCTCTGCTCGTAGTGCATGGGAACGGTGCGCCATTCGGCGTCTGCAGGCCCGCTGTATCGCACGCGCGCCCCGAGAAGGTCGTGGCCCTCCTTCAGGATGTCGGCGCGAACTTCGAAGGCATCACCGATGACGCGTTTCACTGGATAGCGGCCGGCATCCAACTCTGGCCGGAGACATTCGATCACCACAGGCGCAGGCGTGCGTGGCGTCGTCAGCTTGGTCGAGCGTCGTCGATTGGTCGAGGGAGCCATTTCAACAGTTCGGGAATGCGAGATCGCGGTAGAGGTCACGCGGGAGGAAAGATATGCGAATCCCGGCTGCGAGCGACGGCGTGGCTAGTTTTCGCAAGACACAGGCCCTCGGCAGGCCACCCTACGAGCGAGGAGTAGCGCGACATGCGGGGCATTCTGATCAAGCGGTATGGTGGTTCGGAGGTGCTCGAGTACGGCGAGCTACCCGACCCGAAGCCTGGCAGTGGCGAGGCACTGATTCGCGTGCACGTGGCGGGCGTCAATTTCACGGACGTTTACCAGCGCACCGGTGTCTATCCGGGCACGCTTCCGTTCACGCCTGGTGTAGAGGCGGTGGGAACGGTGGAGGCGCTCGGCGCGGGCGTGACTGATTTGAGCGTTGGCGATCGTGTGGGCTGGGTGATGCTCAAGGGGAGCTACGCCGAGCTGGCGGTGATTCCGGCGGATCGCCTCCTGCCGATTCCGGCGAGCATCGACGATCGCACTGCTGCGGCGATTCTGCTGCAGGGGATGACCGCGCACTTTCTGCTGCGCGACTGTTATCACGTGGCGAAGGGAGAATGGATTCTGATTCACGCCGCGGCCGGCGGCGTGGGGTTGCTCATGACACAGATCGCGCACAGGATCGGCGCGCGCATCATAGGCACGACGTCGACGGAGGAGAAGGCGGCGCTCGCGCGCGACGCGGGAGCCGACGAGGTCGTGCTGTACACGCAGGAGGACTTCCAGCAGGCGGCGAGGCGCATCACTGGAGGCGCAGGCGTGAGCGTGGTGTACGACTCCGTCGGCAAGACCACGTTCGACAAGAGTCTCGACTCGCTGCGAGCGCGCGGCTACATGGTATTGTTCGGCGCATCGAGCGGAGCCGTTCCGCCGCTCGACCCGCAGGTGCTGAACAGAAAGGGATCGCTCTATCTCACGCGGCCAACGCTCGGGAATTACATCGTCACACGTGAGGAGCTGCTCGGTCGCGCGACGGAGCTGTTCGACTGGGTATCGAAGGGCGAGCTCGGGGTGCGCGCGGAGCACGACTATCCGCTGGCGAACGCGGCGCAGGCACACGATGCCATCGAGGGGCGCAGGACGACGGGAAAGATTCTGTTGACGGTGTGAGCTTCCAAACGAACACCTACGCTTCCAGTGGGGGATGGACGATGCCTCCAATCGGCTTTCTGTGGCTGGTAGCGTATGTCGCCGTGCTTCTCTATCACATGTGGCAAAAGGGTCCGTACACACCGCGGACGCCGCAGCAAAGTGCGCGCGACAGTAAACGGATAGCGTTGTGGAAGGCCAACGTAGACGCGCTACGACGGATCGCGCGAGGAGATGACGAGCCGCTGGAGGCGGGCGTCCTTCGCCTTCCAGTGAACAATCGAGTCATAGTATCATCGCCCGTGTATCTGTACGAAAGCCGTTCCAGAAGGCGCGCGGATCTCGGAAAAGTTGGCGGCCGGACGCTTATCTGGAATGATCAGGCCAGCTCCGGAAAATCGGTGACGATTGCACTCACGGACCGTGGCACTCTCGAGCTGACCGAAGAGCGATTCATTTTCAGGAGCGAGAGACAGCGCCGCGAATTTCCGCTCGGTGAGCTGACTTACTTTTGCACGACGTGGAGCAGCATCGCGATAGCGGCCCGGGGACGTTACGGCGTCTCGTATTTCAGGGGCTTCAGCGACTCGCACATGCAGGTGCGTATCGAGCCGGAGGCCGAAGACACATGGCTTGCTGATAACTTCGCATTCACCGTACGGGAGAACGAGATTTCCCAGATCGTCATGTGGCTGATGCGCCAACCGACCTCGCCGGAACCGGCGTAGTGTCGCCCGACCTCTCGCATCCCCTTCTCGCGCTCCCGCTGCTCTTCGTCGCCGGCGTGCTGACGAGTCTCACGCCGTGCGTGTACCCGATGATCCCGATCACCGTTGCGCTGGTCGGTGGCGAGAGCACGGGTGCGCGCTCGCGCTGGCGCCCATTCACGCTCACGCTGAGCTACGCGATCGGGCTCGCGCTGGTGTACGCGCTCCTCGGCGTCCTCGCAGGGCTATCGGGAACGCTGTTCGGCACCGTGAGCACGAATCCCTGGCTGTTGTTCGCGATGGGAAATCTGCTCCTTCTGTTCGCGCTCGTGATGCTCGATGCGCTCCCGCTGCCGATCCCCGCATGGGTGATGCAGAAGGCAGCGAGCGCCGGAAGCCGCGGCGGACTGGGTGGAGCGTTCGGGATGGGTGCCGCATCGGGGGTGGTCGCCGCGCCGTGTGGCGCACCGGTAATGGCTGCGGTGCTCACCTGGGTCGGCAGCACGCGCAGCGGCACACTCGGCTTTCTCTATCTCTTCGTATTCTCCTTCGGCATGACGGCGCTGTTGATCTTCGTCGGCACATTTTCCGGAGCACTCGCACGATTGCCGAAGGCCGGTGTATGGATGGTGTGGGTAAAGCGACTCTTTGCTCTGCTGATGATCGGAGCGGCCGAGTACTACTTCGTGACAATGGGACAGGTGCTGCTGTGAAAGCATTGCGATTTGGCTCGATGCTCGTGACGGGTGCGATGTCGTTGATGCTCGCGCGTGCGCTCCCCGCGCAGGATCCGATGGGTCTTGCGGTCGGAGCAAAGGCGCCGAGCGCTCAGGTGCAGACGCTCGACGGCAAGCGCATCGATCTCTCGAGCTATCTCGGCAAGGGACCGGTCGTGCTCGAGTTCTGGGCTCTCTGGTGTGGCAACTGCAAGGAGCTCGAGCCGCAGATCAAGTCACTTACGGCGAAGTACGCGGGCAAGGTGACGTTCGTGTCGGTAGCCGTGAGCGTGAACGAGTCGCCTGATCGCGTGAAGCGTTATGCCGAGAAGTACGGGCTGACGCAGCAGCTGGTGTTCGATGCTGAGGGCGCGGCAACCGATGCGTACTCGGTGCCGGCGACGTCGTACGTCGTCGTGGTGGATCGGAGCGGGAAGATCGTGTATACGGGGCTGGGCGGAGAGCAAGAGTTGGAGGCAGCGGTACAGAAGGGATTGTGAGCACGCATTCGCGCTCGTGATCACGCCAACGTAGCCCCCTCCAACCGCAGATCCAGCACCTTCCGACTCGGCTGCGGATGCGGCGTCGAGTAGAACTGCAGCCCCGAGATCAGCACCTCGTCGTCGATGCACACGGCCAGGAGCCGCTTCAGCATCTCCGGCGTCATCCGCGCATAGAAGCTCAGCGTCGCATGCGGTGAGAACTGGAAGCGCGCCCGCTCGAACGGGAGGCCGGTCTTCGCCATGCGCTCGTGCAGCGTGCGCAGCGGCCCGTGCGGGTCGAGCGGGAGCACGATGATGTCGGTCTGCATGAAGCGGTGCGGCCGCTCGAAGCGCATCGTGATCGGCGCCGTATCGCGAGTGATCGGCTCGACCTTCTCGCGCAGCAGCTCGACCGATGTGCCGAGTGGCAGCGGACCCACCCCCGACGACCCCGCCATGGTGACGTGGGGTGGGGTGCCCGCGGCCAAACGCGGATCGGCCCAGCGCTGCACCTCGAGTATCTTCTCGCGAACCGGCTCGCCGAGCTCGGCGACCACGAAAATGCCAGCCTTCATGCTGCGAAAGATAGAGCCGCACGGAACACGCAGTCAGCGTTGCGTCTCGGGCTCCAGCAGCGTGAGTCGCTTGATGCTGCCCTTCACACCGCGATCCGCGTAGAGCAGCCCGTTCGCCTCCTGATACGTGTCGGTCAACTGCGTGTAGCAGAAGCCGGCCAGCAGCGGCAGCTCGTCCACGGTGTCGATGAGCGAGTGATAGCGTTTCGCCAGCTCCGCGTCGCTCTTCGCCCACGAGTATCCCCACACGCCCGACGACTCCGGCGCATACGCGATCCCGCCGATCTCGCTGAGCACGATCGGCTTTCCATCGACATCGAATCCGGGGAGCACGAGATTGCGGCCCGACGAATACTCCGTCTGCACGAGATGCGCGCGCACGCGATCCATGTCGTACCGCTCGCTGATGTTCTGGGGATCCGCTTCATAATCGTGAATCGCGACGATGTCCGTGGCCACGTGCTCCCATCCATCGTTGCCGACCACCAGTCGCGTGTTGTCCAGCGTCCGTGTCAGATGGTAGAGCCCGCGCACATAGTGGCGCTGCTCCTCGCGCGCGGGAAGATCGGGCACACCCCAGCTCTCGTTGAACGGTACCCACACGACGATGCACGGATGGCTGTAGTCGCGATCGATCACCTCCATCCACTGCTTCGTCACACGCTCCACCGATTGCTTCGTGAAGCGATACGCGCTGGGCATCTCCTCCCACACGAGCAGCCCGAGATGATCCGCCCAATAGAGATAGCGCGGATCCTCAACCTTCTGATGCTTGCGCACGCCGTTGAAGCCAAGGGATTTGGTGAGCTCGATATCGCGGCGAAGTGCAGCGCTGTCCGGCGGCGTGAGACCCGTCTCGGGCCAGTATCCCTGATCGAGCACGAGCCGCAACTTGTACGGTCGCCCATTCAACGCGATCCGGTCACCCATCACGCCGATCGTGCGAAGCGCCGTGTAGCTGCGCACCACATCGAGCCGCTCGCCACGACCGCCCCACAGCTCGATCTCCGCGCGAATGATCGTCGGCCGCTCCGGACTCCAGAGCAGATCGTTGCGCACATCGTCGATTCCGGGATCCGAGAGCGCAATGCGTCGATGCACCTCGCCCGCGACGACGGCGTACGTGTCATCAGCGAGCAGCGTGGTGCCGCTCAGCAGCTTGACGTGAAGTCGCAGCCCCTCGCGATGACGGTCGCCTCCCAGCCACGCCTCGAGGCCGACCTCCCATCGCTCCAGGTTCGACGTCCAGCGCAGATACCTGATGTACGTCGACGGCACGACCTCGTACCACACGCTCTGCCAGATGCCCGTGGTGCGCGGATACCAGATCGAATGTGAGTTCAGCTTCCAGTCCTGCTTTCCGCGAGGCTTCGCGAGATCGTGCGGATCATCGTATGCACGCACGACGATCTCCTGCGCGCCGTCGGCGCCGAGCGCATCCGTGATGTCGGCGGTGAAGGGCGTATAACCTCCCTCGTGCTCCGCCACCACGTGCCCGTTCACCCACACCCTCGCGTCGCTGTCCACCGCGCCGAAGGTCAGGAGTACGCGCGATCCGTTCTCAGGCGGGGTCAGTCGCACCGTGCGGCGGTACCAGCATGCCAGGTAGAAGCTCGTGTCGCCGATGCCACTCGCAGGCGTCTCCGGCGCAAAGGGGACGGTAATTTTCCGCCTCCACCGCACCTGCTCCGGGAGCGACCACGCGGCCTCGGGATCGATCGCGAACTGCCACGTGCCGTCCAGCAGGACGAGGCCGGCACGCTCCATCTGCGGGCGCGGTCCGGGATCAGCGAGCACGGGAGTTTTCAGGGGCATGCGCGGGCGAGAGAGCGATGATCTCAGGAGTGCGACGGGAGCGGCGCAGCTCTCACGCCCACCTCCGTTCGTCTCAGGAGATCCGAATTTCGGTGGACTGCTCCAGATCGTGCAAGAACATCGCCTCCGCAGCTTTCCCCAGCTCCTGACTTTCGATCACGGCGTCGAGCTCGTAATTGATCGCGACGCCAAGCGGGTTGAAATCCGTGGAGCCCACGCGCACCCAGCGCCCATCGATCACGCTCGTCTTCGCGTGCATCATGGCGCCGTTCCACTCCCAGATCCGGACTCCGTTCCGCAGGAGCTGCTTGTACACACTGCGCGTGAGCATCCGGACCCACGGATGATCGTACTTGCTCGGCACCAGCACGCGTACGTCCACGTTGTCGAGTGCCGCGCCGCAGAGCGCCTCGATCTCCGCGCTCGAGGGGTAGAAGTACGCGCTCGCGATCCAGATCGCCTTCTCCGCGGACACCGACTGGATCTGCAGCGCGCGCGCGACCCGGAGCCGCCACGGCTCACCCTCAATGATCCCGACCACCGCACCCGTCGCCTGTCCGGGCAGCGTCCCGGAGTTGCGCGCGCGCCGCACCGTGTGTCGTCGCGCCGCACGCCGCTCCTCGAAGTTCGCGCGCTTCCACATCGATTCGAACGCACGCGCCATGTCCACTGCCGCCGGTCCGCGGATGAGCACCGCCGTATCGCGCCAAGGCGCCTTCCGCTTTCGCTTCACGAACCCCGACCACACCTCGGCCAGTCCGATTCCGCCCGTGACACACACCACTTCATCGGCCACGAGCACCTTGCGATGATCGCGCGGCAGAAGTCCCAGCCAGCGGCGAAATCCCGGCTTGTTGAAGATGCGGATATCCACTCCACCTTCGCGAAGCGTGCGCCAGAACGCGCGCGCGGTCCCGCGGCTGCCCGCCCAGTCGGCGATGACGCGCACCTTCACTCCGCGCGCCGCAGCGGCGAGCAGCGCAGCCGAGAAGCGCTCGCCGACGCTGTCGCTCACGATCATGTACGATTCCAGCACGACCGTGTCCCGCGCCTGCTCGATCACGTCGATCATCGCGTCGAAGATGCGCGTTCCATCGCGCATCAGCTCCACCTGGTTCCCGGACGACGCGTCGGCAGCAGCAATGCGCCAGAGTCCGCGCGCGAAACGCGGACCGATCGTCGACGAGGGCGCCGTTGGTGCTGCGGTCGTTGTGATTGCGGTCATTACTGGTAGACTGATTGCTACTGCTGTAAGCTACCTCGCCGCGGCATGACTCGCTGCCGCGCGTACTCCCCCAACTGACGCATCCGACATGCTCAACATTGATCTCTCCGGCAAGCGCGCACTCGTCGCGGGCGTTGCGGATGACGCCGGATACGGCTTCGCGATCGCGAAGGAGCTCGTCGAGGCGGGAGCCTCCGTGGTCGTCGGCACGTGGCCGCCGGCGCTCAACATTTTCCGCAATCTCCTCGAGCGCGGCAAGATGGACGAGTCGCTCGTGCTCTCGTCCGGAGCGAAGATGGCGTTCGAGTCGATCCACCCGCTCGACGCGGAGTACACGACGCTCGCGAGCGCGCCGGAGTCGGTTCGCGAGAACAAGCGCTACGCGGGGGTCGGAGATTTCTCGATCGACGGCCTCGCAACCTCGCTGGTACAGAGCTACGGCGAGAAGCCGCTCGACATCCTGGTACACTCGCTCGCGAACGGCCCGGAGGTGAAGAAGGCGCTGCTCGACACGAGCCGCGAGGGCTATCTGACGGCGCTCAGTGTGAGTGCGTACTCGCTGGTCGCGATGGTGAGCCGGCTCGGGCCACTCATGCGCCCGGGCGGATCGGTACTCTCGCTGACGTACATGGCGAGCGAGCGCGTGATCCCGGGCTACGGCGGTGGGATGTCATCGGCGAAGGCGGCGCTCGAGAGCGACACGCGAGTGCTCGCGTACGAAGCGGGACGGCGATTCGGCATTCGCGTGAACACCATCTCGGCGGGCCCGCTCGCCTCGCGCGCCGCGAGCGCGATCGGCATCATCGAGAAGATGGTCGGCTACGT
>JBDTXN010000069.1:0-15065 GCA_040006175.1 Gemmatimonadota bacterium | reverse complement strand
GCAGATCGCGTTTCTGCGCGACGAGCTTCGCGAGCGCCTTGTATTCCGGCGGCTCGATGTACTTGAAGGAGAGATCCTCGAGCTCCCACCGCATCTGGGCCATTCCGAATCGATGCGCGAGAGGCGCGTACAGATCCATCGTCTCCTGCGCGATCCGCCGCCGCTTCTCCTCAGGGAGGTAGTCGAGCGTGCGCATATTGTGGAGGCGATCCGCGAGCTTGATCAGGATGACGCGAACATCCTTTGCGATCGAGAGGAGGAGCTTGCGATAGTTCTCGACCTGCCGCTCCTCGCGCGACTGGAAGGAGATGTTTCCGATCTTCGTGACGCCATCGACGATCGCTGCGATCTCCTTTCCGAACTCGGCAGACACATCGGCGACCGTGACGGCGGTGTCTTCTACGACATCGTGAATCAGCCCGCACGCCACGGTGCTGGAGTCGAGATGCAGCTCGGCGAGGATCTTTGCGACCTCCACACAGTGGTGGAGATACGGCGCGCCCGATGAACGCTTCTGCCCGTGGTGCGCGCGCTCGCTGAACTTGTAAGCGCGAGAGATGAGGTCCGCGTCGAGTCGCTCGAGGCGGGCGTCACCGAGGTTGAGCTCGGGCAGAATCGATTTGAGCGTCGGAGCCGTCACTGCTGTCCTGTCGTCGCCGTGAGCATGTCTTCCAACCTACATCATCTAACGTGCGAGTCGCACAATCGGTTGCCCGCTCAGAGCAGTCCCGCCTCGGCGAAGCTCACGTAGCGTCCCCGGCCCACGATCAAATGGTCGTGCACGGGAATGTCGAGCAACCGCCCTGCTGCCACCAGCTGATCCGTCACTACCCGGTCGTCCGCCGACGGAGTCGGGTCTCCGCTCGGGTGGTTGTGCACCAGGATGATCGCGGCCGCGCGCTCCGCGATCGCCTCCCGAAAGACTTCACGCGGATGCACGAGCGAAGAATTCAGAATTCCTCTCGTGACCGCGATGTCGCGCTCCAGCCGATGCTGCGAGTCGAGGACCGCGACGTGGAACTCCTCGACCGGTAGATCCTGCAGCCGCGACGCAAACGCGGCGTAGACTTCACGTGGTGATCGCATGGGGGCGCCCTCATCGCGCCCTTCGCTCGCCATGCGGCGACCCAGCTCGAGAGCCGCATGCACCGTCGCGGCGCGAGCGGAGCCCACTCCACGCATCAGTGTGAGCGATGCGACCGGCTGCGCGGCGATCCGGCGGAGCGATCCGCCCGCAGATTCGAGAATGGCCTGTCCGACGGCGATCGCCGAACGACCGGTGCCTCCGCTTCCAACGACGATCGCGATCAGCTCGGCCGCGCTGAGCGACGCCGCGCCATGATCGCGCAGCCGCTCGCGCGGCCGCTCCGACCGGGGAAGCTCTCTAATACTTAATGCAACGGGTGCCACAGGGCCAGCGGAACGTGTCACGGGCGAAGCTCCTCGACGAAGGAAGGGCCCGAACACGGGCCGCGCGCCCCCAGGGTAGCGGGGCGCGCGAGCAGTGGGACATCGCTTCCATTCGACGCCGGTGAAACCGTCGCCAGCTCAACGCATCAGACGGTCGCTCCGTGGCACTTCTTGAACTTCTTGCCGGAGCCGCACGGGCACGGATCGTTTCTGCCGACGGTCGACCAGTTCGTGCTGGCCGCGGACTGCTGCGGGGCCAGGCTCGTGACGCGACCGGCACCGACCACCCGCGCTTCCTTGCGCGCTACGACCTGCTGCTTCGGCGCCTCGTCGGGGCCGATCTCCACATTGCCATCCGGCTCCCCCGGCTCCCCGGACGCGCCCGACTCGTCGTCGCCCTCCGGCGGGATGTCCTCGAGAATTCCGAGCGCGTTGTACCGGCGCGTCGGCGCCGCCGGAGCGGGCGCGCGCGGACCGCGACGACCATTGGAGTCGTCGCCACCATCCATGGGGCCCTGCGGCTGCTCGATCACGATCTGCGCGCGCAGGAAGCGCTCCGCGAACGTGTGATAGAGATCCGACATGAGGTCCACGAACATCGTGTAGGCCTCGTGCTTGTACTCGACGAGCGGATCCTTCTGCCCCCACGACCGGTAGTGGATCGCATTTCGAAGCTGATCGAGATCGTACAGATGATCCTTCCACTTCTCATCGAGCACGTGCAGCATCACGCGCGACAGCAGCGCGTCCGAATACATGTCGAGCGACGTCAGCTTCGCCTCGAACGCTGCATGTGCAGCCGCGCGTGCCTTCTCCCTCGCCTCGACGATCGTACCGGGCTTCTCCGCGGCGCCATCCTCGAACTCCGGCACGAACAAGAGATAGTGCATCAGGAGATCCTGGCGCAGCACGCCGAAATCCCAGTCGCTCTCCGACTCGTAGCCCTCGAGTGACTGCTCGACGCGACGCTCGATCGCCTTCTCCACCATCTTCAACGCTTCGCCTTTGAGCTCTTCCCCGCCCTCCAGCGCGAACGCGCGCAGCGAATAGATCACCTCGCGCTGCTGGTTCATCACATCGTCGTATTCCAGCAGCCGCTTGCGCGCCTGGAAGTTCTGCAGCTCGACGCGCTTCTGCGCCTGCTCGATCGAGCGCGTGATGAGCGGGTGCGCGAGCACCTCGCCCTCCTGCGCGCCGAGGCGGTCCATCAGCTTCGCGATGCGCTCGGAGCCGAAGAGGCGCATGAGATCATCTTCGAGCGACAGGAAGAACTGCGTCGCGCCCGGATCTCCCTGGCGGCCGGCGCGCCCGCGGAGCTGCCGGTCGATGCGCCGCGACTCGTGTCGCTCGGAGCCGATGATGTGCAGCCCGCCATCCTCCTCGACCTCGACTTCCTTGCCCTCTGGATCCTTGATCTTCGACGGCTTCGCCTCGGTGACGCCCGCACCGAGTTTGATGTCCGTTCCGCGGCCCGCCATGTTCGTCGCGATCGTCACGGCGCCGGGCTGTCCGGCCTCCGCCACGATCTCCGCTTCACGCTGGTGGTACTTCGCGTTGAGAACGTTGTGCTTGATTCCCGCACGCTGAAACATGCGCGCGAGCGTCTCGGACACATCGACGTTCACCGTTCCCACGAGCACTGGATAGCCGAGCGCGTGCAAGCGCTGCGTCTCTTCGAGAATGGCGTTGTACTTCTCGCGTCGCGTGCGATAGATCCAATCCTGGCGGTCATCACGAACGACGGGCTTGTTCGTCGGGATCACCGAGACATCGAGCTTGTAGATGTCGTGGAACTCCGTCTCCTCCGTCTCGGCCGTTCCGGTCATGCCCGAGAGCTTCTCGTACATGCGGAAGTAGTTCTGAATCGTGATGGTGGCCATGGTCTGAGTCTCGCCCTTGACCTGGACCCCTTCCTTGGCCTCGACTGCCTGATGCAGCCCCTCGGACCAGCGGCGTCCGGGCATCGTGCGTCCGGTGAATTCGTCGACGATGAGCACCTGGCCATCCTGCACGACATAGTTCACGTCCTTCTCGTAGAGCGCGTGCGCGCGCAGGAGCTGGTGCACGATGTTCAGCCGCTCGCTGCGCTCGGCGTAGGCGCGATCGATGGCGGCGCGCGCGTCGAGCTTCTCCTGCGGCGAGAGCGACGCATCGTGATCGATGCGATGCACCTGATCCGAGATGTCGGGGAGCAGGAACGCGTCGGGATCTCCCGGCGACATGAGATCGGCGCCGCGATCGGTGAGGTGCACCGTGTGGCCACGCTCGTCGAGCACGAAGAGCAGCCGCTCCTCGATGTCGCGGAACTGCTGCTTGGCCGCCGGCTGCTTGCGATCCGCAATGTGATCGAGCTCCATTCGCTGCACGAGCTGCTTGACGCCCGGCTCCTGCAGTGCCTTGAGCAGGCGCTTGTTCTTCGGAGCGCCGAGCTGCGCCTGATACAACCGCAATGCGGCAGCCTCGGTATCGTTGCTCGCCATCGCCGCCTCGCCCTCGGCCACCAATCGGTTCGCGTCATCGGACTGTGCGCGAACGACGCGCGCGACGGTCGCATTGTACTCGCGATATTGCAGGTCACTCTCATCGCCGACCGGGCCGGAGATGATGAGCGGCGTGCGGGCCTCGTCGATGAGCACGGAGTCGACCTCGTCGACGATCGCGTACCAGTGCGGCCGCTGCACGCGCTGGTCGAGCGACACGACCATGTTGTCGCGGAGATAGTCGAAACCGAACTCGTTGTTCGTGCCGTACGTGATGTCCGCGAGGTATGCGGCTTTACGCTCCGGCGTGTTCGGCTCCGTGTCGTCGATGCAGCCGACCGTCAGCCCGAGATAGCCGTACAGGTGTCCCATCCACTGCGAATCGCGGCGGGCGAGATACGAGTTCACCGTAACGAGGTGCGCGCCGCGTCCCGCGAGCGCGTTGAGATACAGCGGAAGCGTCGCGACGAGTGTCTTGCCCTCGCCCGTCGCCATCTCCGCGATCTTGCCGAAGTGCAGCTCGATGCCGCCAATCAGCTGCACATCGTAGTGCACCATGTTCCACGGCGTCTCGTGTCCGGTGACCATCGCGGCCGTGCCGAGGAGACGTCGCGCGCCCTCGCGCACCGTGGCAAAGGCCTCCGGGAGGACGTCGTCTAGCGACTCCGCGATGGCCTCGCGCAGCTCCTCCTCGAGCCCGCCCTTGCCGTCCGCGCCGGCGATCTCGCGGTCGATGCGCTCGCGCTCGGCTGCGTCGGGCGTATTGTGCTTCCGCTCTCGGAGCGCAGCGATCTTCTGCTCGAGCGGCTGCGCGCGCTCGGCGATGATCCCGCGAAGCTTTGCGGTCTGTGCTCGCAGCTCTTCCTCGGACACCGTTTGGAGCCGCTCGTATTCCTCGTTGATCGCACTGACGATCGGCTGCACACGCTTCATCTCGCGCGTGTGCCTGGTGCCGAACAGTGATGTCGCCATTTTCTTGAGCATTCGTTGCCTCTATCGGTACAAGCCCGCCGCGTTGATGAACGCGGCTACGGCATCAGTCACAAATCCATGAATCGAGCGCCCGGCTTTTACGCGCTCCCGAATTTCGGTGGAGGAGAGCTCGATGCGCCGTGTCGACAGCTTCTTCATCGGCAGTGTGAACTCGAGTGAGCTTTGCGTCGCCATCGTCGCCCGAACCAGGACCACGATGGTTGCCAGATCCGCGATCCGTGCCGCGTCCCGCCAGCTCGCGATCTGCGTGGCGAGGTCTTCACCGATGAGCATGAACATCGCAGCCTCGGGGGTTTCCCTGGCGAGCGCCTCGAGTGTGTCTATCGTGAAAGATAACCCGTCACGATCGAGTTCGAGCCGACTCGCTGCAAAGCGCGAATCGTCGCCAAGTGTCAACTCGAGCATTTTCAGCCGCTGCTCCGGCGAGGCCTGCACCGTACGCGACTTGTAGGGCGGAACCTTCGCCGGAACGAAGAGGAGCTTGTCGAGCGCGAGCGCCTCGCAGGCGTCGCTGGCGGCGAGCACGTGGCCGATGTGCGGAGGATCGAACGTCCCGCCGAGGACGCCGAGGCGCACGGTCGACTCAGCGCTGCGGAGGGGTGGTTGCCGGCGCGGGCGCCCCCGGTGTCGGCACCGGTGTCGGCGATGTCGGCGCCATAGGCGCGGGTGGATTGGGCAGCGCCGTGGTCGGCGTAGTCTGCCGGCCCGCGGCCGGCTTCACTGTGCTGTCCGCCACCATCGTCGGCTTCACACCCTTACACACCTTCTGCACGTCCCTGTCCTTCGGATAGTTCTTCTCTAGCTGGCCGCACGTTTCCGCGACGTCTTCCTTGTACTTGATCGCGCGGTAGGACTGCACCAGGCGGATCTGGGACCTCCGTGCGGCATCCGACTTCGGATACTGCTTGACGACATCGCGAAAGTAGATGATGCCGGAGTCGTACGCCTTCCGCTTGTAGTACGTCACGCCGTTGCTGTAGCCCTTCGTGCCGAACCATTCATCGAGGTGGTCGATCTGAGCCTGTGCGGAATCGCGAAGCGGCGAGTCGGGATACGCCGCCAGGAAGCTCTGAAACGTGGAGCGCGCGGTTTCCCCATACTGCGGGTCGAGTGCAGGCCGGCGCCACAGCTTGCTGTACGCCAGGCCGGTTTTGTACGTGGAGCGGTCGGCCAGCGTGTCTTCGGGGAAGTTCTCCGCGACGCGGGAGTACGACTGCGCCGCGAGGATGTACTCGTGCTTCCCCATGTGCGCTTCGCCGAGGTAGTAGTAGGCTGTCGGCAGCAGCGGATCGCGCGCGGGAAGGTCCGTCGTGAGCTTCTCGAAACCCGCGATCGCGTGATCCCATTTGTGCTTCTTGAGCTCACTCGCCGAGGCGTCATACAGCGCCTGGTGCGAGGGGAACTTGAGCGGCTGAAAGCCCTGGCGGTGACAGCCGGTGACTATCACTCCTGTCACGGCGGCAATGACACGCGTGCGTGTGAGAAAGGACATGAGCGGTGTGTTACCCCGAAAAGGGCGGCGGGTTCAGCCGCGCGCGGCCGTGATGGCTGACGCAGCGCCGATGCCGCTCTCGCGGAACCAAGCCACGAACCGTGGAATGCCGTCGCTGACCAGCACCGACGGCGCGTAGCCCAGGAGCTCTCGCGCCCGGGATATGTCTGCGAGCGTGCGGCGGACATCGCCCGGCTGTGCGGGCAGCCGCTCCAACTTCGCGCTCGTGCCGACGGCCTGCTCGATGAGCTTCACGAGCGCCGCCAGCGACGTCATTGCCGACTCGCCCAGATTGAAGATCTCATGACCGGGCTTCGAGCTGCGAGTTCGGTCGACAGCGCCCAGCACGCCCTGTACGGTGTCCGTGATGTAGGTGTAGTCGCGCTCCGCCGTTCCGTCGCCGAAGAACGGAACCGGATCACCCGCGATGATCTTGCGCGTGAACGAGTGAATCGCGAGATCGGGACGCTGCCGCGGACCGTACACCGTGAAGAATCGCAGGGAAATGATCCGCATCCAGTCGCAGAGCCCCGCGTACGTCTCGCACATCAGCTCCGCCGCGCGCTTGGTCGCCGCATATGGGCTGATGGGGGTGATCGCGGGCTCATCCTCGCGGAAAGGCGCTGTGGCATCGTTGCCGTAGACGCTCGAGCTCGAGGCCATGATCAGCCGCGAGATCTTGGCGACCCGTGCCGCATCGAGCAGCACTGTGGTGCCCAGCACGTTGACCGCCGCGTAGAGCGCAGGATCCTGGATCGAGGGTCGTACGCCGGCGCGCGCAGCCAAGTGAACGATCGCGTCGGGACGAAACGCGTCGATCACGCGACGCACGGCGGCGGCATCGCGGACGTCGCCCTCCACGAGCTCGAACGACGGGTGGAGCATCGCATCCGCGAGGTTCGCGCGCTTCAGATCCGGATCGTAGAAGGAGTCGAAGTTGTCGATCCCGACCACCACGTCGCCGCGCGCGAGCAGCGCCTCGACGACGTGAGATCCGATGAAGCCCGCCGCCCCCGTGACGACGACCTTCTCAGCCACGCGGCGACAAACGGTCGTCGGGAAGGTTCGCGAAGTAATCGATCGTTTTCTGTAGACCCTCGCGAATTTTGATTTTTGGCTCCCACCCGAGCAGCGTGCGCGCGCGGGTGATGTCGGGCTTGCGAATCTTCGGATCGTCCTCGGGAAGCGGGCGCTCGACCATCGGCGCCGACGTCTTCGTCAGCTCGCGCACCATCTCGGCAAGCTGGCGCACGCTGTACTCGTCCGGATTCCCGATATTCATGGGATCGTTATCGCCCTTCAGAAAGAGGCGATAGATCCCCTCGACCTCGTCTGAGACGTAGCAGAAGCTCCGCGTCTGGGAGCCGTTGCCGTACAGGGTGATAGGCTCGTTGCGCAGCGCCTGCACAATGAAGTTCGACACCACGCGGCCGTCGCGCGGGCGCATGCGCGGACCGTACGTGTTGAAAATGCGTACGATGCGCGTGTCCACGCCATGGTAGCGATGATACGCCATCGTCAACGCTTCGGCGAAGCGCTTCGCCTCATCATACACTCCGCGCGGGCCCACCGGATTGACGTTGCCCCAGTACGTCTCGGGTTGCGGATGCACGAGCGGATCGCCGTACACCTCGCTCGTGGAGGCGAGAAAGAAGCGCGCGCCCTTCTCCTTCGCGAGCCCGAGCGCGTTGTGCGTTCCGAGCGCGCCGACCTTGAGCGTTGGAATCGGCAGCTCGAGGTAGTCGATCGGGCTCGCGGGGCTCGCGAAGTGAAGCACTCCGTCGAGCTTCCCTTTGACGTACGTGTATGTGGAGATGTTGTGCCGGACGAACTCGTAGCGTTGCTCACTCGCGAGATGCGCGATGTTATCCGGGTGACCGGTGATGAAGTTGTCGAGCCCGACGACCTCGTGCCCATCCGCAAGAAAGCGGTCGGTGAGATGTGAGCCGAGGAACCCCGCGCCACCGGTAATCAGGACCCTCACGACTGGTCTCCGCGACCGATCGAACTATACGTGAAGCCCAGGCTCTTCATTTTGTTTGGATCGTAGAGGTTGCGTCCGTCGATCACGATCGGCGTGGAGAGCGCGCTCTTGATACGCGAAAAATCGGGGTGGCGGTACTCGTTCCAGTCCGTTACTACGACGAGTGCCGCGGCGCCCTCGAGGGCGTCATAGTTCGACGCAGCGTAAGTGATCGTGTCGCCGAGCCGACGCTTTGCTTCATGCATCGCGACGGGGTCGTGTGCGACCACGGTCGCGCCGGCCTCGATCAGCTCATCGATCAGTGTGAGAGATGCGGACTCGCGCATGTCATCCGTCTGCGGCTTGAACGCAAGTCCCCAGACGGCGATGCACGAGCCATGCAGCGCGTCACCCATTACTCTCTTGAGCTTCGTGAACAGCACGTGCTTTTGTCGGTCGTTTGCCGCCTCGACTGCGTGCAAAACGGACATCTGCGCGCCCCTGTCTTCAGACGTGCGCAGGAGTGCCTTCACATCCTTGGGGAAGCACGAGCCGCCGTAGCCCGGGCCAGGAAAGAGGAAGGACGGCCCGATGCGATTATCGCTCCCGATCCCCTTCCGCACCATGTCGACATCGGCGCCCACGCGCTCGCACAGATTCGCAATCTCGTTCATGAACGAGATGCGCGTCGCGAGCATCGCGTTCGCGGCGTACTTGGTCATTTCGGCGGACGGAATGTCCATGTAGATAATCGGCTTGCCGGTACGCACAAACGGGGCATACAGCTCAGCCATCACAGAGCGCGCGTGATCGGTCGCGACGCCGAGCACCACACGGTCGGGCTTCAGGAAATCGTCGACGGCTGCGCCTTCCTTGAGGAACTCGGGATTGCTGCAGAGATGGAACGGGAACGTCGCATGTTTGGCCACCGCATTCTCGACGATCGCCGCTGTTCCTACCGGCACCGTCGACTTGGTGACGACGACGACTTCGCGCGTCATGTGCTTCCCCACAAGCTCCGCGACACCTAGCACGTGCCGCAGGTCCGCCGAGCCATCCTCATCGGGCGGTGTGCCCACCGCGATGAACACCACCTCGGCCTCGGCGATCGCGCCCGGGACATCGGTGGTGAACTTGAGGCGACCCTGCGACTGATTGCGCTCGACGAGCTCGTCCAACCCTGGCTCGTAGATCGGGAGCACGTTCTTCTTCAGCCCTTCGATTTTGGCGACATCCAGATCAGCGCAGTGTACGTCGTTGCCCGTCTCGGCAAGACAGGCACCCACGACCAAGCCAACGTAGCCGGTTCCGACGACGGCGATGCGCATTCAAGGTTCGTATGAGAAGTTGGGAAAAAGCTGAAAGCGGTGCAGCCGTTGAAGTTAGCCGGACTGTCGGAGAGGGGCAATGAGGGTCGACTCAGCCGCGGACAACAGCCTCACGGATACCGGAACCGATAGCTCGCGATCACCTGAAGCCTCGCGAGATTCTTCGCGGGTGTCGGAACGTTGTTCACGTTCGTGATTCGTGCCACCTCGACCTTCGCGGTGATCGGGATGATCCCGTCGAGCCACTCGGCCGACAGATCGCCGATCCACGCGCGCTGCGCATCCTGGCGGTCCGCCGTCACATCGGGATACGGATCGTTCGCGTGGAAGACGCGGTTGATGGTTGGGCGGTCCGTTATGCGATACGCGCCGTGGCGCCACCGCGCGATTCCGCCAACGAAGCGCAGCTTTCCCGACCGCCAGTACTCGGCGTATCCGCGCACCATGTCGGCGTCGGGGCCAAGCTCGGAGCCGAGCGGGGCGTCGAAGTTCTGGTACACCTTCGAGTAGTCTACCTGTCCGATGTACGTGAAGCTGTCGATGCGGCGATACTGGACGCCGACACTCGACACGTAGATGATCGGGAGCGCGTACGCTGCGTCGAAGTTCCAGCCAAGCTGATTCGGATAATTCGCCTTGTCCTTGGCGTCGATCTGGATGTCATCCACGAGCAACTCGCCGGACAGCGTCGCGCGGCCGAAGGTCGCGCGCGTGGCGAAGAATCCGGTGAGATTCGCGTCCCCTGCTCCGCTCTGGCTCGTGTCGTGTTGCGTGGTCTGGTAGATCATCAGCGGATTCAGATACGCGAGGTCGACCGTGAATCCCTGACGCTGCACCACCGCGGTCTCACCCAGCGTGAACTCGAGCTGTTTCGTGGGACGGTAGGTGATGCCGTGGCCGAACGCGAAGCGATGCCACCGCTGCTGCGAGACACTCGCGGGAAGCACGTCGCGCGTGGAGTCGAGCACGACGTCGTTGATCGTCGCTCCAAAAGCGCGCAATTCGAATTTGTAGAAGCGAAGCGCGAGCAGGAGACGATCGAATGCAGGCCCATTGGCCGACAGGGCGATCGATTCCTGGCCTTCGCCGAGCCATGCCTCGCGCGAGCGGCCCAGCGACACGATCAGCTTGCCGACTCCGGCACTGATGTACGCATCCTGGAAGCCGACCACGCCCGAGGTGCTCCGGAAGGGCGACTCGCGAATATGAGGATCATTGCGCACGCCCGTCTGGCCGAACGCCTCGGAAACAATCAGCAGATGCGGACCGCCGTCGAACGTGAGGCGAATGCGCCCGATGCCCACGACCGGCTGCTCCCCCGCCGATTTCGGGCGAACGTCCTCCCAGAGCGGATAGAACGTTCCGTTCTTCAGCCCTGTCGCCTGGATGGTTCCCGCAGCGCCGAAGGTGAGACCGCGCTGCGTCGTATCGCCGGGCAAGGTATCCTGCGGGAATCGCGCGCGAAGCGCGGTGAGCAACGTGCCCACGCAGCTCGAGTCCGCGGCTGCATTCTTCAGCGCCTCGCGTATGTCGCCCACGAAGAAGGGACGGAATTGCGAGACGCGAGCCTCGGCGCATCCTTGACGCGAGAGGCCGTCGAGCTGCGTGTATGCGGGGTCGCTGAGCGGAAGTCCCACGAGTGCATGCTGCGCGAGGGTGGAGATCGGCGTCGCGACAGTGAGCGCGAGCGCCAGCGCCGCTGCGCGAGTCATCAACGTCCGAAGAATGATCGGACGGCCTCGATGACCTCGTCCTGCTGCGACTGCGAGAGCTCGGGATATACGGGCAGCGAAAGAACCTCCTGAGAAGCGCGCTCGGATTCCGGGAATGCGCCCGGCTTGTGACCTAGGTATGCGAAGCACTGCTGCAGGTGGAGCGGAATCGGATAGTAGATCGCCGTTCCGATCTCTTTCTCCTTCAGGTGCGCCTGCAGCGCGTCGCGCCGGTCCGTTCGAATCGTGTACTGATTATAGATGGACTCGTTCGCTTCGTCGATGGCCGGCGTGCGGATTTCGGCGACATCATGGAACGCCGAATCGTAGTATCGGGCGTGCTCGCGGCGAGCCGTGCTCCATTCGGCGAGGAACGGCAGCTTCGCCGAGAGCACTGCCGCCTGGAGCGTATCGAGCCGGCTGTTCATCCCGACTTCCTCGTGCACGTACGTCTTGATCGCACCGTGTGTCCGAAGCCGGCGCAGACGCATCGCGAGGTGATCGTCCTGCGTGACGATCATGCCTCCGTCGCCATAGCCGCCGAGATTCTTGGACGGGAAGAAGCTGAACGTGCCGATCGCCGCCATCTCGCCTGCCATGCGCGGCTCACCGTCGAAGCTTCGACGAGCGCCGATGGACTGTGCCGCATCCTCGATGATGGGGAGCTTGGGGATCGCCCGCTGGTAGCGCTCGATCGGCGACATCTGCCCGAACAGATCAACCGGCATGACGGCCCGCGTCCGACTGCTAACAGCTGCGGCGGCGGCTTCAGGATTCATGCTGAAGGTGTCGCCATCGATGTCCGCGAACACCGGCTTTGCGCCGGAGTTGTGCGTCATGCCGGCGGTGGCGAAGAAGGTGAACGGTGTCGTGATCACTTCGTGCCCGGCGCCGATGTCGAGCGCGCGCAGCGCGAGCAACAGTGCGTCCGATCCATTCGCGCAGCCGATCGCGTGCTTCGTGTGCGAAAGCGCCGCGATCTCCTTCTCGAGACTCTCGACCTGCGTGCCGAGGATGAAGGTTTGATCATCGACGACCTGCATCATCGCAGGGACGACCTTCTCGCGAATGCGGGCGTATTGCGCACGCAGGTCCAGCAACGGGACGGGCATCAGCTTCCGATGGGTGCCGGGACGTCGCGCCGCACACGGACGGTGGCGGCACGGGCGACCTCGTGCCACTCCTGCAGCGAGCGCACCTGAGGTGGCCGAAAACGCAGCGAGAGAATGGCGTCGCATGCGGCGCTCGCCGCGGACATGGTCGTAGTGTACGGAATTCGATGCGCGACGGCCGCCTGCCGCATCGTGTAGTCGTCGGTCTGCGAGTGCTTACCGAGCGGCGTGTTGATGAGCAGCTGCACTTGTCCGTTGACGATCAGGTCGACGCCGTTCGGTCGTCCCTCGTGCACCTTGAACACCGTCTCCGCAGCGATGCCCCGCGCGCGCAGGAACTTCGCAGTGCCCGGCGTGGCGAGCACCTGGAATCCCATGTCCTGGAAGCGCCGCACGATCGGCGCGACGTGCGCCTTGTCGGAATCGTTCACCGTGACCAGGATCGCGCCGCTGAGCGGTAGTCCATTGTCAGCCGCAAGCTGCGCTTTCGCGAACGCGCTGCCAAAGCTCTCGGAGATTCCCATCACTTCGCCCGTGGAGCGCATTTCGGGACCGAGCACCGGATCCGCGCCGCGGAATTTGTTGAACGGGAACACAGCCTCCTTTACGGACACGTACGGCGGAACGACTTCCGCCGTGAACCCTACATCCTCGAGGCTCTCTCCCATCATGAGCCGCGCGGCGAGCGACGCGAGCGGCACGCCGATGGCCTTGGAGATGAACGGAATCGTGCGACTCGCACGCGGATTCACCTCGAGCACGTACACGATCCGGTCCCGTATCGCGAACTGCACGTTGATGAGCCCCACCACACCCAGTGCTTTCGCGAGCGCGAGGGTATGTGCGCGCATCGTCGCGAGATCCTCCTCGCGTATGATGTAGGGCGGGAGCACACATGCCGAGTCGCCGGAGTGGATGCCGGCATCCTCGATGTGCTGCATCACGCCGCCGATGACGTAGTTGGTACCGTCGCCGATGGCATCGACGTCCACCTCGTACGCATCTTCGAGAAAACGGTCGATGAGCACAGGCCGATCCTCGGACACACGCGCGGCTGTCTCGAAATAGCCGCGCAGCGACGCCTGATCGTACACGATCTGCATCGCGCGGCCGCCGAGCACGTACGACGGACGCACGAGCACCGGGTAGCCCACATCGAGCGCCACTGCCTCGGCCTCCGCCAGCGTCGTCGCCGTGCCGTTCGGCGGCTGGCGGATGCCGAGCTCGCGAGCAATGTGGTCGAAGCGCCGCCGATCTTCGGCCACGTCGATCGCATCGGGTGGCGTGCCGAGAATCGTCACCCCCGCGCGCTCGAGCGCGCGCGTGAGCTTGATCGGTGTTTGGCCACCGAGCTGCACGATGACGCCGAGCGGCTGCTCGCGCTGCACGATCTCGAGCACGTCCTCGAGCGTCAGCGGCTCGAAGTAGAGCTTGTCGGAAATGTCGAAGTCCGTCGAGACCGTTTCGGGATTCGAGTTGACCATGATCGTCTCGTACCCGGCCTCACGGAGCGCGAGCACGGCACGCACGCAGCAGTAGTCGAACTCGACCCCCTGCCCGATTCGATTCGGTCCGCTCCCGAGGATCACGACCGATTGCTTGCCGGAGCGAGGCGCCTCGCTCTCCTCGTCGTACGACCCGTAGAGATACGGAGTCGCGGAGGGGAACTCGCCGGCGCACGTATCGACCATTTTGTAGACGGGGCGCACACCGAGCGACCATCGAAGCTCGCGCGTCTGCTGCTCGCTCTGGCTGCGGAGAACGCCGAGCTGCGCATCGGAGAAGCCCATGCGCTTCATGCTTCGCATGTCCTGCGTCGTGATCCCGGACAGCGAGCGATAGCGGCGCTCGGCCTCGAGAAGATCGTTCATCTGGTCGAGAAACCATCGGTCGATCTTCGTCAGATCGTAGACTTCCTCGACGGAGAGGCCGCGCTCGAGCGCGTACTTGATCTGAAAGATGCGCTCCGGGGTAGGCTGGCGAAGCGCGCCGCGCAGCGTCTCGAGCGTGTCGTCCTCGAGACGGTCGTCGAGCAGTCGCGCGCCCACATGCCAACCGGAGCGCCCGATCTCAAGGGCGCGCAGCCCCTTCTGGAATGCTTCCTTGAACGTGCGTCCGATCGCCATCGACTCGCCGACGGACTTCATTTGCGTGGTGAGGCGCGGATCGGCCGCGGCGAACTTCTCGAACGCGAAGCGCGGGCACTTCACCACGACGTAATCGAGCACCGGCTCGAACGACGCGGGCGTCGTTTTCGTGATGTCGTTCGTGATCTCGTCGAGACGATACCCGACGGCGAGCTTCGTCCCGATGCGCGCGATCGGAAAGCCCGTCGCCTTGGAGGCGAGCGCGGACGAGCGCGACACGCGCGGGTTCATCTCGATGACGAGCAGCTCGCCATCGGCCGGATTCACCGCGAACTGGATGTTGCAGCCGCCGGCCTCGACGCCGATCTCGCGGATGATCGCCACGGCAGCGTCGCGCATCGCCTGGTACTCGCGGTCCGTGAGCGTGAGCGCGGGCGCGACGGTGATCGAGTCGCCGGTGTGCACGCCCATCGGATCGATGTTCTCGA
>JBDTXN010000068.1:0-15117 GCA_040006175.1 Gemmatimonadota bacterium | reverse complement strand
GAAGTGAAGCGAGAACGGCAGCGGTATTTGCGTTCCCTTCGACTGCACAGTGGCGCGCGCGACAGCCGTCGAAGTGACGGGCGGCGAAGTCGTGCTCGCGGCTGTGGCATCGATCAGCGAGATCTCGGCGACTGCCTTCGGCGGAAGCGCAATCCGCTCGCGATAGGCGATGGTGCCCGTGACGGTGTCACGTTCGCCCATGGCACCACTCTCGGATCGTGACTGGTGCGCACACGCGGCGATCGTCATCGCGCACACAACGGCTGCAAAGCTCGAGCGAGATCCCGATATGCCCCCGCCGCCGAGCTCGCGCTCAATGTTGAAGTCGTCGCCAAGCGGCGCCTGCGAGCGTTCCTGGAACTCGGCCATGCGTGAAAAGGTGGGCCGTTGCTCCTGAAGCTAGGAGCGGCAGTGTCGCGACACTCCTCAGGGAATCGGACGCAACGTGTCCACGTTCACCCGCATCGCGTCCAACGCGCGCGTGATCGCCGGGATGACGCGCGCCTGGACACGCCCGCCCAGGCATGCGCCAAGGAATTTCTCCGTCGCGCGCGTGACGGCGAGCGCCGTTTCAGTCTCGCCGAATCCATGACCCTCATTCGCGGCGAGCAGATAGGTAACCGGAATGCGCCGACGATGGAGCGCCATGGCGATCTGATCAGCTTGTGCCTTCGTCACCCGCGGGTCGTTGGCTCCCTGAAAGATTAGAAGCGGCGCGCGCGCGGAGTCTGCTCGAAACAGCGGCGAATGCGCGAGCATGTCCGCGCGGTCGTTCGGATCGCGCGGGTCGCCGACGAATGGATACCAGGATCGCGGGAGGAATGGCCGCCATGATGGCGGGAAGGACTCGAGCAAGGTGACGAGATTGCTCGTTCCTGCGTAGTCGACGGCGCACCCAAACAGATGCGGCGTGAACGTCAGTCCGACTAGCGCCGCGTAGCCGCCGTAGCTTCCCCCCATGATCGCCACGCGCGACGTGTCGATCGTGCCGCGATGCGCGAGATAAGAGATTCCATCCAGCAGATCGGCGTGCATCGCACGTCCGAACTGTTTCTTCGCCGCGCGCGCGAATTTCTTGCCGAGTCCTGTGGTGCCGCGATAGTTCACCTGCAGTACGGCGTAGCCCCGATTGGCGAGCAATTGCACGTCCGACTCGAATTCCCACTTGTCCCTGTCGCCCCATGGGCCACCATGAACGAGAACTACCAGTGGCAGCGCGTGCGCGGGCCTGCCGTGCGGGAGCGTCACATATCCCCCAATCCGAAGGCCGTCGCGTGAAGTGAAGGAGATCGGTGTCTTCCGTGCGAACCGATAGCGGCGCAGCCCCGGTCGAGGATCGTAGAACTTCTCCAACGTTCCGCGCTCTCGAGAGTACATGTAGGTGATTGCCGGTCGCGTCGGTGTATTGAGCGTCACCACCCAGCGGGACCGATCGTTCGTGCCTCCTCCCATCTCGACCACCCCGCCCCCGGCGCGCCGTGTAACGTCGAGCAGCGCCCTCATATCGGGTGTCTTCGCGTAGACCCGCGCGGTGTCACCCACATAGCGAGTCATGAGCAGCTCGCCGGTGAGGTCATCGAACAGAATCTGATCGATGTCGACCTGCTTGAGCGGATCGCTGTCCACCACCATTTCCCTGCCGCTAGAAAGATCGACGAGCACGAGCCGCGCGAGATCGGTGCCCACGTTACTCGTCATGTAGAGGCTTCCGTCCGCCGAGAAGCGCAGTGGTGTGATCTTGTCCTCCACGGCGTACGATCTTACCGTGCGCCATGGAGCTTGCTCCGAATCGCGCGCAAACAGCTGGTAGTGCCCAGCGGAGTCCACGGCGTACGCCACGCGCACGCGATTCTGCCCGTCCGCGACGTAGCCCAGGAAGGTTCCGGTATTCTCCGCAGCGACCTCGAGCTTCCCGGTGGCGAGATCCACGCGATATGCATCGGCAAGGGTCGGATCCCGCCTATTCAGCGTGACGATCGCAATCCCCGGCGTAGCGCTCGGCAGCGCCAGTACCTCGACCTCGATGTTCTTAAAAGGCGTGAGGTCGCGAACGCCGCTCGTCGTGTCGGCGATGTCGGACGCGAAGAGATGATAATTCTCGTCGCCGCCGCGATCCTGCAGCCAGAGAATTCGCTTTCCGTCGCGGGACCACCAGTACGGACCGACTGAGCGCACCGAGTCGCGCGTAACGAGGCGCTCGCGTGCAGATCCCACCCGACGTACGAACACATTCTGGCGACCGTGCCAGCTCTTCACGTACGAAAGCCAGAGCCCGTCCGGTGAGACGCCGCCCCACTGCATCACGGGCGACTCGTACAGGGCCTCGATTGGGATGAGAGCGGGAAGGGCGTTTCGTGCAGCTGGTGTTTGGACCCTGGCCGGCAATGCAGCGAGCGGTACTCCACAGATGATTCCAATCATCCGGCGGATGACGCGATGAGAGTCGGAAAGCACGGTCCCCCCACGATGAATGGAGGTTGGACACCCGCGGGGTAGAAAGGGTTTGCGACCCCAAGCGGGGCGCCGTAGCCCACTACGGCCGGTAACCGTCCCCCAAATGGCTATCTTTATCTCACTGGCAGTTCCCGGCTCGCCCCTCGAGGCGAACCACGGATTCCGTCACCGGAGGCATGATGAACGAGAAAGAAATGCAGGCGCTGCTCCGCAAGACGCAGGCGAAGGCCGCCGCCAAGAAGAATCCCAACCGCCCGACCTACGACAAAGCTCTCGACGCCACTCGCATCGATCGCCCCGAAGCGTCCGAAGACGCCACCGAGATCTTCAAGGAGATGAAGAAGCGCACCTTCTAGTGCGCTCCTCTGAGTCCCACGCTACACCTCGAGCCGATCTCCGGGCCTCGCAACCACGTCGTACAGCGCGGGCATCAGGAACACGGAGATCAGCAGTCGCGAGAACAGACCGCCGACGATCACGATCGCGAACGGCCGTTGCGAGTCCGAGCCGACGCCCGTCGAGAGCGCCGCGGGCAGCAGTCCGAACGCCGCCACGAGCGCCGTCATCATGATGGGGCGCAGTCTGAGCAGCGCCGCCTCCATCGTCGCCTCTGCGATCGGGCGACCCTCGATACGAAGCTCGTTCACGTACGAGATGTAGACCACCGCCGTCTGCACGCTCACGCCGAACAGCGCGAGAAAGCCGATCCCCGAGCTCACCGAGAACGGTGTGCCCGTGAGCTTGAGTGCGAGAATTCCCCCGATCGGCGCCGACAACACGACCCCAAGCACGGTGATTCCGGGAAACTTGAAGTTGCTGTACAACGCGAACAGGATCAGGAAGATCAGCACGAGCGTGATCGGCAGCACCAGCTGCAGTTGCTCGCGCGACGCCGCGTAATCCTCGAATTCGCCGCCCCAGCGCACGCTGTAGCCCGGCGGCATCTTCACCTTCCTCGCCACCTGCTCCTGCGCATCCTTCACCGCGCCGGCGAGATCGCGGCCGGTAATCGAATACTGCACGCCGATGAATCTCGAGTTGTCCTGTCGATAGATGAACGCCGCGTCGTTCGCGAGCTGAATCTCGGCGAGCTCACGGAGCGGAATCTGTTGCCCATCGGGCGTGGAGACACGAATGTTGCCGATCGCATCCGGCGTCTGCCGGTATTGCGGTTGCAGGCGCACGATCAGATCGAACTGCCGCTCCCCCTGAGCGACGCTCGTCGCCGCAGTCCCGCCCACAGCGGCCTCGATCAGCGCGTTCACATCTCCCACATTCACACCGTAGCGCGCGATCTTTGCCCGATCCACCTTCACGGTGAGACTCGGCTGGCCGAGCTCCTGAACGAGCGTGACGTGGTTGATCCCCCTCACCGAATCCAGCACCTGCTTCACCTCGCGACCCTTCGACTCGAGCGTCGCGAGATCGGCACCGAACAGCTTCACATCGAGTGAGCTCTTGAGACCCGTCTCCGCTTCGTTTACCGCATCCTCTGCAGGCTGCGTGTAGTTGAAGGTGATGCCCGGAAAGCTCGAAAGCTTCTTGTCGATCGCATCGATCAACTCCGGCTTGCTGTGGATCGACCCCCCCCATTCATCGTACGGTTTGAGCCCGACATAAAATTCGGCGTTGAAGAATCCCGTCGGGTTGGTGCCATCATCGGGCCGACCGTGCTCGCTCGTAACTACGGTCACTTCAGGGAAAGACTTGAGGATCGTGCGAACCTGCGGAACGATGCGCGACGACTCCTCGAACGAGATCGTGTATGGCATCGTCGCGCGAACCCAGAGCGCGCCCTCGTCCAGCTTCGGCATGAACTCGCCGCCAATCGTCGGAATCAGCGCCAGCGACAGCAGGAACAGGACGCTCGACGCGACGATCACACGCCACGGGTGGTGCAAAGTCCATCGAAGTGCGCGCTCGTATCCTGCACGTAGCCACTCGAACACGTGGTTGTGCCGCTCGCGCACCTCGCCACGCAGCAGCCAAACGCAGAGCACGGGGAGCAGCGTCACAGTCAGGATGAACGATCCGACCACAGCGAAAATCGTCGTGTCGGCCATCGGCTGAAAGAGTCGCCCCGATGGACCAGCCAACGCATAGATCGGAAGGAATCCCGCGATGATCACTGCTACCGCGAAGAGGATCGGGCGGTCCACCTCTGCGGCGGCACCGACGATCACGTCACGCAGCCTGTACGTGGAGCCGTGCCGCAGCGCGAGCTGTCGAAAGATGTTCTCCACCATCACCACCGCGCAGTCGACGATGATGCCGAAGTCGATCGCACCGATCGAAAGCAGATTTGCCGGAATGTGCTTGAGGTCGAGGCAGACGAATGCGAAGAGGAGGGCGAGCGGAATCGTGATCGCGACAATCAGCCCCGCACGGAAATCGTAGAGAAAAAAGATGAGGATGACGATGACGATCACGATTCCGCGCAGCAGATTGTCCTTCACGGTTCGCGTCGTGAGCGCGACCAGCTCGCTGCGATCGTAATACGTTCGTACTTTCACGTCCTTGGGAAGAATCGAGTCGTTGAGCTCCTGCGTCTTTGCCTCGACTCCCTTGAGCACCGCCTGCGCCTGCTCACCCTTGCGAAGCACGACGATGCCCTCGACCGCGTCGTTCGCCGAGTCGATGCCGAATTGCCCCAGCCGCGGCGCGGCACCGATCACGACCTGCCCGATGTCCTTGACGAGGATCGGAGTGCCGTTGTGCACGGCGACGACGACGTTGCCGATGTCCTCGAGCGTTTCGACTCGCCCGAGCCCGCGCACGTAGTAGAACTGTCCGCCTTCCGAATAGAAGCCGCCGCCTGCATTGCCATTGTTCGCCTGAAGCGCACTCGCGACGGAGGGCACCGAGAGGCCGGCACCCGCTAGCCGCGTCGGATCGATCAGGACCTGATACTGCATGGTCTCGCCGCCCAGCGACGACATGTCCGCCACGCCCGGCACGGACTTGAACTGCCGCTCGAGCACCCAGTCCTGAATGACCTTGAGCTCCATTGCCGAGCGGTCCTTGCTCTGCACCACATAGCGATAGACGAGACCTGATGGCGATGCCAGCGGAGCCACGGATGGCGTCACGCCCTCCGGCAGCTCGAGATCGGGAATCCGCTCGAATGCCTGCTGTCGCGCGAAGTAGTTGTCCGTCCTGTCGTCGAACGTGAGCCTGACGTCCGACAGTCCATAGAGAGAGATCGATCGCATCACCTTCAATCCGGGAAGGCCGTTCATCACGAGCTCCGTCGGCGCGGTGATCAGGCGCTCCACTTCCTCGGCCGCATGACCCGGCCACTGCGTGACGATCTCCACCATTGGCGGTGAAAGATCGGGGTACGCATCCACCGGTAGCCGCTTGAGCGACCAGATCCCGACACCAATCAGCAGCAGCGAAAGAAAGGCGACGATGAGCTTCTGATCGATCGATGCGCGAACGATGCGATTGACGAATGACGGCTTGAAATGCTGCTGAACGTTCGGAACCGGCGTCTGCTCCTGCGTGGGCTCGCTCATTGACTCTGCGCGAATTGAAGGAAGAGCCCGCCGACCTGAATCACGCGCTCTCCTTCTGCGAGCCCGGCGCTGATCTCGTATTGATCTTTCACGCGCGAGCCGAGCGTCACCTGCCGTCGCTCGAATCCTCCCGCGGGGACTTGGACGAACACGAACGGAAGATTGTTCTCGTCGCGCAGCACGGCACTCACGGGCAGGAGAATCCCGTGTTTCTCCTTCGTCGCATGGATCGTGGCCGTCACGTACATGTCGCGCTTCAGCAGTCGTCCGGTGTTCGGCACGACGACTCGCACTCGCGTCGCCTTCGTCGACGGATCAACCAGCGCCTCCACGTAGTCGACCGTGCCCGACAGCGGATGCGGCGCCGCTTCGGTCGCGACATCCACCTTGTCCCCGTGCGTCACCGAGGCGAGGTCACTCTCGAATACACTCGCCATCACCCAAACCGTCGACAGATCCGCGATCGTGAACGTCGGCGTCGTCCCTGCCTGCAGCAGCTGCCCCGGGTTGATCAGCTTCTCCACGACCGTGCCCTCGATCGGCGCGCGTATCACACCCTGCACCGCTGGCACCGACTTGTTGTCGCGCAACGCTGCGAGCGTTTGCGCATCGACGCCGAGCGCCTGGAGCGCCTGCAGTGCCGCGTCGCGATCCGCCTCTGCGCTCACCGCATCGGTCTGCGCCTGCTCCATGTCGCGCCGGGCGATTGCATCATTCTTGAACAGCGCCGAGTCGAGAGTGGCCACACGGCGCGTCTGCACCGCAGTCGCCTGTGCTTTTCGGAAGTCGGACACCGCAGACGCGAAGTCTGGCGAGGACACCGTCGCCAGCGCGTCGCCGCGTTTCACCCAAGCCCCGGGCTGCACGAGGATCCGAATGACCGGTCCCGAGATCGGCGCGAGCACCTGTGTCGACAGATCGCCGTCGAACGCCACGGTTCCCGTCGTCTGCACCTCCGGACGAAACGCGGCCGACGACACGGGCGCGATCTTGAGATGCTCGAGCTGATCGGGCGTCAGCGTTGTGCTGGCGGTACCGGGCGATGCGCCCTTCGCAGAAGTGCTCTCGGCGGCGGCACGCGCCTCGTTCTTTCCACCGCAAGCTCCGAGCAACACGAGCGTGAGTGGAACGCAGAGGCGGCCAGCGGCGCGCAAAGTCGCGTATTCCCTAATCATGCGATTTCTCGTCAGGCGTGGAATCGAGGGGGGCACCGGTCGCGCGCTCCAGATCGGCGACGGCATCGTTGAGCGCACCCAGCGCAGTCGTGTATTGGTTCTTCGCATCGAGCAGAGTTCTCTGCGCGTCGATCACCTCGAGCGCCGAGGATCCGCCAAGGCCATAGCTCGTCGAGGCGATCTTGTATTGCTCCTCGGCACTCGGTACCAGCTCGTTCGCGAGGAACTGCACCTGGCGCAACGCCGTCGATGCAGTCGCGTACGCGTTTCGCAGATCCTGTCCCACCTGAGAGCTGACATCGCGATACGACGCTGCGAGCTCCGCCTGGCGATGCTTCGCCTCGGCCACCTCGCCGCGCTGATGCTGCCAGAAGAAGATCGGAAGATCGACTCCCACCGATGTCGTGTAGGTGGGCTGCTCTCCATAGATGTTGTTGCGCGAGATCCCGAGCGTGACGTCCGGCAGGAAGAACTGCTGCGCGAGCCGCTCATTCGCGCGCGCGCCCTCGCGCTGACGCTGCAGTCCGCGCAGCTCCGGGCGCGACGCCATCGCCAGTCTCTCGAGCCGGTCGAGGTCCGTCGGCACGATCGGCACGCCGAGCGTGTCCGCCGGTTCGATCGGAGCCCCGAGCGTGCGCCCCAGCAGGCGATTGAGCCCCGCACGCGCGTTCGCGATTCCACGCTCGTTCGCGATCAGATCGTTCTCGGCCTGCGCGACATCGACTTGCCCCTTCACGACATCGAGCTTCGCCGCGGTGCCCGCGTTGTAGCGCAGTTGTGTCTTCTTGACGAAGTCCTGCGCGAGCGTTCGGGCCACGAGCAGGTCTTCACGGTGTCGCAACGCCACGAGCAGCGAGTCGTAGGCCTGCGAGGTCTGCGACGCAACGAGCTGCCGTTGCTGGATATAGAGCTCGTCGAAGTTGCCGAGATCGCCCTTCGCCGCCTCACCGCGGAGAAAGATCTTTTGCGGGAACGGGACCGTGATGCCGACCCCGAGATCCGTCTCGTTCGCCGTGTGCGGACGCGCGAAGCCGGCTGCGCCGAGCACGGAGGCGGACAGCGAGGGCTCGGGAAGCGCGTACCCTTGCGTGACACGCGCACGCGCCTGCGCGGTCTGCTCACGTGCGACGGCGAGCGTGGGGTTGTGTGCGAGCGCTTCCTTGATGGCCCCGTCGCGATCGATGCGCATGGGTGCCACGCTGTCGCGCGCCTGGGCCGCGAGCGGAGTCGAGGCGAGTGCCGACACGAGTGACAAGGAGCAAATGCGCCACGACAGCGCATCGCGATGTGAACGCGATCTTCGAATGATCATCCCTCTCCAGGCTCCGACGACGGTGGCCGCATGCGAGATGCAATGACGGCCGTGCATCCGGCGCCGCACGAATGCGGCGTCGAGTTCGAGTCAGCTCTGGATCGGGGTCAGCTCGGGAGGCACACCCGTGCGCGTGCGAGACGCGCCAGTGGCCGGTGAAGTGCTACAACGAGCCGCGAGCGCGGCGGCCGATCAGAGCTCGCGCTGAGAGGGTGGAGCGCGAGGGGATGCGACAGTGAATCGATCGAGCGATATCGATGGAATCTCGACGCTCGCGATGATTCCGGTCGGATGCTCGAGCGGAAGCGGCAGTCGTGCAACGAGCTCCGTACGGCCGATGAGCTGCCGCGCCACACACACAGCGCAGTTCGCGTCATCGTGCGCGTAGTGCGCCGTCGTACCGTAGGCTTCCACGTGCGCAGGCGCGCTCTTTCCCTCGTTCGCATCCGCGAACGGCACGACAGCCACGATGTCGAATTGCGCCAGCGCGAACATCGCGAGCGCAATCCAAAACCAGCGGGGACGTCGTGTCTTTGGGTTAGAGCGTGTGGCCATCGTCGGAAAGTTGATCAGGGAAACCACGACTGTCGAGACAGGCGACCATTAACTGCGCCCATTCGAGCTTAACGCTCGACGGGAGTGAAGTCGAGGGTGCCCTGCACGGGGCGAACTGGGCTTTTGCCCGTCAGACTGGAGCACTCATAATATACCTGCCTTCGTTCGTTCCACAGTAATCAGACGCGCTGCGACGAGAGTCGAAACGGCCGGATGCCGAGCCGCGCTCCAGCCTTGAAGTTCGCGCGAGAAATACGACACTTCGAGCTACTTGCACACACTCTCGAGATCGAGGAATACGAATGCGCCTGGGGATCATTGGAGCGGGTCACGTCGGCGGCACGCTGGGCCGGCTCTTCGAGGCGCAAGGTCACGATGTGCACTTCGGCGTGCGCCAGCCGAACACGCAGGCGGCCGGCGGGCTGCCGCAGAGCCGCTCGGGCTCGGTCGCCGACATCGCCGCGAAGGCCGATGTCATCATCCTCGCTGTCCCCTGGGAGACCGTGAAGGAGGCGCTCGCCGCCACCGGACCGCTCACGGGGAAAACCGTGATCGACTGCACGAACCCGCTGCTCCCCGATCTCTCCGGGCTCGCCCTCGGCACCACTACCTCAGCCGGCGAAGAGATCGCCAAGCTCATCCCCGAGGCGAAAGTCGTGAAGTGCTTCAACACGCTCGGTTATGCGAACTTCGCCACTCCCGAGTTCGGAGAGGAGAAGGCCTCGATGTTTTTCGCCGGTGACGATGCCGGCGCCAAGCTCATCGTGGCGGAGCTCGGCAATCAGCTCGGCTTCGACATGATCGACGCAGGCCCGCTGTCGCAATCACGCTGGCTCGAGGCGATGGCGATGCTCTGGATCACGATGGCGTACAAGTACGGCGGCAGTCAGCGCTCGGCGTTCAAGCTGCTGAGATAACGCTGGCGCGGGTGCACTGACGCGAGCGCACGACTACGGTGTGCGTCGCGGAGCCGAATTGGGGAATGCGCCCTGCGCGCGCACGCCGAGCGCGGCGGAGGGAGTGGCGCCCTGCGCGATGTCGCGCTCGACGCCCTGCTGGAAGCGCAGCAGATCGGCATCGGGTGCGCCGGCGCCGGTGAGCGCGGAGATCACGGTGGTCGCGGTGTCGCCGGGCACGCCTCGCGCGATCAGATCGGAGAGTACCGCCAACGCGACGGTGAGCGAGCCGTGCACTCGCGATGCGCGCATGTGTGATAGCGCGGCGGGCGCGATGCCCGCATGGAGCGCGCTCGCGCCCGCGATCACTTCATCTTCCGTGGAAGCAGCGCCGAGCGCCGCGGTCGCGTCGCCTAGCTCGCGTGCAAGGGAACGTACGGCGGCGAGAATGCGAGGCGCATCGGCGTGCTTGCTCGTGCCCTCGAGCGCCTTTTGCACCAGCGGCTCGCTCGGGATACCCTCCGCACGTGCGCTGTCGATGAGCGTGACCACCGCCTCGCGCGTGCGCGCATCGAGTCGGGCATCGAGCCGCGAGTCCTGGGCGCTCAGCGCCGCGGGAGCGCACATCAGCAGCGCAGCGAGTGCAAAGAGCGAACGATTCGTCATCGCATCCTCGGGTCAACCACGGTGAGGGCAGAGTTCGGCTGGCCGAAATCGTCGCCCGGTGCCTTCGGCGCGGCGGGATCTGGTCGCCACACCTTCCCATCCACCACGAATGCGTAGAGATGGCGGCCCGGCGGAATTGGCACTTCCACGGACCAAACGCCGCCGGTAGACGCCGCGCGCAGCGGGGTCGCCTTGGGATCCCAGTCGTTGAAGTCGCCGACCAGCGCGACGCTCGATGCGTTCGGCGCGGTGAAGCCGAATTGCACGACCGGCGAGCTCGCCGCTGCATGCGCGACGGTGCGAGGCTCGGCGCCCGAATCGACGCGCCGCGACGTGGGCAGGATGTAGAGGACGGACCCTGCAAGCGAGACGGCGAACAGCAACCCTGCGGCGAGCGCGATGATCGGTGAGACGCGGATGGTGCGCGGCCGCGCGAGGTGCGCCAAGCGCTGGCGCACTCCCGACGGCGCGCGCAGTACCTCATCCATCACGCGCGCATCGAAGAGAGCGGAGTTCACGCGCAGCGGACGACGCAGCTCTTCGACCGCTCGCTCGAGCATCTCGTCGCCCTCCTGTGTTGCGTCGAACTCATCGTGCTGGCGCATGTCCCCCCTCTGTCAGCATTCGTCGCATCCGTTCACGCGCCCGCTTCACACGCATCTTCAGCGCCGATACACCGGCGCCGGTCACCACCGCCATCTGTTCGTACTCCATGTCCTCGACGTGCTTCAGCAGAAATGCTTCACGCTGATCCGCATCGAGCCGAGCGAGCGCTCGCACGATCTCCTCGCGCCACGCGGACGCATCGGCCGGATGATCGAGCGCGATCGCGAAGTGACGGTCTTCGGCGGAGACGAATCGCTTCTCGTGTCGTGCGCGCTTGCCGCCCGCCGTCCTGCACCGATTCGCGAGAATTGCGAGCAGCCAACTGCCGAAGCGTGCCGGCTCGCCGCAACGGTGCAACGAGCGATACGCACGAACGAACGCATCCTGCAACGCCTCCTCGGCATCCTCTCGATTGCCGAGCATGTGCAGCGCGAATCGCGCATATCGATCCCGGTACCGGGCGACGAGCTTGGCGTACGCTTCCGACTCGCCCTTGAGAACGATGTCCACGAGCGCGGCGTCAGAAAGCTCCACACCAAGCGAGACCCCGGGATCGAACGCGGCGTCACTCTCGACGCCAGCGGGCGAGTGATCCGTTATGGAACCACCACGAGTCCAACGACGCCGTTGAACTCGTCCTGGGCCGTGCCCGCTCCGGGGGGAGCTCTCCACTCGCCGCCATCCACGCGGATGTTCACGCGGTGGGCGCCTGGCGCGATCGGCATCGCGATCTGCCACTCATCGTTTGCCGCGCGCCGCATGGTGACGGGCTGCCAGTCGGTGAAGTCCGCCATCAACTCGACGGTGCGCGCCGCGGGTGCGTGTACGAAGATGATTCGAGTGGCTCCTTCGACGCGAACGCCGAAGCTGCTCGCGGCACTGCGCGCGCCGGGGTGGAGTGCGTGCGCGATCCACGGCACGCTTGCCAGCCGTACGCCGAACGAGAAGAAGTTGCCTCCGAGGCGTCCAATTGCGGGCTCCGATGCGCGCGAGCCGCCGACGGCGACGAGTGCGAACTGCTCGCCGAGTGCCCAACTCGCCTGGGCGTGTCCCCACGTGGAGCGCTGGCCGTACGTCGTGCTGACGCGCGTGCCGATCAGCCCGTCGAGCGCGAGCGGCCCGCGCGACCAGTACACCGTGCTCTCGACGTCGGCGTAGCGACGCGAGGGGACGTTCGCGCTTCGGGGGGTCGTATCGTTGCCCGGCAGCCCGGGATCGGTCGCACCAAGGTTACCGAAGTTGGGGCCGCCTCCGGTGGCGCTGGAGGTGACCGACGTCGTGAACACCGCGCGACCCACGCGCCGCCAGATGCCCGCGCCGAAGGCATGCTCGTGCCCCGGGAGCGAATCGCTCGAAATCGAGCTCGCCCGTTCCGCGGCGCTGAGCCACACGCCGCTCGCGCCGAATGCATAGGAGAGACTCGCGTCACCCTGCAGCGCGTTCGACGGCCGAGTGACATCGGGAGCAGCGATACGCGCCGCCCCAGCACCGAGCTCGAGACGGAAGTTGCGGAAGGCAGGAGAGTAGTAGCGTCCGACGATGGATGCGTCGCCATCCATTTGCTTGGCGGGTGACGCGAGCCAGCTCGCCTGGGCGCTCACGCTGGTATTCGGATGATCCCACCGAATCGCGGGCTGCAGCAGAAGCGCGCTGGGCGCCGAACCGGAAAACGCGCTGCCGCTGGCGATGCCCACGTCGAGGGACGTGCTGAGTGCCTGCGTGCGTGCAGCCGCCGGAGACGCGGTGAGCGCGAGGACCACCGCGGGAAGAATCGCGACGTGCGCGCGCTGCAAGAGGCTGACGCGGAAGGGCATGAGCGGATCTCCTCGGTGGATCATACGCTCCCCTACATATAGAGGACTGTGTTCGAAGATGGCAAGAGATTTTCGCCGGCGCCCGATGTCAGGAAACGGTGCGTGTGCGAGATCTGTAACTGGGTGACTCGGTGAGTCCGGGTGGAGTCTCACGGAGTAGCGCTCGGCGTCCGTGAAAGTTCCGCGAGGTGCCGGGCCGATCACAGCTCATCGGGAGAATCTCATGCGTCACACACGGTTGATTGGGGGAACGGCAGCGGTACTGCTCACAGTTGCGTGCTCCGATTCCACCGGAACGAGCGGGAACGTCAGCAAGTGGTCGGGCGCGGTGATCAAGGTGGCAGCCGAAAATCCGAATGCGAAGGGAGAGCTGCGTGGCATCGTGGTGGCTCTCGATTCCTCCGCGGGCACTGATTCGAGCAAGGGCACACCCGTCCCGGGTTCGACTGTTGTGCTCAATCTCAAGGTCACGGTGCGGCCGGCGACCGGGACGGACACTGCGTGGACCAGCGTCAAGAAGATCGGCGAGGTGGTGACGGATGCGAATGGCCGCTTTCTCGTGACGGCGATTCCGGAAGGCGACTACTATCTGGAAGCAACGCCGCCGGTGAACGAGCCATTCTACGGCAGCGCGACATGGGCCTTCGTGTCATCCGGCAGCAATGGGAGCGACGCAGTCATCGCGCTTCCACGAAGGGACCCATCAGCCGGCGGGGAGGATCCCCCACCGATCAATCATCCAATTGATCCACCGATCGACTCGATGTGATTCTCGATGAGTCGGTGCGCTGTGATGCAGCGCTGAATTGAGAAGTCGCTGAACGAGGTGCAGATTGGTCACCATCGATGCCGATGGTGACCAATCACGCGGATGGGCCATCGCTTTCAAATTCCGCGCGCCCTCCAATTTCCAAGACATGCGCCATTCGCTTGCCGTCGCGCTTCTCGCGGCCGCCCTTCCCTGTGCAGCACAGAGCAAGCAGATCACGCTCGAGGGGCTGCTGAGCGCTCCATTCCCGGACGCGCTGATCGCGTCGCCGTCAGGTGGCGCAATCGCCTGGACCTTCGACGAGGCGGGCTCGCGCAACGTATGGGTCGCGCGGCCGCCGGACTACAAGGCGCAGAGGGTGACGTCGTACAAGGGTGACGACGGGCAGGAGATCACCGAGCTCGCGTTCACGCCCGATGGCCACGCGATCACGTACGTTCGCGGCGGCAGCACGAACGGCCACGGTGAGGTCCCGAACCCGGCGCTCGATGTCGCGGGCGAAACGCAGGCGGTGTGGGTGGCGCAGCTTTCGGGTGGGACGCCACGAAAGATCAGCGAGGGCCACTCGCCCGCCATCTCCTCAACCGGCGAGCGCGTCGCGTTCGTGAAGGGCGGGCAAATCTGGGGTGCGTCGCTGCGCGACACGATGCCGGCCGTGCAGCTCATGCACACGCGCGGAAACGCCGGTGAGCTTCGCTGGTCGCCAAAAGGCGACAAGCTCGCGTTCGTGAGCGCGCGCGACGATCACAACTTCGTCGGGGTCTACGATGCTTCGGCCAAGTCGCTGACCTATCTCTCCCCATCAGTCGATTTGGATGCATCGCCCGTGTGGTCGCCGGACGGCGGGCGCGTCGCGTTCATTCGCGTTCCAACCACGTCACGCAGGCCATCCTTCGGCGCGAATCGAACGGAGGAGCCGTGGTCGATCGTCATCGCCGACGTGGCGACGGGTACCGGGCACGAGATCTGGAAGGCGAAGCCTGGAGTAGGAAGCGCTTTTCGGGAGATCGTCGCGGATGCGCAGCTCATGTGGGCACAGGGCGATCGCATCGTCTTCCCGTGGGAGCGTGACGGCTGGACACACCTGTACGCCGTGAGCGCCGCGGGTGGCGACGCGACGTTGCTGACACCGGGGGAGTTCGAGGTCGAGCATGTCTCGCTCGCGGCAGATCGCGCATCGGTGCTCTTTGCATCGAATCAGGGCGACATCGACCGGCGCCACATCTGGCGCGTCGCGGCAGCGGGCGGCAAGCCCGTAGCAGTGACGAGCGGCGCGGGCATCGAGTGGGCGCCCGTCCAGACCAGCGACGGGAAGGCGGTCGCGGTGCTGCGCTCCGATGCCAAGATGCCCG
>JBDTXN010000067.1:0-15353 GCA_040006175.1 Gemmatimonadota bacterium | reverse complement strand
CGTGCCGGGCGAAATGATGCCGGAGGTCGAGCATCGTGATCTCGAACGCCGACTCGGCCGCGAGATTCTGGCGGATCAGCCCATCGACTCGGCCGATCATGTCCGTGTCCTGGAGAATCAGTATCTGCGCCTCGAAGATTCCCGCCTCTTCTTCGCCGGCGTGATGCGCGGCGCGCTTGCGCACGTACTCCAGCCGCTCGCGCGCCCGCACGAGCGTATGGCCGAATCGCTCGATCTCCGCGGGAATCTCCTCATCGGACACGATTCGCTGCGGCACCTCGGGAACTTCCCAGTGGAGCACGTAGACAGGCCCGGCGACGATGCCGGGTGAAGCGGAGATGCCGGTGAGTCGGCGATCCACTACCGCTCCCCGAACTTCGCGGCGACCAGATTCGCGATGGCGTTCACCGCCTGCTCCGCGTCTGGCCCATTCGCGCGCACGAGGATGTTCGAGCCGAATTCCGCCGCGAGCATCATGACTCCCATGATGCTCTTGCCGTTCACCTCGAGATCATCGCGAACGATCGTGATGTCGCACTGGAACTTGGAAGAAAGCTTCACGATCTCGGCCGCCGGTCGCGCGTGCAGCCCGTTCTTGTTCACGATTTCAACTGTGCGTTCCGTCATCATGAGGCGACCGAGTGAAGAGCCAGAAGTACGACGATCAAGAGCGCTACGCGCCAGCCGTCGAGACGACCGTGCAGTTTGACGAGCGCGATGCCGAGCAGTGCCGCCATGGCGAGCAGTAGGAAGACGAGCGCGTGCGGCCCGAGCACCGATCTGCGAGCAACCATCGCTATCGGCATGTCGGAGCGCCCGAGGATACGGGCCGCCGCGAGCGGCAGCGCGAGGCCCGCCAGGGCCATCACCGCTCGCGCGACGTATTCGGGACCTCGCCGGAGAATGGGTGTGGCGAGCGAGCCTGCGACGCGCATGCCGTGCCGCCACCCGGTGCGCAGCCCCCAGATCCGAAGCGCCACATGCCCCACGTTGTATAGCACGAGAAAGAGTACTGGAACAACCACCGGGCCGGCGCCGAGTCCGTAGGCGAGCAGCGCGACGAGCACCGTGAACGGAAGCCACCCCGCCCATACGAGACGATCGCCCACGCTGCCCAGCGGCCCACACAGCGCGATGCGAAACCGCTCGATCTGTGCGGGGGGCATCGTGCCATCGAGCTCGACGCGGGCGAGTGCTCCGACCGCCACCGCCGCGAGATACGGATGCGCATTGAAGTAGTGCGTTTCGCGCGCGAGCGCCTCGTGATAGGGCCCGCCGCTGCGACCCCCGGGAAGCGCACGGAGCGCCGGCTCGAGCGAAAATCCGATGCCGGTTCCGAGCATCGTCTCGTAGTTCCACGAGCTCTGCACGGCGAGCATGCGCACGAAGATGCGCGCGGCTACGAGAAACGGCAGCGGGCGCGTCGCGTGTGTCTCCATCAGGCGCGCAACAGCATCGCGCATCCGAGCGCGAGCCCTCCGACAAAGAACCAGGGTCCGTGCTTGGACCCGTGGGAAAGCTTCCACGCGGCGCTTCCGGCAATCGATGCGGCGACAGCGACGAGCACGGCGCGTATCGTCGCCGAATCGCCGTGGCCGTTCGCGATCGCAAACGCGGTGAGCGGGGCGAGCAGCGCGAGAGCGAGCGCGGTAAGCGCGAAGCTGCGCGTCCAGTCCGCAGCCAGTCCGCGCATCTGGAGCCAGGTGATGACCCTCGCATTCCCCACCTGCAGCTCCGGGAGCGCACTCTTGGTCCAGCGGCCGTTCAGTCGCCGCAGCGCGTACATGCTCCATCCGCCCACCCACGCGGTGATCATTGCGCCGAGCATCGCGAAAAGGAGCGCGCTCGTCGCATCGCCATCCCGCGTGACGTAGAGGGCGCCGCCAACGACGGATGCCGTACCCCACTCGGGATAGCGGGACGCACCGACGGGAAGCGTCTCCAGCGCCATCATCTCGAGGAAGACGCCGGCGAGCAGTCCGTCCGCGGCGCTGCCGCCGAGCGTGCCCGCCAATGTCGACGCGACGATCGGGCGCGAGACCATCGCCTGCGGAAAGCTCACGACGTCCAGGCCGAGGAACGCGCCGAGGAGCGCAAACCAGAGGAGCATGGGCAGCGTCATGCGGCGCCCTCCTCGCTCTTTCCCTCGAGCAACGTCTTCAACGAGATCGGGCGCGATGCCGGAACGTCGCGCGCGGTCACCTCCACGCCATGGCGATCCAGCTCCTGCAGCGCTCGAACTTCGTCGCTCGTGAGATAGAGGTAGCGCAGCCGCTCCACGCGATCCGCGCGATGATGAATACCGCCGAGGTTCACTGCGCGAATGGTCTGCGTCGCATGCGCGAGTCGCGCCATCGTGTCCACGTCCGATGTCAGGAGAATCCCCGGACGCTTGTCGCGGTTCCACTGTTCCAGCTTGCTCGTCGCCTCCGCAACGGACGCGAAAAACACATCGAGCTCCGGGGGCACACCCATGCGATAGAGCTCCTGCTCCCACTCGCTGATCGCGACCTCATCGTCGACGAGCACGAGAAAGCCGAGCCCCATCGGCTGTCCCCAGCCGACGATCACCTGACCGTGAATCAGCCGGTCATCAATGCGGTAGAGCTCAATTGCCACGTGGCGTCCCGAGCGTGACTTTCAACGTCGGGGCGCCGCGCTCGACGGCCTCCGTAGCGGCATCCTCGGGCGAGAGATTCGGGTGCGTGACGAAGTGCAGCAGCGTCGGGAGATTCACCCCGCTCACTACCACGACGTCCCGGTCTCGCAGCAGCCGGAACGCGGCGATGTTGCAGCTCCCTGCGGGAAGATCCGTGAAGACGACCTTCGCGCCCGTTTCTTCGACGGCCGCACGCAACTTTTGCTCGAGCTCGGCGCCGCTCAACCCGGTATTCGACATCGCGACGAAGCGGTTGCCCATGCCCGTGATCTGCTCGACGGCAGAGATGAGCCCCGCTGCGAGCTGACCGTGCGCCAGCACGATCGATGGTTGATCATTCATCGTCTTCCGCCAGATACTGGCGTACATTCGCGGCCGTGCGCATGCGCCCGATCAGCCGCTCGTTGAAGGCCTCCGCGGTGTTGATGCCGCTGAAGCGCAAGAGATGTGTCATCGCGACGACTTCAGCGACGACGGTGATGTTCTTCCCGGGATTGAGCGGAATGACCGCGGTGGGAATCGGTACGTCGAGGACATTAGTGGTCGTCTCATCCAGCCCCGTGCGGTCGATGGCGTCGGCCTTGTCCCATGCCTCGAGCCGGACGATGACCTCGATCCGCTTCTGGAGGCGCACCGCGCGGATGCCGAAGATCGCCTGCACGTCCACGAGACCGACGCCGCGAATCTCCATGTGATGCTTCTGCAGCTCGTGGCCTCGACCGATGATGATGTCGTGGCCGCGCCGCGTCGCGATGACGAGATCATCCGCGACGAGCCGGTGTCCGCGCTCGACGAGATCGAGCACGCACTCGGATTTCCCAATGCCGCTCTGCCCCACGAAGAGGAGACCAACGCCGTACACGTCGGCAAGTGATCCGTGCAGCGTGGTCGTCGGAGAAAACTCCTCCGCGATCGCGGGCTTCACGCGCGCGAAGAACTCGGCGGTCTTGAGCGCGCTGCGAAGAATCGGGACGCCGCGCGCGCGCGACGCCTGCATCATCTCGTCGGGCACGCTCTGCCCCTTGGTGATGACGACGCAGGGTACCTCGAACGAGAAGAACAGATCCATCACCTTGCGGCGGCGCGTGGGTGAGAGCGACGCGAGATACGTCATCTCCGTCTCGCCGAACACCAGCACGCGGTGCGCGGGAAAGCGATCGACGTAGCCCGCGAGCACGAGTCCCGGGCTCGACACCTCGCTGCTCAGAATTTCGCGCGAGAGTCCGGCGTCGTCGCTCAGCAGCTCGAGGAGCAACGGCTCGCGCATGAGCTCCAGCACGCGTCCGACAGTGAACGTCTTTCTCATTTCGGGATGCTCCGCATCAGGCGACCCTCGCGGCCACGACGCTTTCGAGGTGCGCCTCCGTCTGGTCTGCCGCTGCCTCCCAGGTGAAGCGCGATGCGAACCGGCGGCCGGCGTCTCCCAGCCTCGCGACCAGCGACGGATCGCTCACCACGCGGAGCAGCGCGTGCTCCAGCGCGGCGACATCCCCATGCGGCACGAGATAGCCCGTCTCTCCATCGCGCACCGATTCGCGCAGCCCCGGCGAGCACGAGGCAACGACCGGTGTGCCGCATGCGGCAGCCTCGAGATTCGTGATCCCCCACCCCTCCTTCGGCGACGTGAACGCGAGCACCCACGCGCTCCGGAGCAGCGCCACTTTCTGCGGCTCGGAGATGAACCCAAGAAAGTGTACGCGATCGCCGAGGTCAAGCGAGGCGGCGAGGCGTTCGAGCGCCGGACGGTAGTTGCCGGAGCCGGCAATCGCGAGCTGGGCCGTGGGATGCTGCATCGCCGCGAACGCACGAATGATGAGATCCACCCGCTTGTAGCGCTTGAGGCGGCCCAGGTACGCGACCAGCGGTACTGGAGATCGCTCCGCCGGCGCCGGCGTGTAGGCAACGGTGTCGATGCCAGGATGGATGACCGCGATCCGATCGCGCCGAATTCCCCGGTCGGCCAGATCGTCCGCCGTACTCTCGCTGATCGCCTCGAAGGGCGTGGCACCGTACACGCGTCCTATCGGCCGCTCCTGCAGCCACACCGCCGCGGCCAGCGGTGCGGCGAGCTCCTGGAACGCCGTGGTGCCGAAAAGATGCGGAACGAGCGCCACGGTGCGCTTTGCTCCCCACAGCGGAGTCCAAAGCGGCACCTTGTTGATATCCTCCACGAGCACGTCCGCCGCTCCGGCGGCCAGCACTCGCCGGTAGTACGATCGCGCGTAGAGCGGGAAGGTGTAGCGCGTGCCCACGCGGTGAATCGCGACGCGATCGATAGTGGTGCGCTGCGACGCGCCAGACCATCCGCTGCACAGAACCGCGACCTCGTGACCGCGCGCTGCGAGCCGTCCGAAGATTTCGTGGAGATGAATTTCGGCACCGCCGGCAAACGGGTTTTCGCGGTCCTGCCAATTGACCACGAGCAGCCGCACTAAAGCTTGCCCATTTGTCGGGCGAGGGCATCGAGCACGCCGTTCACGAATCGCGCGCTCTGCGCGCTCCCGTACCGCTCGGCGAGCTTCACCGCCTCCTGAATCACCACGCGAGGCGGCGTGTCGTCGAGTCCGAGCTCGGCGCTCCCGACCCGGAGCACCGAGCGCTCGATCGCGCCGATGCGCTCGAGCCTCCAGTTCACGGTCACGTCACGAAGCGAGCGATCGATCTCCACGCCGTTCTTGATGACGGCGCGCACGAGCACTGCCGCGCGCTTCCGTTCCTCGGCGGGCACAAAGAGATCATCCCAGATCTGCGCGGCCACGCGCTCGAGCTGCTGGCCCGGTCTCATGTCCCATGCGTAAAGCGCCTGGAGCGCACGCGCGCGCGCCCTCGTTTCAACCTTCGCGCGCACGCAGCCTTTCGAAGAGATTCACCATCTCGAGCGCGGCGAGTGCCGCGTCCCACCCCTTGTTGCCGTGCGTGCCCCCCGCTCGCGCCTCCGCCTGCTCGAGCGTGTCCGTCGTGAGCAGGCCAAATCCGATCGGCACATCGAAGTCCGCACCCGCTTTCGCGAGACCGTGAGATGCCTCGCCAGCGACGAAATCGAAGTGGGGCGTTTCACCGCGGATCACAGCGCCGAGCGCGACGACGGCGTCGTAGCGCTCTGTGGCGAGCAGCGCACGCGCCCCGGCGGGAAGCTCCCACGCCCCGGGAACCCAGACGACGTCGATGTTCGCGCGCGTGCCGCCGTGTCGCTCGAGCGCATCGATCGCGCCTTCGAGCAGCTTCATGGTCACACTCTCATTGAACCGGCTGACGACGACCGCGACGCGGCGATTCGTCATGTCCGGAGCGCCTGCAAAATCCATTGTCAGTGTGCGAGCAGGTGGCCGAGCTTCGTGTGCTTGGCGACGAGGTAGTCGCGATTTTCGGCAGTCTCGGGTGCGTGGATCGGCACACGCTCCTCGACGTGCAGCCCGTAGCCCTCGAGGCCGACCATCTTGCGTGGATTGTTCGTCATGGGCCGGATCGAGCGCAGCCCCAGATCGAGGAGAATCTGCGCACCGATGCCGTAGTTCCGAAGATCCGGAGCGAAGCCGAGCTTCGCGTTCGCCTCCACGGTGTCCGCACCGCCATCCTGAAGCGCGTACGCCTTGATCTTGTTGAGCAGGCCAATGCCGCGCCCTTCCTGGTCGAGGTACACGACGACGCCCTTGCCCACCTTCTCGATCTGCGCCATCGCGGCGTGAAGCTGCCAGCCGCAGTCGCAGCGCATCGAGCCGAACACATCGCCGGTGAGACACTTCGAATGCATGCGGACCAGTATGCTCTCGCCCTGATCAACATCGCCATGCACGAGCGCGACGTGCTCGCGATCATCGACATCGTTGCGGTAGCCGATGATCCGCCAGACGCCGAACTCCGTGGGCAGGCGCGCCTCGGCCACCCTGTGCACCAGCCGCTCGGTCTTGAGCCGGTAGGCGACGAGTTGAGCGACGGTGATGAACTTGAGGTTGTGCTCCGCGGCAAACTCCTCGAGCTGCGGGCGGCGCGCCGGAGCGCCGTCGTCATCGCGAAGGATCTCGCAGATCACGCCTGCGGGTGCCAGGCCCGCGAGGCGCGCCAGATCCACGGCGGTTTCCGTGTGCCCCACGCGCTGCAGCACGCCGCCTGGGCGTGCGCGCAGTGGCTGCACGTGACCGCCGAAGCGGATGTCGTTCGGGCCGCTCGAGGGATCGGCGGCAACGCGAATTGTCTGCGCGCGGTCCTGCGCGCTGATGCCGGTCGTGATGCCGTAATTGGGCGCGGCGTCGATGCTCTGCGTGTATGCGGTCCGGAGCGCGTCGACGTTGCCCTCGCCGATCAGCGCGAGCCCGAGCTGGTCGACGCGCTCGGACGTAAGCGCGAGGCAGATCAAGCCGCTCGCGCGCTTGGCCATGAAGTTGATGATCTCCGGCGTCACCAGCTCGGCGGCGCAGATGAGGTCACCTTCGTTCTCTCGATCCTCGTCGTCTGCAACGATGAGCATCTCACCGTTGCGGATCGCCTCGATCGCCTCTTCCATGGTTGCAAATTGCATTCGTTCAGTCCTGTGCGTGCAATGAGGAAGGCGCGGAATAGCCTCCCTGGTAAGGCGCCACCATCCGCTTCACGTATTTTCCAATCACATCGCCTTCGACGTGCACGTGCTGCCCGGTGCGCAGCTCGCTCAACGTCGTGTGCGACAACGTGTACTCGATCAGCGACAGCTGGACGACATCCGCCGACGGGAGGTCGTTCACCGTGAGACTCACTCCGTCCACCGTCAGTGAGCCGTGCGGAATCATGAGCTCTGAAAGCCCGTCGGGGAGTGCAAGGTTCACGAGTCGCGCATCGCCCTGCATCTCGATGTCCCCCACGGTCGCGACGCCATCCACGTGACCGAGCACGAGATGGCCGCCGAAGCGATCGCCCGCCTGCATTGCGCGCTCGAGATTCACGCGAGCGCCCACGGACCACTCGCCGATCGCGGTGCGCTCGAGCGTCGTCGATACAGCGGCGACCGTGAACCAGCCGTTCCCGTGCTCGCGAACGGTGAGACAGGCGCCATTCACGGCTACGCTCTCGCCATCGGTCAGATCTCGATAGCCGCAGCGCACGCGCAGCTCACGCCCCGCCGGCGTGACCCGTGTCTGCTCTATGATTCCGACATCCTGCACGAGCCCCGTGAACATGCCTGCGTGCCATCCGGGTGACTGTCAGTCGTTCGAGGGCGGCGCGTACACCGTCATGGTGTCCGCGTCGATCTCGCGGCGCTCGAGCATGCGCCATTTGGGCGCACGCTCCACTTCAGTTGGCGGAACGAACGCAAATGCGCCGAGCGCGCCTGCGCCGAAGATTGCCGACCCTTGAAAGATAACCAGACGATCGACCATTCCGGCCCCGATGAAGGCTCCAGCGAGGCGCGCGCCCCCCTCTACGAGCAGCGAACGCACTCCCCGGTCGCCGAGTGCGTCGAGTGCGACACGCAGTGATCTCGCATCGACCACCTGCACGCCGAACGCAGCGAGCGCCGAGGAACGCGCGGCGGGAGGAGATTCGGCGACAACGATGGTTGGGATCTCTCGCGCGGTGCGCACGAGCACCGAGCTCGCGGGAAGGCGTGCCCCGCGGTCGAACACCACGCGCGTCGGCGCGACACGAGGCGCGGGCGCGTCTCGCACGGTGAGCGAGGGGTTGTCCGAGAGCACGGTTCCGATGCCCGCACCGATCGCGTCGCTTCCAGCGCGCATCTCGTGCACCACGCGCCGCGACGCTTCACCTGTAATCCATCGCGAGCGTCCGGTTGCATCGGCGAGCGCAGCGTCGAGCGAGACGGCCAGCTTGAGCGTGACCCACGGACGCTTCGCCTCGAACGCGTGAAAGAACGGTGCATTGAGCTCTCGGGCCTCGTTCTCGGCAACACCGAGCGTGACCGCTATCCCCGCGGTCCGCAACAGCTCGATGCCTCCCGCTGCCTCGCGATTCGGATCGCGCGCAGCGACGACGACGCGCGCGACGTGCGCCGCGACGAGAGCAGTGGTGCACGGCGGCGTCTTTCCCACGTGCGCGCACGGCTCGAGCGTGACGTAGGCCGTTGCGCCCGTTGCCGCATCACCCGCGGCGCGCAGCGCTTCCACCTCTGCGTGGTCCGCGCCGAACTTCGTGTGGTACCCTTCGCCCACGATCACGCCGTCGCGTACGACGACGGCGCCGACCATTGGGTTCGGCGCCGTCTGTCCCCATCCCTTGCGCGCCAGCTCGAGCGCGCGTCGCATGAACGACGCGTCGTCGCGCGCGCTGCCGCCCGTGATCGAAACGTCTCCCGTGCTAGAGCCCAAGGCGAATGCCGAGGGAACCGTAGTTTCGCGAGGCGCTCGCGCCAGTCGAAAACGTGTTGAACGTCTGCACATCGCCTCCCGTCACACGTCCGATCTCCGCGACGAAATGCAGGAGGAGCACATTGAACGACACATCGGCGAAGTAGTTCGTGCGCTTGGGCGAGATGTGCAGCGGGATGGGCGATGTGGGCGTGGTGCCATCTACGTTGTACGTGAGGAGCGCCTTGCTGTCGTAGCGATCCTGACCAACGCCGGCAGCAAGCCCGAGAAAGAGGAGCTGCTTGTTCACCGTGATACGCCACTGCTTGGTGCGAATGCGATAATTCGTGATACTGACGGTGTTTCCGGAATTGTCGGAGCCGCTCAGCTCCGCGGTGGGCAGATCGCGCACCATGTACGATACGCCGACCCCGGGAACGACCACCGATTCCTGAAGAATTCCAACGCGGCCACCAAGACCGATCTTCCACTTGTCGCTCTGCGCGCCCACGTGCAGCGAGTCCTGCGTGACGCTCGGGAGATAGGCGACGTTCAGGAGCGCGTCGACTCCACCGATGTGCGTGAGCCCGACGGGAATTCCCTTGAACAACCCGATCGCGACATCCGCGGAGGGGAGCCCGACCCACTTGTCCTTGCTCGGGATGCGCGTGGAGACGGGAGGGCCCACCTGCACTGCGATCTGATCGACCGAGGGGATCGTGGCCTTCATTACATTGGCGCGCACGCCGACGCTGAAGTGCCCGAGTCCGCCAAGCGTGCCGCCCTGGCCCAGCGTGGGATTTCCGCCGGCAACCCACGTGCCGAGCTGCATGTTCATGTAGTTGAACAGGTCCGCTACTTTCTGACAAGCATCGCCACCCTCGTGTGCGACGCCGACGATCGCGGGATCCGTGCAGTGCGAATCGATCGCTTGAGCCGGGAGTGCGGCTGCGATGCCGAGTGCGGATACGACCAACAGCGTGCAACAAGGCTTTTTCATCGGACCTCCTGGAACGCTACCCGAAGATGACTGCTCCGGTGCCGCGGCGCGCGACACCGAGCACCCACGCAGGCACACCCGCGGCCCCGGCGAGAGCAATCACCGACTCGGCTGCGGACGCGTCCGCGATCACGATCATTCCGACGCCCATGTTGAAGGCGCGCAGCATTTCTTCGCGCGCCACCTGACCTGCACGTTCGAGCGCGAGGAACTCGCTGGGAATCGTCCAACTGCTCGTGTCCACCACCGCATCGATATCCGGCGGCAGCGCACGGTTCAGATTTCCCGGAATTCCTCCACCGGTGATGTGTGCCATCGCGTGAACCGTGCCGAGAACGGGGCGGAGCGCCGCGAGGTACGAGCGGTGTACGCGCAGCAGCACATCTGCGACGGTACCCGCGGAATCCGGAAAGGTGTCATGAGGCCCGAGGCGCATCCGATCCGACACGATGCGGCGCGCGAGCGAGTACCCGTTGGTGTGAAGACCATTGCTCGCGAGGCCAATGAGCACGTCTCCGGTGCGAACGCGTGCCGATCCGAGCACCGCGCCCTCCTCCACGGTCCCAACGATGAATCCCGCCAGATCGTAGTCCGGCGGTGTGTACACGCCCGGCATCTCGGCAGTCTCGCCGCCCACGAGCGCACAACCATTCTCGCGGCAGCCCGCGGCGACCCCGCGCACGACGCTCTCCACCACCGAAGGCACGAGCTTGCCGAAGGCGACGTAGTCGAGAAAGAAGAGGGGCGTCGCACCCTGCACGAGGATGTCGTTCACACAATGGTTCACGAGATCGTGCCCGATCGTATCGTGCCTGCCGGCGTCGATCGCGAGCTTGATCTTCGTCCCCACACCGTCCGCGCTCGACACGAGCAGCGGCGCGCGCAGCCCCTCCGGCATGCGCACCATGCCGCCGAAGCCGCCGAATGCGCCGCGCGTCGCCTGCGTGAAGGTCGACTCGACCAACGCCTTGATGCGGCTCTTCGCATCGTCCGCCGCCTCGATGTCGACGCCCGCCGCGCGATAGTCGAGCGGCGACGTCACGGCACGATCTCCTTCTCGAACGCGACGAGCGCCCGGAACTCCTGAATGCGCGCGTCGAGATCCGCCTCCGTGATCTCGAAGAAGCGGTCGACGGAGAACCGCTCGACGGCGAAGGAGCCCATCGCGCACCCGCAAACAACCGCGCGCCGCATGCTCCCCTCGCTCAGATCGCTCGAGCGTGCGAGATAGCCGAAGAATCCTCCAGCGAACGAGTCGCCGGCGCCCGTGGGATCGAAGACGCTCTCGAGCGGAAACGCGGGGGCGAAAAATATGTTCTTCTGGTTGAACATGAATGCGCCGTGCTCGCCTTTCTTGATGATCACGTGTTTCGGCCCGTGCGCCATGATCCAGCGCGCGGCCTTCACGAGATTGGTCTCTTCGGTGAGCTGACGCGCCTCGCCGTCGTTGAGCGTGACGAGGTCGACTTCCTTGAGCAGCGCGAGCAGATCGTTGCGCCGGCTCTCGATCCAGAAGTTCATCGTGTCGCAGCCGACCAGCTTCGGATTGCGCATTTGGCGCAATACCTCGAGCTGCAGTCGCGGATCGATGTTCCCGAGGAAGACGAGCGCCGTGTCGCGAAACTGCTCGGGGATCTTCGGGAGAAAATGCGAGAAGACACCGAGTCGCGTCTCGAGAGTTTCCGCCGAGTTGAGATCGTGGCGGTAGCGCCCGCGCCAGCGGAAAGACTCGCCCTCCGCGTGCTCGAGCCCCGCGAGGTCGACGCCCCGCGCGGTGAGGCGCTCGAGCTTGTCGACAGGATAGTCGCTTCCGACCACGCCGACGACCTGCACCGGCGTGAGCAGGCTGGCCGATGCCGCGAAGAAGGTGGCCGATCCTCCGATCACGTTCTCCGCCTTTCCGAACGGAGTCTCGACGGAATCGAGCGCGACGGAACCGACGACGAGCACTGTCATGAGGCGCTGGGTAGAGGTCGAAAGAGGTGGTGGCGATGTGCGATACAGCGATTACATGCGCTCGGGGGCGGAGATGCCCAGCACCGCGAGTCCGTTACGCAGCACGACGCGGCTCGCGTGCGCGAGAAAGAGACGCGCATTCATGATCGCTGGCGGCTGATCGAGCACGTGGTGCTTGTGATACCATGTGTGCACCACCTGCGCGGTGTCGTGCAAGTAGCTCGCGACCCGATGTGGTTCGTGCGCGTCGGCTGCGCCGGCGAGCAGCGACGGGAAGTCGAGAAGCGCCTTGACGAGCTCGCGTTCCTCGGGCTCGGCAAGGGCATCGAAATCGACAGTCGAGGCGTCCAGCGACGCCGGATCGATGGAGCCGACGCGGAAGATCCCACAGAGTCGCGCGTGCGCCATCTGGATGTAGTACACGGGATTCTCCTCGGACTGCGCACGCGCGAGATCGATGTCGAAGACGAGCTCGGACTCGGCCTTGCGCATGGAGAAGAAGTAGCGCACAGCATCGCGGCCGACCTCGGAGATGAGCTCCTCGAGCGTGACGATGGAACCGGAGCGCTTCGAAAACTTCATCTCCTCGCCGCCCTTCATGAGCTTGACGAGATTGTGCAGCACGTAGTCGGGATATCCTTTCGGAATCCCAACGTCGAGCGCCTGCAACCCCGCGCGGACGCGTGCAGTGGTGCCGTGGTGATCGGTGCCCTGCACGTTGATCGCGCTCGTGAAGCCGCGCCCCCACTTGCTCACGTGGTACGCGACATCCGGCAGAAAATAGGTGTACGTGCCGTCGCGCTTTCGCATCACGCGGTTCTTGTCGTCACCGAAATCCTCGGTGCGGAGCCAGAGCGCGCCGTCCTCTTCGTACGTGCAACCGCTTGCCTCGAGCGCGCGCACCGTCGCATCGACGGCGCTCTCGCCTTCCCTGCCGCCGAGCATGGGCGCGATCGCGCGCGCGGACCCGGGCGCGTAGAGGCTCGACTCGAGAAAGTAGGTATCGAAGACGAGACCGAACGCCTTGAGATCGCGATCCTGCGTCTTGCGAAGCTCATCTACCGCGACGCGCACGAAGTCGGGATGTGCGCGCACGAAATCGAGAATCACCGGCGCGAGTGCGATGGGATCGTTCTGGAACGAGCCGAGCAGCTCCGGCGGCATCTCGCGCTCGAGCAACTCCTGCGCGTCCCGCACTCCGCGGTCCGCGACGTATGCGCGCGCGACGTCGAGCACGTATTCGCCCTGGTACCACCCCTCTGGGAATTCCAGGGGATGTCCCGCGAGCTCGCGCAGTCGCACCACCACCGAAGCCGCGAGGTTCTGAATCTGCACGCCGGCGTCGTTGTAGTAGTACTCGCGCGATACGGACCATCCCGTCCACTCGAGCAGCGCACTGATGGCGTCGCCGAGCACGGCCTGGCGCCCATGTCCAACGTGCAGGGGACCGGTCGGATTCGCGGACACGAACTCCACGACCACGCGCCGCCCCGCACCTGTCTCATTGCGCCCGTACGCGTCGCCCTGCGCAACGATGGCGGTGAGCCCGCTCGCGTTCGCGCCCGCAGCGATATAGAAGTTGATGAACCCCGGACCCGCGATCTCGACCTTGCTCACGCCCGAGGCATTCAGATCGAGACGATCGACGAGCCGCGTCGCGAGCACACGCGGCTTTTCACCGAGTGGCTTCGCAAGCATCATCGCGAGGTTGGTGCTCCAGTCGCCGTGTGTAGAATCGCGCGGCCGCTCGAGCACCGGAGCGATCGTGTCGGGCGCGCCGAGCTCACGCGCGGCATCGAGCAAGGCCGCACGAATGAGGTCGACAGGCATCATTCGGAGGTGCTACTGCTCTTGGGCGCGCTCGGTTTCGACTCGGCCGGCTTCGCCGCGGCGGGCTTCGCATTGGAGGCTTTCGTATCGGAGACTTTCGCATCGGACTTCGCTGACTTCGACTCTGACGTAGAGGAGTCGCTCGATTTCGACTCGCTGGACGACTTGGCGTCACCCGAGGAGCTCGAATCGCCGCCGCCGGTGCCGCTGTCGGATGACGCGGACCCCCCGTCGCCGTTCGACCCGGATTTGCGCGCGGCGTTCTGGTCTTTCTTTCCGTCCTTCCCGTAATCCGTGATGTAGAAGCCGCTTCCCTTGAACATGAGCCCGGCGCCAGCCGAGATCTTGCGCGCGGCAACGGCTCCGCACAGAGGACACGGAAGCTCGGATTCGCCGCTACTGATCGTTCGGAAGAACTTTTCGAAGTCGTGCCCGTTTGGGCACGTAAACTCGTAAGTTGGCATCGCTCAGAAAGTTATGCTGGCAGGCGAGAGCGGACAATGAGCGGTGCCCGCGCGTCGACTCGTACGCGCTCACCGCGCCGGCCGGTACATCCCCCACGCGGCCGCGAGTGTCTCCGCGATCTCGCCGAGCGTTGCGCGCGCGCGCGCCGCGTCGATGATGAGCGGCATGAGCCGCGCGGAGGTCTCGGCGCTTTCGGACGCGCTCGCCGAACTGAGTGCCCCCAGCGTGCGCCGAACTGCGGCGTCGTCCCGCGCGGCGCGCGTGCGCGCGAGGCGCGCGAGCTGGTCCTGCTCGAGCGCCCGAAAGTCCGGCGCAGGGATCGCAAGCGGCGGCTCGTTGTCGGTGAACGCATTCACGCCGACCACCACGGTCTCTCCGCGCTCGACGCGCAGCTGGTGCTCGTATGCGGAGCGCCCGATCTCCTCCTGGAAAAATCCTTCCTCGATCGCACGGGCGGCGCCGCCCAGCTCCTCGACGCGCGCCAGCAGCGCGAGCGCGCGCTCCTCGAGCTCCGTCGTCAGCTTCTCCACGTAGTAGCTGCCTGCGAGCGGATCTGCGGTGCCAGCGACACCGGATTCGTACGCCACGACCTGCTGCGTGCGTAGCGCGAGCGTCGCGGCGTCGACCGTCGGGAGTGCGAGCGCCTCGTCGTAGCCGTTCGTGTGGAGCGACTGCGTGCCGCCCAATACTGCGGCGAGCGTCTGCACGGTGACGCGCACCACGTTCGTGAGCGGCTGCTGCGCGGTGAGCGTCACGCCTCCCGTCTGCGTGTGGAAGCGCATCCGGCACGATGCATCCGATGCCCCAAAGCGTTCGCGCATCAGTCGCGCGTACATGCGGCGCGCCGCGCGAAACTTTGCGACCTCCTCGAAGAGATCGCTGTGCGCGGCGAAGAAGAACGAGAGGCGCGGCGCGAAGCTGTCGATGGAGAGTCCGGCCGCGAGCGCGCGCGCCACATATTCGATGGTGTTCGCGAAGGTGAAGGCGAGCTCCTGCACGGCCGTCGCTCCGGCCTCGCGCATGTGGTAGCCGGAGATCGAGATCGGATTCCACTGCGGCACCTCCGCTGCGCAGAACGCGAAGATCCCCGTCACCAGCGCAAGGCTTGGCGCTGGCGGGTAGATGTACGTGCCGCGCGCGATGTACTCCTTGAGGATGTCGTTCTGCA
>JBDTXN010000066.1:0-15635 GCA_040006175.1 Gemmatimonadota bacterium | reverse complement strand
TCGACAGCCGTCACCTGCGCATCCGGCACCGGCTGACCATCGGCGCCGCGAACGTATCCGCGAATGGCACCGGTATTCGTCTGCGCGTTCGCGCGCATGGCGGGAAGAAGTGCGACGGCCGCGAGCGCGAAACACGAGAGCGCTCGGGCCACGCGATTCTTCACGTGGGTGGTTGTGACGAACCGAAACGACATAGTCTGTAACTCCTCCAAATAATGCTGGGTGACGGGCGGATCGAACAACGGGCAAACGGAACGAACGAACATCAGGAAACGACTCCGCCGCACGAGGCGCGGATGACGAGCGTGGTGGACAGCAGCAGCTGCTGTCGTGGGCGAATGCCTTTCTGCAGCGACTCGAGCAGCAGTGCTGCGGCGCGCGCGCCGAGCTGGCTGATGTCGACGTGCACGGTGGAGAGCGGCGGGTTCATGTAGCGCGCGAGCGGGATGTCGTCGAACCCTGCAACGGCCATGTCATCCGGCACGCGCAGGTTGTTTTCACGAAGCGCGCTGAGCGCCCCGATCGCCATCGAGTCGTTCGCGGCAAAGATCGCCGTGGGACGGTGCTCGAGCTCGAGCAACTGCTTCACTGCGTGATGACCCGAGAGCTCGGAGAAGTCGCCCTCCACCACGAGCGATTCCTCGTGCGCGATCCCGTTCTCCGACAGCGCCGTTCCGTAGCCGCGCAGCCGCTCGGCGGCGTCGTAGTTGCGCCGCGGACCGCCGATCATCGCAATGCGGCGGTGTCCCCGAGCGAGGAGATGACGCGTCATCTCGCTCGCACCTTCGTGATTCTCGATCGTGATGGTGTCGAACGCGCTCGACTCTCCGCCGCCGTTGAGCAGCACGACGGGAACGCTTCCCTGGAGCGTGGTCAAGGTCTGTCGCGCTTCGAGGTCGGGAGACATGATGATCATCCCGTCCACGCGACCGCGCATCGATCGCAGCGCCGCGTCGATTTCATCCTTCGAATCGTGCGAGCTCGAGACGAGGATGTGATAGCCTCGGGCCTGCGCGGTATGGTCGATGCCACGGATGATCTCCGAGAAGAACTCTCCGTAGAGATCGGGTAGCAGGACGCCGAGTGCGTGGGTCGTGCGCGTGATGAGACTGCGAGCCGCGCCGTGCGGCGAGTAGCCCAGACGCGCCGCGACTTCGGCAACTCGCTGGCGGGTATCGGGGCTGACGAAATCCGCCTCATTCCACACGCGTGAGACCGTTGCGACCGACACTCCTGCTTCCCGTGCGACATCCTTGATCGTGACCAAAAACTGCCGATCCTGTCAGAGAGCCCTGTAAACGATTTCTGTAATCGATTCCAATGTATCCCTGGCGTCAAGGGCAGATAACACCCCTGCACCTTTGGGCAGGTCCTGGACAGCTTCGAGCGGTCCCGATCGTGCTGGCATAATCACCGAAAGCAGCCCCGTAAATTGACGCTTACCACAGAGTTATCCCAATCACGACAGCCACAACTATGCCACCACCGCCCACCATCCCACCGTCACGGATCGTAATCAGCGGGGGCAGTGGATTCATCGGGAGCGCGCTCGCCACTCACTTCGCCGGCCGCGGCCACGATGTCGTCGTGCTCACCAGAAATGCAAATGCGCGCTCCGACGGCGTGCGCGAGGTTGCCTGGAATGGCCGCACGCACGGCTCATGGACGAAGGAGCTCGACGGAGCCGCGGCCGTCATCAATCTCGCCGGCAAGAGCATCAGCGTTCGGCACACGGAGAAGCACCGTCAGGAAATTCTGGCTTCTCGCGTCGATTCGGTACGTGCAGTTGGGGAGGCGATCGCTGCCAGCACTACACCTGTTCCCGTCTGGGTGCAGGCGAGCGCGGTCGGCATCTATGGCAATGCGGGTGACAGGCTCTGTGACGAGAGCGCGCCGCGCGGAACCGATTTCATGGCCCGCGTCTGTTCGCAATGGGAGGACACGTTTCGCACGGCTCTCTCTCCTTCCACGCGCGGAGTGGTGCTCCGATTCGGCATCGTGCTCGGACGCGACGGCGGTGCGCTCCCGATGCTCGCGCGCATCGCACGCGTTGGGCTCGGCGGCTCAGTGGGAAGTGGCCGACAATACATCAGCTGGATCCATCGCGATGACATGGTCGCCCTGGTCGAGCGGGCGATCACCTCGCGAATGGTCGGACCCTACAACGCCTCAAATCACGTTCCGGAGACCAACGCGGCGTTCATGAAGCGCCTGCGCCAGGTCGTGCATCGTCCGTGGAGTCCGCCGGCGCCCGCGTTCGCAGTGGAGCTCGGATCATATCTACTGGGCGTCGAGCCGTCGGTTGCGCTACACGGCCAGCGATGCGTGCCGCGGAGACTTGATGAGGAGAGGTTCGCATTCGCACACGAGAACCTGGGAGAGTCGCTGAAAAGTCTGCTCTCATAAGATGTGAGATCAGGTAAATGTGTCTATAATGCGTTGTTAATGACTCTATAGTGACTCGATTTGCCTATCCAGGCCAACGGTCAGTTGCGGTCGAGCGGGGATGTCGTGGGACTCGATCGTTACTCGCGCGAAGAGCCGACGAGACGTATGCCCCGTCAATTCCTTTCATGGTTTCCGCGCCCGCCACACGGCTCTCGAAAGTGGTCACCGCCACGACGCTCCTGCTCATCGGAGTGCTCCTGCTGACGCTTTTCGGTCTCGCCCGAGCACGCACGACTCGCCTGCAAACGAACCGAATCGTCAGTCCACTCTACTCGTCGACGTACTCGCGCTTCCCCCGAGCCCACCTCGCAACCCCAATGCGATAGCCGCGCGTTAGAGTTCGGGCGCGATTGTACCGCACCCGTCACCAGGCGCGAGGGCACACCATGGATCTGCGACTCGAGGGAAAGACCGCGCTGGTGAGCGGCTCCACGCTCGGCATTGGCTTCGCGATCGCGAGCACACTCGCGCGTGAGGGCGCCACCGTCATCGTCAACGGGCGCACGAAGGCACGCGTCGACGAAGCAATGTCCCGGTTGCGAAAAGACAATCCCCGTGCCCAGCTGAGCGCCGCCGCAGCCGACCTGTCGATGCCGGACGGCGTTGCCGCCGTCGCCGAACAATTTCCCAACGTCGATATCCTGGTGAACAGTCTCGGCGGTTTCGCGGTGAAGCCCTTCGTCGACATTCTCGATGCGGATTGGCAGGGCATGTGGGAGAAGAACGTGATGAGCGGCGTGCGCCTGAGCCGCCAGTACCTGCGCGGCATGCTCACGCGGAACTGGGGGCGCGTGATCTTCATCGCGAGTGAAGCCGGTATGAATCCTTCCGGCTCGGCGCTCCACTACGGCGTCACGAAAACCGCGGTGCTGGGGCTCTCGCGAGGACTCGCAGACTTGACGATGGGGACAGCCGTCACGGTGAATGCAGTGCTCCCCGGCCCGACGCGCACCGAGGATACGGTCGCTTGGATGACGAGTGTCGCGAAGGAAAGGCGGATCAGCGTCGCGGAAGCGGAAAAGGATTATTTCGAAAAGACGCGACCGGAGTCGATCATACGGCGATTCGCGGAGCCGTCCGAGATCGCGTCACTCGTTGCATATGTCGCGAGTCCATTGTCCGCAGTCACCAACGGTGCAGCGTTGCGCGCGGAAGGCGGAATCATCCACACCGTCGGCTAGCGTTTCCAAAGCGTTACGGCTCCGTGAACAACATTGCGCGGGGCCTGCCTATCCTCCGGACGCGTACGTCACACATCGCTGTCCATCACAGAGGAAGGTCCATGACGCGCAAGATCGTTCGCCATACGGCTCTGATCGCGGCGGGCGCTGCGATCGCCGCCAGTGTATCCTGCTCCGACGATTCGTCGGGACCCAAGGCAGGAACCATCGATAAGGTGAGTCACGTCGTCGTGATTTATCTCGAGAATCGCGGCTTCGACAACACGTACGGCGAGTTCCCCGGCGCAGCAGGACTCGCGGATGCCGCGAGTGCGTTGCCGCAGGTGGATTCGGCAGGACACGTGTACGACTCGCTCCCACAGGTTGCCGGGCAGCCGTTCCCTACGAACCTCGCCAACGCACCCTTCGACATCGCGCTCTACGTACCGCCGACGGTCGCGACGCGTGATCTCGTGCACCGCTTCTATCAGGAGCAGCTCCAGATCGACGGCGGGAAGATGGACAAGTTCGTGGCCGTGAGCGACGCGAAAGGTCTCGCAATGGGCTACTACCACACGTCCGTGCTCCCCATGGCGGCCGAGGCGGCGAGCTACGTGCTCTGTGATCACTTCTTCCACAGTGCGTTCGGCGGATCGTTTCTGAATCACCAATTTCTGATCGCCGCTGCACCTCCGGTGTTTCCCGGCGCGCCAACCAGCGCCGTCGCCGTCCTCGACACCGCCGGTCATCTCTTCAGCGACGGATTCGTGACACCCGACGGATTCGCGGTCAATACGTCGTTCAGTGTGAACAATCCGCACCCGTCGTCGGTCCCGACTGCGTCGCTGGTGCCCAATCAGACGAATCCCACGATCGGCGATCGGCTCACGGCCGCCGGCCAGAGCTGGGCATGGTACTCGGGAGGGTGGAACGATGCGCTCGCCGGACATCCCGCGGCGACGTTCCAGTTCCATCACCAGCCCTTCGTCTACTATCGGAACTTCGCCGACGGTACACAGGCGAAGGCCGATCATCTGAAGGACGAGACGGATTTCATCGCGGCGGCAACTGCTGGCACTCTCCCCGCCGTCTCATTCGTAAAACCGCTCGGCCTCAACAACGAGCACCCCGGTTACGCGGACATCATCACGGGCGAGCAACACACGGTCGACCTGATCAATGCCGTGCGAAATGGCCCGAACTGGAAGGACGCGGTCATCATCGTGACGTACGACGAAAACGGCGGCTTCTGGGATCACGTCGCACCGCCGGCGATCGATCGCTTCGGTCTCGGAACGCGCACGCCCGCGATCATCATCTCGCCGTTCGCAAAGCGAGGCTTCGTGGACAAGACGTCGTACGAATCCGTTTCGATTCTCGCGTTCATCGAGAAGCGCTTCCACATTCAGCCGCTCACCGATCGCGATAGGAACGCGTCACCTCTGCTAAACGCGTTCGACTTCTCCCTGACGGCGAACTGACGCCGCTTCCGGAACGGCGAGCGGAAGTGTGAGCATGAAGGTCGCGCCCTGGCCCGCCTCGCTCTGCACGGTGATGTCGCCGTGCATCGCGCGAGCCAGGTCGCGGCTGATCGCGAGCCCGAGTCCCACACCCTGCTGCCGCTCGGGGGTGAGATGGCGATCGACCTGCACGAACGGGTCGAAGATCGACGCGAGCTTCGCGCGTGGAATACCGCGCCCCGTATCCGCGACGCTCACGCGAACCACGCTCCCATCCAATTCGCAACCGAGTGTGATTCGTCCGTTGCGCTCCGTGAACTTCACCGCGTTGCCGACGAGGTTGAGCAGGATCTGATCGAGCTTCTCACGATCCGCGTGCACGCGAACACTCTCGTCGCATCGCCTGTACTCGTACACCACGCCCTTCGATTGCAACTGCGGCGCGATCAACGCCTCCATTCCGCTAAGCGCGTCGGCGAGCGTGATCTCGGACAGATGCAGCTCGACGGTCCCGGCTTCGAGCCGCGCATAGTTCAGGATATCGTTGATGAGCGACAGCAAGTGCTGGCTCGCACGCCGAATGCGCCGGAGATCCTCGCGCTGTTGCTCCGTGACCGGGCCTCGCACGCCCATCTCGAGCAGATCCACGTAACCCGAGACTGCGTTGAGCGGCGTGCGCAGCTCGTGCGACATGGTCGTGAGGAAGATCGCCTTTGCCGCATTCGCCGCCTCGGCGTCGCGCCGCGCCTGCTGCTCACCCTCGAGCAGCTCCTCGCGATCGGTCACGTCGTGGCTCACGCCGAGGAACGAGACGGGCTCGCCGTTCTCGTCGGTGCGGAGTCGCGCGAACCCTTCCAGCCATCGCACGACGCCGTCCGCCCGAGTGAACCGGTATTTGATGTGATACGTCGGCAGGCGGCCCGCCACCGTGCGCGCGATCTCGGCCTCCACACGCGCCCGATCGTCGGGGTGGATGTACGACGTGACCTCCTCGAGCGTTCCGGAGAACGAGCCCTCGGCGAGTCCATGCATTCGCTCCGTCTGCGGCGACCAGACAACGCGCTCGTTCCTGATGTCCCACTCCCACGAGCCAAGCCCGCCGGCTTCCATCGAGAGCACGAGCTTCGCCTCGCTTTCGCGCAGGAGCGCATTGCTCACCGATGCAGCGTCGCGCGCGCGTACCGTCTCCGCGAACAGGCGCGCACGCTCGATCGCGAGCGCCGTCCGACGCGCGAGCTCCTGCACTCGCGAGATGTCGCTGGGTCCTAGAAAGTGCCCCGACTCCGCCGAGACGATCGTGATGGCGCCGACCGCTTTGCCATCGATCATTATCGGCGCGATCACGTACGAGCGAAGGCTGAGCGCAAGAAGCAGATCGCGCTTCTCGCCATCCGGCACGCCGGCCTTGATCATGTCGTCGGTGATCTCGCTCGCCTGCACCTGCCCCGAGCGCAACACCGCGTACACGCTCCCCGGATCGTCCGGCGTCGGGGGGAACCGCCGATAAAAGTCGTTCGCGATCGTCAGCTTTTCAGGCTCCGTGTGTACGGTGGCGATGCGGCGCAGCGTGCCGTCCGCCTCCAGCAGATCGATGGTGCACCAGTCGCCGAGGCGCGGCACCGCGAGAAGCGCCACGCTGCGAAGCGATTCGTCCGTGTCGTTGGACGTCGCGAGCACGGCGCTCGCTTCGGCGAGCACGCTCAGCGCCTCGCTCGCTCGCCGCTGGTCGTGGACATCGGTGCACGTGCCGAACCAGCGTGTGATCTTCCCGGTTTCATCGCGGAGCGGCAGCGCGCGGCAGAGAAACCAGCGGTAGGAGCCATCCGCGCCGCGCTTCAGTCGGCACTCGACCTCGAATTGGTCGCCGGTGCGGAAGGCTCGATTCCACCTCTGGTCGACGTCGCTCGTATCCAGCGGATGGACCGCATTGCGCCAGTCGCCGTCGTCGGTCTGCGCACTGGCGGTGCCGATGTACTCTTGCCAGCGATTGTTGAAGTACTCGCTCTCGCCGCTCGCGCGCGTGGACCATGCGAGTTGTGGCATGGTTTCGGTGAGCGCGCGAAACGAGCGCTCGGCGCGCACTCGCGAGCTGACGTCCGTGAAGTAGACCGCGAGCCCACGCCGCGACGGATAGGCGCGTACCTGGTACCACTTGTCCAGCGGTGCGACGTATTCCTCGAATCCGACCACGACCTGCTCGCGAACTGCGCGTCGATATTCGTGCTCGAAGCTCGTTCCGACGGCGTCGGGAAACGCCTCCCAGATGCTGGTCCCGAGGAGCTCATCGCGGGTGCGCGAGAGGAGCGGCTGGGCGTTGTCGTTCAAATAGATGAAGCGCCAGTCCTGATCGAGTGCAAAGAACGCATCGCCGATGCTCTCGAGAATGTCGGTGGCCTCGCGTCGCGCCTCCTCGGCGATCGTAGTCTGCGCATGAAGCTCCTCACTCGTGGATTTGAGCTCCTCATTCGACGCTGTGAGGGCCTCGAGTGCCTCATCGCGCTCGACGGCGAGGCGTGTCTGCATGGCGGCGTCGCGCGCGAGAAGCACGTTCACGAGCAGCGCTATGAGAAATGCCGCGCCGGTGCCGATGATGACGACCCATGTCACCTCGTTCGTGTAGCGAGTCAGATCGGCGGACCGCGATGCGAGACTGGCGGATGCCTGCGCGCGAATGGTGCCGACGATCCGGCGCGCGGAGCGCATCCCGTCGCGACCGTAGTTCGCCTTCACGACTGCGAGCGCGGTGTCGCGGCCGACGGTGCGGCGGAGGCGGACCGTTTCGGCGATTTCCGCCATCTTCTCCTGCGAGAAGTAGGCGAGGCTGTCGACCTCGAGCCGCGTCGCCGTGACCGTGCCCGGAACGTCGACCGCGGTGCGCAGCTGCGCGAGCGCCGACGGCACGGAGTCGACAGCGGTCAGATACGGGCGAAGAGACTCCTCGTCGTTCGTGAGCAGGTAGCCGTTCTGACCCGTTTCCGCATCCACGAGAAAGGTGAGGAGGCGATCGGCGGCCTCGGCGACAGCGCGCGCGCGCCGAAAATCGAGGCGAGAGGAGACGATCTTCGTCGTGCGATTCGTGGCGATGATGCCGACGATCGCGACGAGGAGGGGCGGCCCGAAAACAGCCGCGAGACGACGCCCGGTGATTTCCCAATACGAAAAGAGCGATCGACGCGTGAGCCGCGTGACGGCCGTTCGCTTCTCCTCCTGCGGCGAGCGATTGGGCTGGGTCATGAGGCTCGGGTGAATACGCTGCAGATGCCGATCGGCCGGAACCGCCTGAGATCAGGCAGATCCGGCCGTCGCTCTCGCGGAGCGAACTGCCACCGCGAGAGGGTAGCACGCCGCGTGCCGTGACTATTCGTGGCGAGGTGGCATGTCGTTCGGTTCCGGCTTTGCCCCATCCTCATCTTGTGTGCGTCGACGATCGTTTGTCGAACGATCGTCTGTCTCACGACGCGCGGGCGCAGCTTCGGTGCGCGGAGATGACGGCTTTCGCGGACGTGAGTCCTCTCCGCGCTCCCTCCGTGGACGCTCGGTTCGTGGAGCCGGCGCAGCCTGCGTGCGCGGCACCGACCGCACGGTGGTGTTCGGGTCTACCGTGTGAGCTGCGCCGTCGTTGGGCGAGCCGTTCACCGGCGAGGGCCCATCGTCGTGCGACATCGCCGAATCGCCCTGGTTCACGCGCGAGCTCGGCGCACGACGATCATTGCCGGTGCGCTGTGGCTCTTCGGCAGCACGAACGTTCACGTTCGGCCGCGGCTCTGGACGCTCAGTTGCACGTGGCTGCGCGTTCGGAACCCCGCGCCGTACCGTGTCCACGTTCCCCTCGGTCTCAACGGGCTCCGTGGTGTACCGCTGCACATTCACGTCCGGGCGGGGGTTCGGCACGACGCGTACGCCGCCGCTCGGCGTGCGTGAGCCGTCGTCGTTCCTCCGGGCGTCGTTCCTCCGGGCGTCGTTGCTCCGGGCGTCGTTCCTTCGCGCATCGCCCCTCCGCCCGTTGTCGGCATCGTCATCGGTGCTCGACATCGGACGCGTCACCATCGAGCGCGGCGCGCCGCGCGTCTGCGAGATCGGAAGCGGAGCCACCGGCGCATCGCCAGACGTCTTGTACTGATCGGCATGCGATGCGAATGTCGCAGGACGCGCGGGCGGCGTGTTCTTCCACACCACCTGGCGTCGCTGCGCTGCCTGCGGCGGAACGGCCACGCGCCGCGAATCCTGGCGAATGAGAACGCTCTGCTGCGTCGGCGCAACCGGGGCACCCGCACCCACCACGTGGGCGTAGCGTGCATCGTTCAACGAAAAGACTTTCACGTTGTCGTGCCCGATCCTGCGCGAACCCGCGAACTGATCCTGCGATACGCCAGTCACGGCGCCGTTCACCCGCTGATTGCGATAGCGGATGTTCGTCACGTTGATGTTGGTAATGTTGATGTTCGTCACGTTCACGTTCGTCACGTTCACGCGGCGGATATAGCGGTCGCTGGCACGGTACACGGGACGATAGACTTCGTTCGGCGCGAGCGGAAACCATGCGACGTTGCGGCGGTCATCCCAGCGCGAGTCGCGATAGTCGTAGTCGTTTCCGCCGACGAACACGACGAGCGCCGGCGCGTACACGGGGCGTCTATAGATGACACCAGGTACCCACACCCAGCGTTCGCGTGCGTATGCCCAGCGGCCGTAGTGAAAGGGCGCGAAGCCCCACGGCGCATCGTCGATCCACGTCCATCCGTACGGTTCGACCCACACCCAACGGCCATAGCGATACGGCGCCCAGTCCACGGCGACGTACGTCGGTGCCCAGACGTGACCGTACTCGGGATCGTCGCTCCAGGTGCCGTTGCGATCGAGATCTTCGTAGCCAGTCATCTCGCGTGAGACGTACCGCGCGGACACCGATGCATCCTCGGCGCGATCGCGCGCACTTGCCCACCGCTCGTATTCGTCCATCGGCGACGCGTAGCGCACGTCCTCTGATGCGCCATCCGCCGTGAAGAGCGCCGTCTCATTGGGGTGCACGTCGACCGTCTCATTGTTCGACGCGACTTCCGCATCACCGTTGCGTGCCGTAACGGTGCTCGTGGCACCATCCGCGCTCACGTCCACGCGATAGGTGCCGTCGCGCAGAAGCGTCACGGCGCCCGTGGGCGTGTCGATCTCGACGTTGTCGTCGACATCGAGGGTACGCATGTGAATCAGGGCCGAGCCCTGGGTCAGGCGGATCTGCAGATGATTGTCATCGAGCTCGAGAATCTCGAACGCGGTCTGCGGCCCGAGGCGAATCGCGTTCGCGCCTACGTGCAGCTCGGCGCGCGCATTCGCGTCCGTCCAGAGATGGTCGCCGGAGGTCAGGGGATAGTTGAGCGTCGCCGTCGTCCAGTCGTCGACCGTGCCCGGACGGAAGGAGACGTCACCCTGCAGATAGCTCGTGCGTGCAACGCGCCCCGAGGGATCCTGATCCCGATATTGGGCGTGCACAGCCGCGATTCCACTGAACAGAGCCGCAGCTATTCCGATGAGTAGCCGAGTCCCGCGCATACGTCGATCTCCGATTGAGTTGTCGTGCAGGCCAGGCAAAAGGCAACTGGTATTCCGAACCCCGATCCGTTTCTGTCGGCGCTCGCATCTCGTGCACTGACAAGCAATTGCGAGTAGCTTCCGGTGAAGTGCGAAGCATGCAACCAGTGCTTACTGTCGCGCTCGGCGGACGAAAAAGTGTCCTAAGCAGAGGACAATCCAGCCTCATCCTTCGTGACCGAAATGGCGATCAAACCGGCTTTCGTATTGGCGTTGCTGTTCTCCGCGGATCTTCGGCAGGTGGTGCTCATGCGGCGCACGCGGCCCGAATGGCAGGCGGGCCGCGTCAATGCGCTCGGGGGCCGCATCATGGATGGCGAAAGTCCGTTCGCGGCGGCGCAGCGCGAGGCGCGCGAGGAGTGCGGGGTGGATGAGGCCGGGTGGGTGGAGGTGCTGGTGTGGGAGGATGCGGAATACGAGCTGCACGTAATGCGCGCCGTGAGCGATCGCGCGCGCGACGCACGAACGCTCGAGGATCAGGAGGTCTATCTTGCCGATGTGAGCGCGCTACCGGAGAACGTGATCGACAATCTGCGCTGGCTCGTGCCGCTCGCGCTCGATCGCGACGTGGCGTTTCCGATCGCGGTGCGAAGCGTGTCGCCCGAGGGATCGGGGCTCACCGAGCGCGGTCGCGAGAGGGCGTGAGCGATGCCGGAGCTGCCGGACATCACGGTGTACCTCGAGCATCTCGAGTCGCGCATCGTCGGGGAGACCCTCGAGAAGCTCGAGATCGCGAAGCCGTTCGTGCTGCGCACGTTCGATCCGCCGGTATCTGAGGTGGCGGGGAGCACGGTCGCGGGCGTGCGGAGGATGGGGAAGCGCATCGTGCTCGCGCTCGACGGTGAGCTTTTCATCGTCATCCATCTGATGATTGCGGGACGCCTCAAGTGGCGAGACGCGACTGCGAAGCTTCCGCCCAAGGGCTCGATACTGGCGAAGTTCGTGTTCGCGAGCGGCGTGCTGGTGTTGACGGAGGCTGGCACCACGAGGCGAGCCTCAATTCATCTGGTGCGCGGGGAGAGTGCGCTGCGCGAGTTCGATCGCGGCGGCCTCGAGGTGCTCGACGCTACGCTCGATGAGTTCACCACGCGCCTTCGAAGCGAGAACCACACGCTCAAGCGCGCGCTCGCGGATCCCCGGCTGATCAGCGGAATCGGCAATGCGTACTCGGATGAGATTCTGCATCGCGCGCGGCTGTCGCCCGTGACGCTGACGCGTCGCATCAGCGATGATGAGATCGCGCGGTTGTTCGAGGCGACAAAGGCGACGCTGGCCGAGTGGACGTCGCGGCTACGAGCGGAGAGTGCGGGGAAATTTCCCGAGAAGGTGACGGCGTTCCACGAGGAGATGGCCGTGCACGGCCGTTTCGGCGAGCCGTGTCGGGTGTGCGAGGCGCCGGTGCAGCGGATCCGCTACGCGAGCAACGAGACGAACTACTGTGCGCGATGCCAGACAGGCGGGAGGCTGCTGGCGGACCGCGCACTCTCGCGACTGTTGGGGAAGGACTGGCCAAAGTCCATCGACGACATCGACTAGCGGTCTACGCGCGCGGAGCCGCCTTCGATGCGCTCAGCGAGATTGCGAGACCAATGCCCAGCATGTGGATCGCGAGTCCGCTGAGCCACGTGTCGAGTGGATGAACGTGCGGCTTCGTGTGCATCGCGCTGAGCGGAAGCACCACCCAGTTCATGAAGAAGTAGATCCAGGCGCCATAGGCGAGTCCGTAAGGAATCGGCCTGCGCAGAAGATCCGGGAGCAAGCGGCGTCCGGCGAATACGTAGATGGACGCCCAGATGAACGCGATCAGCCAGTGCAGGGCGAGCCCCAGCACCACTGTTCCACTCCCTCCGGTGAACGACGCTTTGCCGATCAGCCCAGCCGCGACGGACTGGGGGACCTTCATCCACGGTACGCCCTTCACCCCGCCGAACCAGAGGAGAGCGTAGCTCATGTCGCACGCTCCGGCGATCAGTCCGCCGACGACGACTGCCTTGGCCGGGCTCCAGGGCAGCATGGCACCTCGGGGGCGCTCGGGCGTGGCAATCATGGGGTGCCGTGGTGAGATTGGGGGATGGCCGGGCTGCCGGCTGTGATTTTTGCGGCGAAGTACGTTAACAGCCCGCGGCACTCGCCGGGAATGACCATCTGACTCTGGCACGCGTCTAAATGGTATGACGAGATCACGCCGCGCGGCCCTTGCCGCAACCTTGATCGCCGCCGCCGTTCTGGGGGTGGTCGTGAAGACGCAGCTCTGGCGCGCCGGAAGTAGCAGCGTGCCCGAAGCATCCGCCGCGGAAGTGCCGGCGGGCACCGATTCGATCGCGCTGGCGAAGGCGGCGCTCGAGAGCTGTTCGAAGATCTCGGGTGACAAGATCCCATGCTACGAAAAGCATCTGATTCCGCTGGTCGATCGCGGCGGGCCGAAGCTCGCGATGGGCACGCTCATGCAGGTTGCAAACGGCGATGTCGACGTGCGCGGCTTCGGGCATGTCTACGCGCACGCGATCGGAATGCACGCCTTCGACGCGGACAAGAATGTCGAGCGCACGTTCTCGAGCTGCACCGATGCGTTTCAATCGGGCTGCTACCATGGAGTGATCGAGGCCTACTTCGCGAGCTCGGGGAAGGTCGACTCGACTTCCGTCCGGCAGCTGTGCGTGCCGTGGTCGCAGCCCGGCGTGTACGGATGGCTGCGCTTTCAGTGCGCGCACGGGCTCGGACACGGGCTAACCATGCACTACGAGCACAACCTCGTCGAGTCGCTCACCGGGTGCGATCTGCTCGTCGAGTCGTGGGACCGCGAGTCGTGCTACGGCGGCGCGTTCATGGAGAACGTGGTGGACGCCACGGAGCCGCATCACGGCATGCCGGGAATGGACATGCCGGAGGAGAAGCGATCCTGGAAGCAGATCGACAAGAACGATCTCAACTATCCGTGTTCGATCCTGCCGGAGCGCTATCTCACCACCTGCTACCAGAATCAGGTGTCGATCATCATGCACTTCGATGATCACAAGATGCCCGCGGTTGCCCGGGACTGCATGAAGGTTCCGGAGAAGTACCGCTACATGTGCTTCACGGGCTTCGGTACGGACGTCAACTCGCTCGTAGTGGGCGATCACCTCAAGGGGATCGCGCTGTGCAACGACACGCCCGAGCAGTATCGCGACTGGTGCATCATTGGCGTGGTGAAGAACATCATCGATGTGAGCGCCAAGACCGCCGACGGCGTCTCGTTCTGCCAGAAGGTGAGCGAGCACCACTTGAAGGCGCGGTGCTACGAGGCAGTGGGTGAAGAGTCCGTGAGTCTGGAGCAGCGGCCGGAGATGCGCGAGACGTTCTGCGCCGTGAGCGAGCCGGGCTTCGTGGACGCGTGCCGCTTCGGCGCTCGGCTGATCACCGAGGCGCCGCCGGGGCTCAAGGCGGACTGAGTTTCGGCGCGCTAGCGGGGCGGCAACCCGCTGGTTCGGCACTTGCCTTGAGAGTGGCGACTCCTCTCAATTTCTCCCCATGTCAGACGCGCGAAAACCACGCACCCTCACGGGCAACTTCCGGATGCACGAGGGGGTGCGCTCGCGCTATCTGACGAGCGAGCACGACATCATCGTCTACCTCCCGCCGGGATACGATGATGTGCTCGAGCGGCGCTATCCGGTGCTCTACATGCAGGACGGGCAGAATCTCTTCGACGATGCGACGTCGTTCAGCGGCGAGTGGCACCTCGACGAGGCCGCGGAGCTGACGATCGGCGCCGGGCTCGTCGAGCCGCTCATCATCGTCGGCATCTACAACGCGGGCGCCTACCGCATCGACGAGTACACGCCAACGCGCGACTCGGCCAAGCGCGCCGGGGGCAATGCCGACAAGTACGGGCGCATGCTCGTCGAGGAGCTCAAGCCGTTCATCGACGCCGAGTATCGCACGCTTGCCGACGCGCGCAACACCGGGATCGGCGGCTCATCGCTCGGCGGGCTCGTGTCGCTCTACCTCGCGCTCAAGTACTCCGGAATTTTCTGGAACGTTGCCGTGCTGAGTCCGAGCGTGTGGTGGGACAACCGGTTCATCGTGCGCCGGGTGCGCGCGCTGCATAGCGCGCCGCCGCTGCGCGTCTGGCTGTCGACGGGAACGGCTGAGGGCGAAGGGGTGGTCGCCGGTGCACGGCGCGTGCGCGACGCGCTCGTGTCGAAGGGGTGGACCGTGGGCGAGTCGCTGCACTATGAGGAAGTCGACGGAGCCGCGCACACCGAGTTCGCATGGGCGGAGATCGCGCCCGCGATGCTGCACTTCCTCTATCCCGCTAACGGCTGATGCACCGCGAGCTCCGCCGCTGGCACAGCCCATCGCTCGGCAAGGAGATGGATCTGCTCATCTTCGGCCATGGCGGCGCGCGTGTGCTCGTGTTCCCGACATCGATGGGACGCTACTTCGAGTGGGAAGACCGTGGCATGATGGGAGCGCTCGGCGAGCATCTCGAGAAGGGGTGGCTGCAGCTGTACTGCGTCGACAGCATCGACGCGGAGAGCTGGTACGCGACGCACACGCATCCGGCGGAGCGCGCGCGCAGACACGAGGCGTACGAGCGCTATCTGCTTCACGAGGTGCTGCCGCTGTCGACACACATGAACTCGAACCCGTTTCTGATCACGGCGGGGGCGAGCTTCGGTGCGTACCACGCGATGAGCTTCGGGCTGCGGCATCCCGGGCTCGTCGGTCGCGTGCTCGGCATGAGCGGGTTGTACGACATCAAGGAGCAGACCGGCGGCTACTCCGACGATTCGGTCTATTTCAACAACCCCGCGGACTTCGTGAAGAACGAGTTCGATGATGGGCGGCTGTCGGCGCTCCGGCGCATGGATATCATCTTCGCGATAGGCCGAGACGATTCGATGTTCTGGACGAACGAGAGCTTTTCGCATTCGTTGTGGGCGAAGGGAATCCCGCACGCTTTTCGCGTATGGGATGGCTGGGCACACGATTGGCC
>JBDTXN010000065.1:0-15659 GCA_040006175.1 Gemmatimonadota bacterium | reverse complement strand
GACCACTCCACGAGCGTCAGCGCCGTCGTCACTCCCGTCAGCCGCTCGGCCAGCGGCATCAGGAACATCGCGAGCACCACGGATGCGAACGCGTTGAGCACGCCGAAGCCACCGCTCACGCCGATCTGCCGGGTCGTCCAGCCGAGCGTGAGTCCGAGCGTCAGCGCGGCGAGAAGATACGCGACACCAATCGTGATGACGTAGCGGTACGCCTCATCGCGCCGTAGCACCGTGCGCATGCTCAACGCTGCAGCAGCGCCGCCCACCAGATTCAGGAAGAGCGCGTTGGTCCCCCGATAGATGCTCTGTCCTCCCACGAGCACGGCGAGGATCATCGCGGCGATCATGCTGATGCGCGTGTCGAAGAGCATGCTGCAGATGATCGCGGCGATTGCGACGGGCACCAGCTCGGGGCGAACGGGCTCGAGCTGTGCGCCGATCGCCGCCACCACGAGCACGAGCGTAAACACCCCGGCGAAAAGCGCGAGCGCACGCATGGAGCGATACAGCCGCGGGCGAAAGACCAGCACCGCGATGCCGAAGATCGCGAGCACGAGCGCATTGTACGCGATTCCGCCGAGCACGCGCCGAAAGCCGCGGTCGCCGCCGACCGACGACTGCATGGCATCGTGCATCGCGTGCATCTTGTCGAACTCTGCGCGTCCCACCACCTCGTGCTCTCCCACGACCTTCTCACCCGCGCGAACGATGTAGCGATTCGTATCGACGGAGCTGCGCAGATCCGCGCGACGGCGCTCGGTGGCGACGGGATCGGGTATGATGGTCGGATGCAGAAGTCCCGCAAGCAACTTCAGATACAATCCATCCGCCACCGAGGAATTGGGATCAGGCTGGAGCGGGCGCGCACGCCGGAGCAGCATCCCGAGCGTGAGCACGCTGTCGGCGAGTACGTTGCGCTCCTCCGTGCCGCGGCGCACGAGCATCTCACCCTGCACGTCGTCGAGCGCTCCCGACGCCGCGAGCCCCTCGGGGAGCCATCTCGCGTAGGCGCGGTGCACCGCGTCCTGCAGCGCGCGCCGGCGGTCAGACCGCGCGAGATACGCGCCCTCCGCCTGCGTGAGCGCGAGACCGTGCGCCATTGCGGCGCTCACCGCTGCCGGCACTTCGTTCTTCCTTCCAGCCGAGTCGACAGCGGCGCCAATGCCGCGCATGAGGGTCGAGAGCTGCTGCTGCGACGAATCCGTGGCCGCCGATGAGTAAACGAAGATTGGCTTCGCCGAGCGCGCGAGCTGCTCGCGCTCCTCGCGCAGATCGGTGGCGGATTTCGGCACGGTAAATCCGAAGGGCGCAATCACATTCTGCGTCGCGACGGAGCCGACCTCGAAGATCGGCGAATCGACCGCGGCGCTCGTGGGGAACAGCAGGTACGTGATCAGTGCGACCGCCAGCAGAAGTGCGACGCGCGGCGCGTGCAGGGCGAATCGCTCGTGCCCCGTGTCCGGCGCCACCTTCACCGCGCCCGAATGCGGAATGCGCGCCTCCATCCGCGCGCTACTCCACTCCCGAGTCGCGGGCGTACGCCTTGATGATCTCCCGCACCAGACGGTGGCGGACGACGTCGGCCTCGCTGAGGTAGTGGAACCCGATCCCCTCGATTCCCTTCAGCACGCGCTCCACTTCGATAAGCCCGGACTGCTCCCGCTGCGGAAGATCGATCTGCGTCTTGTCACCCGTGATCACCGCCTTGGAATTCACGCCGAGGCGCGTCAGGAACATCTTCATCTGCGCATTCGTCGCATTCTGCGACTCGTCCAGGATCACGAATGCGTCCGCGAGCGTGCGCCCGCGCATGTACGCGAGCGGCGCGATCTCGATCGTGCGGGACTCGAGCGCCTTCTGCACGCGTTCGGCCGGCATCATGTCGTCCAGCGCATCGTAGAGCGGACGCAGATACGGATCGACCTTCGCCTGCATATCGCCCGGCAGAAAGCCGAGGCTTTCGCCCGCCTCGACCGCCGGACGCGCGAGCACGATGCGCCGCACGCGCTTCCGTGCGAGCGCATCCACCGCCATCGCGACCGCCAGATAGGTCTTGCCCGTTCCAGCCGGCCCGATTCCGACCACGATGTCATTGTCGGCAATCAGCTTCATGTACTCGGCCTGACCGGTCGTCTTCGGCTGAATGATCCGGCGCGTGCCCGGGAGAGCCAGGCGCATCTCGCCGTTCGATCCGCCGTTTGCGCCGTCACCCGGATCTTCGCTCAGGCGCTGGACGTCGTCCGGCGTGAGCGTAAGCTGCTGTCGCGCCGTGTCGAGCATGCGCTGCGCCACGGGTGTCGCGCGCTCGACCGCGTCGCCGGGGCCGGTGAGCGAGAGCGAATCGCCGCGCAACGACACGCGCACGCCCGTGATCCGCGAGAGCGCAATGAGATTGGAGTCGTTGACGCCGGCAAGCGTGAGCAGATCGGCGCCCTCGGCGTTGAGGCGCTGCGTGAGATGCTCCTCACTCATCGTATTCCGTCTCCATTCAGAGCCAGTCGAATGTGCAGATCTCTCAAATCGTCCTCCGCCACTGGTGTAGGCGCGCCCTCGAACAGCGCACGCGCCGCTGTGGTTTTCGGGAACGCGATCACATCGCGCAGCGACGTGGCGCCCGAGAGCAGCATGGCAATCCGGTCGAATCCGAACGCGATGCCTCCGTGCGGGGGCGCGCCCGAGCGCAGCCCCTCGAGTAGAAATCCGAAGCGCTGCTGCGCCGTTTCATCGTCGATCGCGAGCAGGTTGAACATCCGCCGCTGCACCTCGGGGTCCGCGATGCGGATACTGCCACCACCGAGCTCGGTGCCATTCAGCACCACATCGTACGCAAGCGCGCGCGCCTGCTCCGGCGAACCGTCGAGCAGCGCGAGATCGTCGGGATGCGGCGACGTGAACGGATGATGCACGGCGCCGAGCGCGCCCGTCGCGGGATCCTTCTCGAAGAGAGGGAAATCGATCACCCACAGGAACGACAGCGTGTTCGCCGGCACGAGCTGCAGTACCCTGGCGGCTTCCTGCCGTACGCGATCCAGCGCGGGAGAGGAGACACGATCCCTCGCCGCCACCATGAGACACAGATCGCCCTCGGCAATGCCGAGCGCGGCGCCCTGGTGCGCGGACAGGAACTTCGCCGGCGGTCCGGTCAGCTCCCCCTTCTCACGTTTGAGGCGCAGCATCCCCGCGGCACCGGCACCTTTTGCCAGCGCCTCGAGCTCGTCGACTTGCTTGCGCGAGAGCGCGGCGCCTCCGGGTATGCGCAGCACGCGCACGCGACCACCACCGTCGATCGCGCCACGTGTGATCCCGAAGTCCACGCCGCGAAAGATCTCCGTCGCATCGAACAGCTCGAGCCCGTATCGCAGGTCCGGCCTGTCGGTACCATAGCGCTCCACCGCGTCCGCGTACTTCATGCGAGGGAACGGAGTTGGGATCGTCACGCCCGCTTCCTTCCATAGCGCCGCAATGAGTCCTTCCGCGAGCGCGTAGATGTCCTCCGCAGAGATGAACGATGCCTCGATGTCGATCTGCGTGAACTCGGGTTGACGATCCGCGCGGAGATCCTCATCGCGGAAGCAGCGAGCAATCTGGAAGTAGCGATCGAAGCCAGAGATCATGAGCAGCTGCTTGTAGAGCTGCGGCGACTGCGGCAGTGCGTAGAACTCTCCCGCACTCACCCTGCTCGGCACCAGATAGTCACGGGCGCCCTCGGGCGTCGGCTTCGTCAGGATGGGCGTCTCGATCTCGAGAAAGCCGCGGTCGCTCAAGTGCCGGCGTGTGGCCTGCATCAATCGATGCCGCAGGACGATGTTCGCCTGGAGATCGGGGCGGCGCAAATCGAGGTAGCGGTGACGCAACCGCAGCTCTTCGGAGGGGAGCGTTTCGCCCTTTCCGAGCACCACGGGAATCGCGGGCGTTTCGGCGGGTCCCACAACCCGCATCGTGACCGCCTTCACCTCGACATCGCCCGTTGCGAGCTCCGCGTTGCGACCATTCTCCGGCCGCGCGACCACCTCCCCCTCGATCAGCACGACACTCTCGCGTCCCACCGATCCCGCGAGCTTGATCGCCTCGGCGTCTGCGAACTTCGGGTCGAAGGACACTTGCACCACTCCGGCCCGATCGCGCAGATCGAGGAAGACGATTCCTCCCATTGCGCGCTGGCGCTGCACCCAGCCGCCGAGCTTCACGCGCGCGCCCACGTGCTCGCGCCTGAGCGCGCCACCGGGATGTGTGCGCAACGTCGTTGCGAGCGTGCGCTCGTCGCTCACTTCCGCGCCCGCCGCGTGCTCGCCACCATGGCCACCGTCACCCCGATCGTCGCTCCCGTCGTATCTGCCGCCCAATCCAGGAGGTCCGTCGACCGTAGCGGTATGAATTGTTGGTGCCATTCGTCGAGTGCGCCGAAGCAGGAGATGAGAGCGATGACCGCGATCGCGGCCGCAGGAAGTCGAGATCCTTCAGCCCACGCGCACGCGGCGAGCCACCCCAACACTCCATAGATCGTGAGATGCACGACCTTGTCGAAATTCCGAAATGGTGGAATCGGAAGTCGCGACCCTGGAATCGAAGTCAGGATGACAATGAGCGCCGCCCATAGGAGGGGCGGCAACCAGCGCTGCGAGCTCACTCGGCCGGGTGACCGGCGCGCGCGACATTCCGGAAGCGGGTGGTGCGCGCCAGTCCGCCGGCGCTCACTCGCGTCCACGACCGTGTCGAAATCAAGCTCACGACAGCTCCGATATGGTCATCAATGTGCTCGGAAATCTACACCCCGACACCCCTCCGGGGAAGCGTCCGAGGCTCCATCCAGTCGAGTTGCGCATCCCTTATGTGTATGGCAGACACGGAGTTATTCCTACGTCACTCACGTGGTGCGGGAGGTGTCCAATGGGAACGAATGCGCCGCCAAACCGGTTAAGTTGAGTCCCGTGCGCGCACCGCGACGCGCGCGCACCGTCTCCATCTCAGGATCATGGCCGCTCCTACGAATCTGCTGAACCTCACGCCCACCGAGGCGCTCGTGTGTCTGCGCGACCACATGGCCGCGATTCGCGAGCCTGGCTATCGTGCCGCGCAGGTCGTGCGCCATCTGTGGGAGAATCCGGCCGCGGATTTCACTGCCATGACGGTCTTGCCGGTCGCTCTCAGAACGTCGCTCGCGGAGCGCTTCACGATTCCGCGCCTCGAAATGGTCGCGCGGCAGACCTCGTCCGACGGAACTGAGAAGTTTCTCCTCCGGCTCCCCGAGGGGCAGGAGATCGAGACGGTCGCGATTCCTGAAGGTGGGCGACTGACGCTCTGCATATCGTCGCAGGCTGGCTGCGCGCTGCAATGCGCATTCTGTGCTACCGGACGCATGGGATTTCAGCGCAATCTGGCTGCATGGGAGATTGCCGCGCAGGTTCGCGAGATGGCGCTGCTCGACCCACCGATCGCGGTCACCAACGTCGTGTTCATGGGGATGGGCGAGCCGATGATGAACTGGAGCTCTGTGGACGTGGCGCTCACGATTCTGAACAGCCCGCAGGGCATCGGGATCGGTGCACGGCACATCACCGTCTCTACCGTCGGCGTGATGCCGGGGATCGTTGCGCTGTCCGAGCGCCCCGAGCAGTTTCGCCTCGCGATCTCGATCCATGCGCCGTCGGACGAGCTCAGGCGCCAACTCATGCCGGTGAACGTGAAGTATCCTCTTTCCGACGTGATCGCTCAGGCGAAAACATTCGATCGGCGCGTCACCTTCGAGTATGTGATGCTCGGCGACGTCAACGATGCCCCGGAGCATGCGCGGCAGCTCGCTGCGCTCGCCCGGTCCTGCCGCGCATTCGTGAACCTCATTCCCCTTCACGAGGGTGGCGCGCTCGAGTTCAAAGGATCGCCACCCGAGCGCATTTCGAGCTTCGCGCGGACGCTTCGCGACGCGGGAGTGGAAGTCGCCATCCGGAAGAGTCGCGGAAAGGACATTGCCGCGGCGTGCGGACAGCTACGGGTAGAACGGCTGGGACGGGGGGTGCCACGATCCCCCAATGAGCACGGTCACGTCAACGTCGCGTGAGCTGTCGGGTCGCTCGAGCACCGTAGCCCCGCCCATGGCCTTCGCGACCTGAGCCGCCCAATCGCGGTGTCCGGTTCGATCCAGAACCTTGGTGCTGTCGAACCCATCGCGATTGGTTCCGGTAGACACGACGTCGAACCCCCGGTCGCGCAGCGCCAGCGCCGCTCGGCGTGCCAGCCCGCGTACTTTCGTGGCATTCAGCACTTCGACGGTAATGCGCGTCCCGGTCGCCCATTTAGGATCCGTAAGCGACGAAGTCACCTTGTTCGCGGTCTCGTTGCTGGTGGGACGCTGCGGCACGCTCCGATTCGGACTCGACGTCCGACTGCGCACCACACCAGCCGTGATCGCGACCAGCGCGACGATGCCGCCGACGATCAGGAGCACTCGGCGGTTCACTGGGCGCTCTCCCACAGCGCTGCCGTCTCCGCACGCAGCTTTTCCCCCGAGGCAACCTTTTCGGCCAGGCGCATTCTGATGACCCTCCGAAAAGTTCGGTCGAAGTCATTCGGCACGCTCGACGCGAGGCTCGCTCGCTCCTTCCGATCGAACTGTCGTCCGGGCTCCAGGAAGTCAGCCATGTAGACGACGCGACCCGTGCGATCCCAGCGCGCATTGCCCACCGTATGCCAGAAGACGGCATCGAGAACCGGCGTGCGCCGCTCGCCGTCCTCGGCGAGACGCGCCGCGGCCGCTGGTCCGTGAAGCAGCGATGCTGGCCAATCGAGATGCGGAACGATGGCGCGCAGCTCTTCCTCGGACGCGTCGCGAAGCGCGTCGTGCCAGCGGGTCGCATCGCGCCACGCCTCGCGCTCCGTCTCGCTCACGCGCATGGCATCCGCCCACGAGAGCGCCAGCTCGGTGACGCGCGCGATGTGCGCCCGGCGCTTGGGCGACGCGAGCGCCCACGCGGGCAGCTCGATCTCCGTCGCGCTCATGCCCCGGCGCTCGGTGCGCCGAGTATGATGTTGTCGATCAGGCGCGTGCTGCCGACGCGAGCCGCGATGGCAATGACGCTGCCGGCAGTCGCGAGGGGCGCGGGCTCGAGCGTGTCCGAATCCATCACGGCAAGATACTCGAGCTTCACTTCGGGCTCCGTGCCAACAACTGCGTTGCCAGTTGCCTCGAGCGCGGCTACAGATCGCTCGCCGCCATCGAACGCGTCACGCATCGCGAATAGTGCACGTGAAAGGACGCGGGCGCGCTTCCGATCGGATGCTCTCAGATACGCGTTGCGACTCGAGAGCGCCATGCCGTCCTGTTCGCGAACGGTCGGCGCGACGATCACCTGGATCGGAAAGTCGAGATCGCGTACCATTGCGCGGATCAACGTCGCCTGCTGGACGTCCTTCTGTCCGAAGATCGCGACATCCGGCTGCACGATGTTGAAGAGCTTCGCGACGACGGTGAGCACACCCGCGAAATGTCCGGGCCGCGATGCGCCATCCCAGCGCGAGGCGAGCGCCGTGGGAACGACGGTCACCGCGCGACCGGCGCGGTACAGCTCATCTGGCTGCGGCGCGAAGAGGACGTCCACTCCGCGCGTTTCCGCAAGGCTCGCGTCGCCTTCGCGATCGCGAGGATAGCGGGCGAAATCCTCGTTCGGTCCGAACTGCAGCGGATTCACGAAGAGGCTCATGACGACGCATGCTGCGCGCTCCCTTGCGCAGTCGACGAGCGCGAGGTGTCCTTCGTGCAGCGCGCCCATGGTCGGCACGAGGGCAATGCCGGCGCCGCTGCGCCGCGGCTCCGCGAGGGCTGCGCGAAGCGGCTCGATCCCCTCTATGATCTGCACGACGACATCGCCGGCTAGAAGCTGTGATCGTCGTCGGGATAGCTTCCCGCGCGCACCTCGTCTCCGAAACGCGAGAGCGCATCTCGCACCTCTCCGGCCAGCTCGGCGTAGCGCTTGAGAAACTTCGGGCTGAAGCCTTCGTTGAGCCCGAGCAGATCGTGAAGGACGAGCACCTGCCCGCTGCACGAAGCGCCGGCACCGATCCCTATGGTCGGGATGCTCACCGCCTCCGTCACGCGCGCGGCCACGGTGGAGGGGACGAGCTCGAGCACGATCGAAAACGCTCCCGCGTCCTCCAGACGTTTGGCGTCATCGACGATCTTCGATGCGCTCTGCGCGTCGCGCGCCTGCACGCGCGCGCCTCCGAGCGCGAGCACCGACTGGGGTGTGAAGCCCAGGTGCCCCATCACCGGGATCCCCGCCTCGGTCACGGCGCGGACCGCAGCGAGCACGGTCTCCGATGCGCCTTCGAGCTTTACCGTGTCGGCGCCGCCCTCCTGCATCACCCGTCCACAATTCTCCAACGCTCGGCGCGGGGAGAGCTGGTAGGTGAGAAAGGGCATGTCGACGATCAGCAGTGCGCGCTTCACGCCCGCACGTGTCGATCGCGAGTGATACACCATCTGATCGAGCGTGACCGGAAGCGTCGTCTCGTATCCCGCCAGAAGATTTCCGAGCGAGTCACCGACGAGCACCGCATCGACGCCGCTTTCGTCCACGAGCTTCCCGAAGAGCGCATCGTAAGCCGTGACGACCACGAGCTTCTCGCCGCGATTCTTTCGCTCCTGGAAGTCGCGGATCGTCACGCGTGCGCCTTCGCCATCGCTCGTGCTCATTCGGCTGCCCCCAGCTCGGCCAGCTCGCGTTGCCACCAGTCGCGATGGGGGAGCTGTGGATGTGGAATCACGAGATCGGGCTCGTCGATGTGCCGATCACCGAAACGCACGATGTCGAGGTCGAGCGTTCGTGGCCCCCAGTGGACCGAACGCACGCGCCCCGCATCTTTCTCGATGCGCTGCAGCGCCGCGAGGAGCTCACGTGGAGACAGCGCCGTTTCGAGTGCGACCATTTGATTGAGATACGCGCCCTGGGGAACGTCGCTGACCGGTGCCGTCTCTTCCACCGAAGATTCAGCCACGAGACGACTGCCCGGAAGTGCAGCGAGCGCCGTGCGCGCCCGTGCAAGAAATTGATCCCTGTCGCCGAGATTGGAGCCGAGGGCGATGTAGGCGAGAGGATGCATGTGTTGACAGGCAAAGAATTTACGGGCATCCTCCGCGCGTGTCAAACACCTCGGTTCCATGGACAGCCTGACCGTCTACCATCTTGCGCGCGAGCTCGACGCGAGATGGCGAGGGGGCACGATCCGCGCGGGGCACCTCGACCGCGAAGAACGGCGAGTGGTGATTTCTGCAGGCCAGGGTTTGGCAGTGGAGATCGATCTCTCGGTTCCGGACGTGGTAGTGCGCGAGCGCGAGCAGGCGGAGGAGCGCGGGCCGCTTGCCGGATGGATCGTCGAGGGCGTGAGTGCGCCCGAGGACGATCGAAGGCTCGTGATCACGCTTGCGCGCGAGGGGAAGTTTCGTGGGTCGGTGAGCAAGCGCGCGTTGCTCGAGGTGAGCATGCTGCCGACTGCGCGAGCCGCGCTCGCGCATGAGAGCGGTCGCGCGATCGCTCGAATCGGCGGAGCACTTCCGCCGAGGTCTGCGCCGCGGGAGCTGCTCGAGGATCGATCCGTGAGCGCGGCAGCGGCGAGCGGCGATGTGGCATTGTTGATGACAGGCCGGTGGGTGAGCCCGTTGGTCGCGCGATGGCTGGCGTCCTCGCCGGATCTCGCGGCAGTGCGCTACCGTGAGTTGTGCGCGCTAGATCCGGCGCAGCCGTCGTGGTGCGGGCGGGCGCTCGTCGCGTTTCCGATGTGCGACGGTGCAGCGCCGGCGCAGTCGCTCATTGCGCCGAACGACGCTCCCGAGGAGACGGTGGTGACTGCGCGCGCCGACGATCGGCGCGATCGTGCGCTCGACCGCATGCGGCGCGAGCTCAAGCGCGCGGCGGATGCTCCTCGGCTCCGGTTGCTCGCGGACGCGCTGATGTCACTGGGTGACGTTCCCGCACCGGACAGCGTGCGGCTCACGGATGGCTCGGCGGCGACCGTCGTACACGATGAAGGCGAGAGCTCGGTGACGGTCGCGGAGCGACTCTACGACGACGTTCGGTCGATGGAGCGCGCGCTCCTGTCGCTGCCGGGTCGAATCGCCGCGTTCGAGGTTGCGCCGGCGGATGCACCGGAGCCCGAGACGCAGCTCGAGCGGCAGGCGGCGGCGCGCGCACCGGCTCGACCGTTCAGAACGTACCGGTCGAGCGGCGGGCTCGAGATCTGGGTGGGCCGTGGCGCCCTCTCGAACGACACACTCACCTTTCGCGAGTCGTCGCCCGGCGACGTGTGGCTTCACGCGCGTGATGCTGCGGGCGCGCACGTGGTGCTTCGCTGGTCCCGCGACGAGCCGCCGCCGGCGCGCGACCTCGAGGAAGCCGCGGTGCTCGCGGCGTGGCACAGCAAATCGCGCGGATCGGCGCTCGTGCCGGTGGACTGGACGCGGCGCAAGTACGTGCGCAAGGCGAAAGGCGGCGCACCGGGGGTCGTGCTCGTGCAACGATCGGAGACGATCTTCGTGAAGCCGGACGAACGCGTGGAGCGAACGCTGCGCGACACCTGAGTCGAAGCGCTCGCGAGCGGCGCACTGGAACGCCGTTGCCGTTGGCGGACGCGCGTCAGCGCGCGTCGATCGCTTTTCGCAGCGAACGCACGAGGGATACGGCGGCATCGACGCTCTCTTCCGCTGCGCTCACAACTGCACTACCCACCACGACTCCATCCGCGAGCTTCGCGACCGATGCGGCCTGCTCGGGACCCGAGATCCCGAAGCCCACGCACACGGGGAGCTTCGTCGCGCTGCGCAGTCGCTCGATGGTATCCGCGAGTCCGCTCGCGATCTCGTTCTGCATCCCCGTTACGCCAAGCCTGCTGATGAGATATACGAAGCCGCTGCCATGCCGCGCGATCTCCGCCATGCGCGGCGTGGGCGTGGTGGGTGCGACCAGTCGGATGAATGCGAGGGGCGATTCGCCGATCTCGCGCTCGACTTGCGAATCGCCGCCGACGGGAAGGTCGGTGACGAGCAGTCCGTGGATCCCTGACGCCGCCGCGCGCGCGAGTGCGCGCGGTCCCGCGGCCACGATCGGATTGAGATAGCTGAAGAGCACGAGCGGCACATCCACCGCCGCCTCTGCCGCGAGCTCCAGCACACCGTCGAACGTCATTCCCAGATCGAGCGCGCGCTGCGAGCTGGCCTGAATGACTGGTCCGTCCGCGAGCGGATCCGAGAACGGGACCCCGAGCTCGATCACATCTGCGCCGGCCTCCGCGATCCCGCGAAGCAGCGCGAGCGAGCGCGCGCGATCGGGGTGCCCTGCAGTGATGTAGACGACGAGCGCCTTCGCATCGCGCTCACGCAGCGCGACGAACCGGCGCGAGATCAGATCAGACGAAGTAGTCGCTGACGCGGATGGCATAGCGTTCGGGATCGGCGACCTTGATGATAGTGCGGGCATAGCCACCGGAGTCATTCATCTGATTGAGATCCACGATCGTGCCAGGGAACAGCAAGTTACCCCGTTCGTCGCTGATCAAGCGCACGATCGGACGTGCGAGCGCCTCCGGTGCCGCGTTCACCGCATTCACGATCGCCATCTCGAACGTATCGAGCACCACCAGAGTGCCCACCGGGTAGTGACCCACGAGGCTCATGAATGCCTTCACGAGCACCTGATCCATGCCGCGGTGCGGATTGATGCGCATCTCCTGCAGCACATCGGCCGGCGACAGCGGCGTGTTCTGGTACGCACGTCGCGATGTCGCCGCGTCGAACGCGTCCGCAACGGCCACGACCTTGCTGTAGATGCTCATCGCGCGCGGACGCACGTGCTTCGGATAGCCCGATAGATCTGTCTTCTTGTGGTGCTCGAACGCGACGATCATCGCCCGATACGGAATGTCGTTCTGCCCCCGCATCGCGAAGAGCTGGAGCACGCCCATCCACGGGTGGCCACAGATCGTCCGCCATTCCTCCTCGCTCAACCCGCTCGGCTTGTTGAGAATCGTGAGCGGTACGCGCGCCTTGCCGATGTCGTGCATCAGCGCGGCGACTCCCAGATCGTACAGCTGGATGCGAGTGAGCCCCAACTTTCGTCCGAGCGCGACGGAGAAGATGCACACATTCACACTGTGAGTGAATGTGTACTCGTCGTAGTCTCGGAGCGTCGTCAGCCCGATGAGCGAGGTCTCTTCGTTCAGGATCTGGTCTACGATCCCCTGCACCACGCGCTTGATCTTCTTGATGTTCGGGCTGCGCCCCATGCGCACGGAGTTGATCACTTCCTTCGTGACCGTCACCGACTGCGCGTAGGTGCGCTTCGCTGCCTCCTTCGCCTTCTGCCGCAGCTCCTCGTCCAGGTTGGTCGGCGGTCCGAGCTCGAACGCCATCACCTTCGCCGCCGCGAGCTTCTCGCCGAGCGCGTACAGGCGGCCATCGATATCCCCGACGGCGGCGTTCTGTAGCAGTGTCAGGAACACGACCCAGTCTCGCACGGCCGAGCCTTCGCGGATGCGACAGAGCCCGACGCCCGCATCCTTGAACGCGCCAATGATACGGCTGAAGCTGGCGTAGTTCTCGAGATCGAGGCGAAGGCGGGTCGTGTTGATGAAGATGAACTCGCCCGACACGCGCAGCTCGACCTCGCGCTCATTGCGGAGCATCTCCTCCGAGAGTCGCACCACTTCCTGCATCGTCTTCTGCACGACCGGATTGTCGGGCGGGTACATCTTCACGGTGCGTAGCGCGCCATAGATCGCGAGCAGAAACTCGCGTCCGATCTTGCGCACGAAGCCGTCGCTTCCCCGCTCCGCCACACTGGGCGGCGCGAAGCTCGTCGAACCGGCGTTCTGTGCCGTCGGCATGGTCATTTACGTGCGCTCACGCATCGCGCGGTTGATCGCGCTGCGAACCATCGGATCGCGATCACCCGTTGCACGCCGCAGGCACTCGAGCGCGCCACCAGAGCCGATGATTCCGAGCGCGCGCGCCGCGCACGCGCGAATTTCCGGTGTCGCACGTCGGCCCAGGAAGTTGCGTCCGTTCAGGAGCTTGTCCAGCGGCGCTACCCCTTCCTCGCGAGCAAGGGCGCCGTACGCCTCGAAGTAGGCCATCTTCTCGGTGAGGTCCGCCCCCTTCACCGACTTCCCCTGCACCACCGCCTCGACGCTCGGCAGCGCGGCGCGATGTCCGCGCGTTCCGAGCGCGCGCACGGCGGCCACGCGCACGTCGCGGTCGTCGTCATCGAGGGCGGTCTCGAGTAGGCGCAGCGCACCTGCCGATGCGATCTCGGACAGCGTCTGCGCGGCAGCCAGACGCAGCTCGACGTTCGTCAGCTGCAGCACCTTCGAGAGCGGCGCGACCGCGGCAGCAGTCTTGAGCTCACCGGCGCGCCGCATCGCTTCGATCGCGACGGATGGGTCGTCCGACCCGATCAGCTTCATCATCTCGGCGCTGTTCGACGAGGCCATGCGCCCGGCAACGCGCTCGAGCGCCGTTCGCAGCTCCGGCTTCTGTGCGTGTTTCAGCCAGCCGAGCACGGTGCCAAGCACGCCGCCGCGGAGCTGGTCGAAGAGCGCATCGAGCTCGGCCTGCTCCGGGATCGCTTCCGATTGATCGAGAGCCTCCAGGAGCTGTGAGAGCACTGCCGGGTCGCTCAGGCTCGTAGGCAGCGCGAGCAGGCGCTCCTTGTGCACGGACGTGAGCGCCGCGGTGCGGCCGATGAGCTGCGCGGTCTCGCGCAACAGGTACGCAACTGACCCGTATGCGCCGCCCGCGAGCAGATTGAGCATGTAACTCTCGAAGATGCCGCAGATCTCATCGCGCACCTGCTCGTTGTCCTGCGCCTCGAAGATGTCGAGCAAAATCGCGAGCACGTTGCGCGGCATGTCGATACTCTGCTCTGCCGCGACTTCGCCTCGCAGATAGTCGATCTCCTTTTCGTCGAGGAAGTAGAGCGTCGCGTCGAGATCCTCCATGCGCACGATGCCCGACTTGCGCTCCGGCTGTGCCGCCTCTTCGGCCCGAATATCCTCGACAATCGGGAGCGTGCGCTCCTTCGGCGGCTCCGGCGACGCGTCGAACGATGCCTGCGAGTCGAGATTGATTTCGACGAAGCGGTACTTGAGCCGCGTGAACTCCTGCTCCCATAGGAGCGTGAGGAGGTCATCCTCCTCGGGCGCGGCGTTCCTGACGCGCTGCATGATGCCGAGCAGTGACACGAGCTCGTCGTCCTCAATGCCCTGCATCATTGTCAACTCGCGCACGCCGTCCTTGAAGAACACCCACGGCACGCTCTCCGAGCGGTTGGCCTCGTGCATTACCGAGCGGCCGAACCAGCGAAAGTCCGCCTCGGTTATGGAGAGCACGATCTCGGGCGTGTGCGGCCAAATGGGTGCGAAGGCGGCTCGCAAATTCTCGATCGCGCGCTGATAGATCGGATTGTTCGGCAGGTACAGCTGGTGCGTCTTGATCGACCGCGCGAGATGCCGCAGCAGCTCCTCGATGAGATGAGGAGAGCACGGCGGATCCGGGAGCTCGTCTTCCGAGAGCTCTGGCGGCGCAATCGTCGGCGACGTCACGGGGTTATGCGATCTCCGAGCAGCTCGCTCACCTGCGTCACGTCCTTGTCTCCACGTCCGCTGATGCAGATCAACACCGGCTGGTCGGGCGACCAGCGCGCGCGCTCCTTTACCACCCAGGCGATCGCGTGCGCAGTCTCGAGCGCGGGGATGATCCCTTCGAGGCGGCTGAGGGTCACGAGCCCCTCGAGCGCCTCGTCGTCCGTGATCGAGACGTACAGCGCACGGTTGCTGTCCTTGAGATGCGAGTGCTCCGGTCCAACGCCCGGATAGTCGAGCCCCGCCGAGATGGAGTGCGCGGGATGCACCTGACCGGCGGCATCCTGCAGCAGGTAGCTGCGGGCGCCGTGCAGCACGCCCGGCGTTCCGCGCGACAGTGACGCGGAGTGGCGCTCGGTGTCGAGCCCCTCGCCTGCGGCCTCGACGCCGACGAGCTCCACGCTCGCATCGTCTACGAAAGGATGAAAGATGCCCATCGCATTCGAGCCTCCTCCCACGCACGCGACGACGGTCGCCGGGAGGCGTCCGACCTGCGCGAGCATCTGCGCTCGCGCCTCGCGTCCTATGACTGCCTGAAACTCACGTACCATGCGGGGATATGGTGCAGGTCCAACCACTGATCCGATGATGTAGTGACTATCGGTGACGTTCGTAACCCAATCGCGAATTGCTTCCGTCGTAGCGTCCTTCAGCGTCCGCGTTCCCGAAGTCACGGGGATCACTCGCGCTCCCATCAATCGCATGCGGAAAACGTTCAGCGCCTGCCGGCGCATGTCTTCCTCGCCCATGTACACCACGCACTCCAGCCCGAATCGCGCGCAGATCGTCGCCGTCGCAACGCCGTGCTGTCCTGCGCCCGTCTCCGCGATGATGCGGCGCTTCCCCATCCGCCGCGCCAACAGCGCCTGCCCAACCGTGTTGTTGATCTTGTGCGCGCCCGTATGGTTCAGGTCCTCGCGCTTGAGCAGCACCGGCACTCCCACCAATGCCGAGAGCCGAGGGGCGTCGCTCAATGGAGAAGGACGACCGACGTAAGTAGCAAGCAAATTGTCCAGTTCGGCAACAAAGTCCGAATC